>NZ_JBBCAT010000002.1:306596-613192 GCF_037203705.1 Prosthecomicrobium sp. N25
CTCGCCGAGGGTCTGGCGCAGGGCCGTCAGCAGGGAGGGGGTCTTCGGGGTCGGGCGCATGTGGGTCTCCGTTCAAGGCGACCTCGGCGCGTTTCCTCTCGATCTTCCGTCGAGTACAGGCAGGATATAGTCCTGCGATGAATGCAAAGTTACCGTCATGCTCAAGCGCCTGACCCGCGCCGGACGCAGGGCTCAGCGCAGGTCGGGGCTGACCTTGCCGACCCATTGCGGGTCGCCGCCGCAGGCCGCGTCGGCGGCGCGGTCGTCCACCAGGGCGGAGGCGATGGCGTTCGCGTCGGGGTTGGCGACCGCATCGACGTAGGCGAACACGCAGGTGTCGGCCTCGCTCTCGCCGAGCCGGGCCACGGCGAGCACCGATCCCCTCTTTCCGTCCGCGTCCCAGCGGAAGCGCAGGACGGCGCCGATCGGCACCACGCGGTCGCCCTTGCGCGGCCCGCGCCACTCGACCTTCGGGCCGGTCACGGAGAATTTCGGGAAGAAGGCGTAGTCGCCCTGGAAGCGGCGGCCGCGCCCGAAGGCGATGCCGGCGCGTAGGTCGCCTTCGGCGACGAAGACGTTCCAGGATTCGTGGCCCTTGCATCGCCAGGCGTAGGCCTCCGGCTTGCCGTCCGGGTCGCTGTCCGGCGGGGCGCGTTCGGTCACGACGCAGCGCTTCAGGTCGAGGTCCGTGAAGACGCTGTCGTTGGCGGCCCGGGCCGGCCCGGCGAGCGCCGCGAGCGCGGCGGCGGCGAGGGCGGCGGCGGGAAGGGGGGCGGCGCGCATGGCCGGGACTCCTGGTCGGGTTCGGGGCGGCGATGCGGGACACTAGCCGTCCGGCGGCACGGCGCGATAGAGGGCGATTGCGGAGCCGGTTCCCGCCGCGGCGCGCTGCTGCATTGCGGCATGACGCCTCTTCCCTCTTTTCGGACGGCGCCGGTGAGGTTACGCTCTCGGCATGAGACTGGGACAGATCGGTGTCCGGCGCGCGACCGCGAAGGATGTGGAAGCGATCGCCGACGTTCACGACGAGGCCTGGCGCCTCGCCTACAGCGGGATCATTCCAGGTGCAAACCTGGAGCGGATGGTCACGCGCCGCGGGCCGGCCTGGTGGGCGAAGGCGATCGAGCGCCGCGCCGCCGTGCTGGTGCTGGAGGTGGGCGGGGTCGTGTGCGGCTACGCCACCGTCGGGCCGACGCGGATGCGCATGCTGCCCTTCGCGGGCGAGATCTACGAGATCTATCTGAAGCCCGAGTTCCAGGGGCTCGGCTTCGGGCGCCACCTGTTCCAGGCCGCCCGCTCCGAGCTGAAGCGCTACGGGCTCAAGAGCTTCGCGGTGCGCGTCCTGCGCGACAACGAACTCGCGCAAGGCTTCTATCGCCGGATGGGCGGCAAGGCGGCCACGGAGTCGGTGGAGCGGATCGGAGACAAGTCCCTGCCGGTCGTCGTCTTCGGCTGGGCCGAGGTCTGAGGGGGCCACGGGGCGGGCCGGCTCGCCGAACGTCGTCCTTTGCGGCTTCGCTGCCATGCGGTAAACGAGCGTCCGACACCGGCGGACCCGTTCCGTTCGGTCCCGAACACAGGATCGCGCCGCGGTATCCCGAAGAGGGTCCGCGCCGCGCGCCCCATCCCCGAGGAGCTCGCCTGATGCGCATCGACGCCATTCCGATCGGCAAGAACGCCCCGCACGACGTCAACGTCATCATCGAGGTGCCAATCGGCGGCGAGCCGATCAAGTACGAGCTCGACAAGGCGTCCGGCACGCTCTTCGTCGACCGGTTCCTCTACACCTCGATGCGCTATCCCGGGAACTACGGCTTCGTGCCGCACACGCTGTCGGACGACGGCGATCCGATCGACGTGATCGTCTGCAACACGCGCGAGATCGTCCCCGGCGCGGTGATCAACTGCCGGCCGATCGGCGTGCTCCACATGCAGGACGAGGCGGGCGGGGACGAGAAGATCCTCGCGGTGCCGTCCTCCAAGCTGACCAAGCGCTACGACAAGGTCCGCACGGTCACGGATCTGCCGCAGATCACGGTCGAGCAGATCCAGCACTTCTTCGAGCACTACAAGGATCTGGAGCCCGGCAAGTGGGTGAAGGTCGTCTCCTGGGGCGACGAGGCCGAGGCCCGCAGGCTGATCCAGGAGGCGATCGACCGCTACGCGCAGCAGCCCAAGAAGGCCGCCGAGTAGGCGAAGCCGCGGAAGGTCCGCGGCTTCGCCGGCGCGCGCCGACCTGTTTCCGCCCGCCGGGTCCGGCCAGCCGGGGCCGAGCCCCGGATGCGGCCCCGGCGAGCCTCCTCCTCCTCCGCTTGACAGCCCCCCGCCCGGCACCCTAAATGGCCGCCATCCCAGACGGGGGCTCGCTTCGGGCCAACGGGGCCGTAGCTCAGATGGGAGAGCGCTGCAATCGCACTGCAGAGGTCAGGGGTTCGATTCCCCTCGGCTCCACCAATCCAAGTCCTCGAACCTTAACGGGTTCTGGCCTTAGTGCAGTCAGCGGGATGCAGCCGGACAGGTCAGTCCGTCACAGCGTTGTCACAGCTGGACGGGACGATACCATGGCTACCATTCGCAAACGCGGCTCCTCCTGGCAGGTCCAGGTCCGCCGAGACGGCTATCCCGCGCTCTCCAGGTCCTTTCGCACACGAGCGGACGCCGCCACCTGGGCCAGGGAGCAGGAGCGGCTTATCGACCGCGCCGAGCTACCGCCATCGGCCAGGAATCTCAAACGCATCACGGTTGGCGACCTGCTGCGTCGCTACCGCGAAGCGGTCACAACGGGGAAGCGTGGATCGGGACCCGAGCAGTGACCTGGAGGTGCCATCAGGGGCCGTGAGGCTGGCCCCCGCGGGGGGGGGGGGGGGTACCGCGCTTCCTTCTTATCCTCGAAGCCCGCTCAGATTTTCCTGAGAATTATCCGGGGTCGGCACTACCATCTACACCGTGGGCGCGGACGGCGAGCCGGGTCTCGTGGCGTCCGATGTGACCAAGGTACTCGGGTATCTGAACGGGCCGCAGGCGGTTGTAGCGCATGTGGAGGACCACTTGCAGATTCCCATCCGAATTCGGGATGGTCAGCAGAACAACCCGAACAAAACCGTCCTCTCCGCGGGCGGTCGCTACGCCCTAGTCATGGGGTCAAGCCCTGTTCTGGTCCCATTTAACCTCTCTCCTGACCAGAAAGCCGAACAGTGGGCTCACGGACCGACCGTGACCTGAACCTGTGTCAGATCATTAGATAATCAACATCTTTTGGTCCGTCGTCGAACTGCAGTTTTTCTATGCCAGTGAGGATGTCCCAGCCGTCCTTACCTACGACGTTAAGCTGACCATAACTGTCGAAATACGTATAGTAGTCGCCGAATTTCCCGCTGAATACAGCGATATCCTCTCCCTCACCTCCGACGAGCCTGTCGTTACCTCCATTCCCCCGTAAAGTATTGCTGTAATCATTTCCAACAATAGTGTCATCCCCCTTCGAGCCGAATACATTCTCTATGTTGGCGAGACGAGCGATTACTTCCTGCTTTCCGTCGACAAATCTTTGCGCAAAACCAGGAACGGGACCGTCGTCAAGGCTAATATACAGGCCCGCGCCATTCTCGCGCGGTAGCCACCAAGAGTAGTCTACGGTATCGACGCCATCGCCCCCATCCAGGTGACTATAGCCAGACCCTGCGATCAGGGTATCGGTCCCTATGCCACCCGACGCACTCCCTCCGTCTCTCCCGACGTCCAGATAATCATTTCCGTCACCGCCATCGAGAACGTCCTTAGTACCGTCGCCTCCGAAGAGGAAGTCGTTTCCGTCACCCCCGATGAGCTGGTCGTTGCCGTTCTGGCCGTCGAGACGATCGGCATCAGAACCCCCATAAATCGTGTCATCACCGCCACCACCACCCATGGTATCGCGGCCCGACTCTCCGTAAAGGACGTTGTTTTCAAGCGAGCCAAAAATCCGGTCGGCGCTGTTAGTGCCGATGACGTTTTCGACCTCCGTAACCTTATCCTTTCCCGAACCGCCTGTTGCGGTGCCGTTTGCCAAGTTGATATATACTGGTAACGAAGCACCTAGATACGACACAGTATCAATGCCATTTCCGCCGGTCAGTGTATCATTTCCAAGACCACCAACAAGTGTATCGTTCCCGTCACCTCCGTAGAGATCGTTGTCAACAATATTTCCGATGATCGTGTCGCTACCAACCGACCCGACGACATTCTCTACATCTGTCGGGAAGGGACCATACGGATCAATTTTGCGGTCATAGAACGATTGGTCCAGACTTACCTTAAATGCGAAGGCGGATCCGCTCAAGTCGAGCGTGTCGGTTCCGGCACCTCCGAAGACGTCGTCCGGGAGGTCATCCCCGCTTACTAAAAAGGTGTCATTCCCGTCGCCCCCTTCTAGATAATCACGATCTGCACCGCCATTAATTGTGTCATCTCCAATTGATCCAGAAATTCTGTCCTCGCCATCTCCTCCATCAAGAATGTCATTACCTGCCTCGCCGTAAATAAAATCAGTCCCACCGCTACCATCTAATTTATCATTGCCATCTCCACCGTAAATCTGATCTGAAAGTGATCCTCCTTTTACAGTATCCGATCCCAGGCCACCAAAAAATAACAACTGCTCAAATCCAGATATCAAAGTGCCATCTACAAGCGTTTGGTTAATAGGAATTGAAAAATCAATGTTGAAGTCCACTACTGCGGTCTCTCTATTAATGACGACAGTATCTATTCCTGAGCCTCCGCTTAGTATATCGGGGTCCTCACTGAACAATCTGTCGTCACCATCTCCACCAATGAGCGTATCAAAGCCAATATCACCAATTAACGTGTCATGCCCCCCCCTTCCTTCTACGTAGTCGGCGCCAAGCCCACCATATACGGTATCATTTCCGCTTCCGCTTACAAAGCTTAGGCACTCGACGTTAACAAGATAAGTTCCTGCTGTGACTTGGAGGGTACCCGGATCGCGCAAATCAATTAAGATGTTGGCTGTTGCATTCGCCCTGTTAATTATGGCCGTGTCAAAACCTGACCCGCCGTCCAAATAATCTGGGTTCTCATTTAAAAGGCTATACAATACGTCATCGCCGTCACCCCCTCTCAAAGTATCAAAACCCTGCCCACCGTCCAGTGTGTCGTTTCCGCCAGCGCCATCAAGTATATCATCGTAAACCGTGCCAACCTTTAATTCGTTCGCATCTGTTCCTAGCCAGTAAGTCATGATTGTTCCCCCCTCTTCTTCGATTATGTCCAACTCACTCGTGCTTCGTTTCGCCAAGCAAGAACAAGTTAATCTTTTTATTATTCTATATTAGCATATAATGAACCATATTGGCAGTCGGGGGAACCCTTATGTCAGCCGCGAACCGCTCGGGACGTGCTAGGCGTCAACGCCGAGCCGGGCTGCCTATAGTCCGGGAGTGGCAAAGCCAGATCGGGAGGGCCAAGGCCGCCGACATCTACTAGGGACCACCGTCACGCTGGACCCCGAACGAATTCCTGAGTTTGACAGGGGCGGTGCCATCCAAGAGTGGTGGCGTTCCTTTCCGGTGATCATCGAGCGCGTGAAAGGCCTGTTCGTGAATGACCCCGCTCAGGCCAAGGGCAAGAGCCGTGATGCTGACGGCGTTGCAGTACCTGGCCGAACGGATTGAGGAACATGGAAAGATAGGAGTCCGCTCGAAGGCCCTCCGTGTCACAGCCCTGTCACAACGACGGCAGAGATAGCCCGCGCCGGTTCCGCGGCGGTTGTTCGCAAGGCAGCTTGCAGCCCGGGCCGGGGCGTGGCAACATACAAAGCGTAACGGACTGGTTTGTTTCGAATATCTGCCACACTGCAGCCCCCCGCCCGGCACCCTAAATGGCCGCCATCCCAGACGGGGGCTCGCTTCGGGCCAACGGGGCCGTAGCTCAGATGGGAGAGCGCTGCAATCGCACTGCAGAGGTCAGGGGTTCGATTCCCCTCGGCTCCACCAATGTCAAGGCTTTGAGCCGTTAGTTTGTTCTGGCCTGGCGCAGTGCCTCGGGCCAATGACGGTCACACAATCAAAGCCACGATAATCGCCGGGCGGTCCCGCAAGGTTGGTTCTGACCAGAGCATTTTTCGAGGCGGCTGCGGCCCTGCTCGAGTGCTCAGCACTCCCGGATGTCCGGCACGGCGCAGACCGGGCCGATGACTCGGCCCGGTCCTGTCCAGGATGAGGTTGATGTCGCGCACCGGTCAGCGAGAATGGTGGTCGGTGCGCTCGGTGGTCCGGTAACCCCGGATGGTGCCCGAGCCGTCGCCTCCACCCTGACCATGCCGGCCGGCTGGAACGGACGGCTATGCCGGGCCCGTCACTGCTTCAGGTATCCTACGTAATAGACACCGACGACCTGGTTGGCCGAGTCCCGGATCGGCTCGTAGCCGGTGGTGTAGGGCTTGCCCAGGATGTCGACGTCTCCGAAGAAGCTCTCGCCCTTGCTGATCGAAGCGATCGCCTTGCCCTTGGGATCGAGCACCGTGCCGATCGCGCGCGAGCCGTCGTCCTTCTTGACGTTGGTGGCCACCCGCACGTATTCGTCGCCGCTCTTCACGAACAGCGTGGCGGTCCCGCCCATTTCCTTCTGCACTTCGTCGACGACTGTAAAGTTGTTGTTCAATTTCGTGTCACCGAAGTAGAGACCGGGCACCGCCTTTCCCGCCACAGTGTCCTGGCCACGGACGCTCGGCAGCCCAAGCTTTGCCGTCTTCGACTTGAGCAGTTCCATGGCGCTCTTCACGTCCTCGGGCGGTCCGGCCGATGCGTGGGATACCGGCAGGATTGCGACGCCGACAGTAAACACCAGTGAAACGAGGGCAAGCATGGAGTTTTTCATCCGACTCTCCCGTCGGCTCTCAGTTCTCGATGATGATCATCGATTTGCTGGAGCCCAAAGCGACAATGTCGCTATAAAAAGAGCATAGCAGAATATAATGACGTCGGGGTTTTTTATTCGCCGTCGACCCTCGATTTTTTTAGTTTCTCCGGGTCAATGGTCGCCGATGACTTGTCAAGCCAGGTCGATTGCAACCCGGGGCATTTGGAGCGCCACGCGCTCCCTCCCGCCAATCGGGTGCCGATCCGTCCATCTGCCCGCCTTCCTGGCGCCCGCTTGCTCGGTGTTGATCCTGTCCAAGCTGCTGCCCTCAAATGAATTTAATCTCCAACCGGGTTGCCGGGCCACGTCGCCCGTGGCCGGGCAACCGACGTCTTGCGGCCGATCCGGGCCGCGCCGCCTGACCGCTGCCGAACAGCGTCGGAAAGGGGCCGGTAATCGGATCGGTGCTATCGGTCCTGCGACAGGAACACCCGGGGGATTGCGGCCATGGACGAGGCGCGGGAGGAGCGGCGGCAGCAGCCTCGCCGGCGGACACTGAAGGGCGGCCAGGTCGTCTTCAACAACCGGCACTCCACGGTGGACTGCACGGTCCGAAACATTTCGGAGGGCGGTGCGCTCGTGGTCTTCCCGCACCAGATCACGGTCCCGGACACATTCGAGCTCAACCTTCAGGACGGCACCGTGCGGGCGTGCCGGCAGGTCTGGCGTGCCGGTGCCGCGATCGGCGTCGCCTTCGTGTCGGCCGAGCGCGGCCTGGAGCTGAGGCTGGACGGTGAGACCCTCCTCAGGCTCGGCCCGGCGGGCGACATCCGGCAGGCCCCGCGCGGTGACGCCAGGCGCAGCGTCGTCCTGGCGCTCCAGAGGGCCCTTGCGGCGCTGGAGCAGGCGAGCTGAGGGGCACCTGCGGAGGACCGGTCGGGTCCGCAACCGGTAGCTCCGAAGAGCGCCTCAGGGCTCTGCGCCATCGAGCCAGACGGACCAGGGATGCCTCCCCCGTGGGCTCCGGGCGTGGCAGGATGGGCGCGCATCGCCGGTGGCGGCGGAGGAGGACGGCGTGGCCCGCATCGTGGTCGTTGGCGGGGTCAATGTGGACCGGGTGCACCGGCTCGCCAGGCCGCTGGTGCCGGGCGGGCGGCACGGGGTGCTGTCAGTGCGGCTGCGCGCGGGCGGCGGCGGGCTCGTGACCGGGGCCGTGCTGGCCCGCATGGGGCACGCGGTCGACCTCGTCTGCCGCATGGCGACGGACGATCCGGGACTGCGGGCCGCGGCGGTGGCGAGGGGTCTCGGCCTGCGCCTGGTCTCCGCCGGCGCCCCCGCCGGCCCGACCCGGCCGCTCGATGTCCTGGTCGATCCGCAGGGAGAGCGCACCATCCTGGCGCCGGTCGATGCCGAAGCCGAACCGATCGAGGGCTTCGAGGCGGGCGGGGCCGATCTCGTCTACGTCAACGTGCGCCGGCTCGGGCCGGACGGGGTAGCGGCGCTGGCGGCCGCGCCCCGCTCGGTCGCTCAGGTGCCTCTGGAAGCCGGCGAGCGGCGTCCGGCGGGCGTGCTGGTCGCGGGCCGCTCCGATTTCCCGGACCGCGACGTCGGGGCGATCCGCGACCTGGCGGCGTCCTGCCGGGGCGTGCCGTCCGGTCTCTTCGTGCTGACGGACGGGGCCGGGCCGGTAGGGATCTGGGAGGACGGCGTGCCGCTCGAAAGCGTCGGGCCTCCGGCATCGGTGGAGACCCACGACAGCACGGGCGCGGGCGATGCCTTCGCGGCGGGCCTGATCGACGCCCTCCTGCGCGGTTGCGCACCGGGCGAGGCCGTGCGGGCAGCCCGGGAGGTGGCCCGGCACTTCCTCATGGAGCGGTCGCGCTTCCTTCCGGAGGTGCTGCCCGAGACCTGATGCGGGACTGCGGTCCGGCCCCCGAGGCTGGGCCCTGCCTAGTCCTCAAAGCGGGTCGAGGGGTCGCGATCGCGGTCGTAGCGCCGCGCCAGCGGGAATGGCGGCAGCCAGGATTCACGGCGGACGATCCAGCTCTCGTAGGTCGGCACCAGCCGGTCGGGCGCATCCAGGGCGCCGAGGTGGACCTCGATCTCGTCCGCCGTGCGCGAGAAGACGGAGGAGCCGCAGCGCGGGCAGAAGAAGCGCCCGGCGTAGTCGCGGGTCTCGCCGGCGATCGTCACCGCATCCTCGGGGAAGATCGCGGAGGCGTGGAACAGGGCCCCGTGATGCTTGCGGCAATCCAGGCAGTGGCAGAGGCCCACCCGGTAGGGGCGGCCCGTCGCCTCGATCCGGACGTCGCCGCAGAGGCATCCGCCTGTGAACCGGTCCATGCTGCGTCTCCTTCGAGTCCTCGGCCGAACCGGGGGCAAGCCGGCCGTCGCGAGCGGTCGGAAAGCAATCTATCAGAGAGAGCCTCGGCGGCCGGCGGACTTCCGTATTGCTTCGGATGACCGGCGAGCCTTGCCGGGCTAGGGTCGGGGCGGCCATGATGCGGGCGGCGGGGCAGTGCCGCCGCGAAACGAGGAGAAGAGCATGGGCAGGAACGGCTTGGCGGGGCTCGCGGCGACGGCTCTCCTTCTCCTCGGGGGATCGTGCGCGGTGGCGGCCGATGTGGCCAATGGCGAACGGCTCGCCCGGCGCTGGTGCGCGGAGTGCCACGTGGTGGCGCCGGACCAGAAGACGGCGAGTGCCGACGTGCCCGGCTTCTCGGCGATTGCGGCGAAGCCTGAACGGACCCCCGAAAACCTCACGAGCCTGCTGACATCGCCCGACAAGGCCCATTCGCGGATGCAGGACCTCAACCTGGCGCGAACCGAGATCGCGGACCTGGTGGCCTACATCCGGGCGCAGAAATAACCCTTCGCCGGCCGTTCGGCCTCGCCGGACACCCGGGGCGTCCTGTCGGGTTCAGTCGAGGATGTTCTGGGCCATCGGGGACGCGACGGCGTAGAAGAGCGCGTTGTAGGGATGGGAGTAGGACTGGTCGATCGAGGCGAGCAGGTCGCTCGACGGGATCTCGACGTCCTTGTCGCCCCATGGATTGTTGAAGAAGGCGCGGTCGCCCTCGATGCCGGTGATGACGACGGCATGGATGCCGTCCGCATTGGCGGGCTGCTTGCCGCCGCGCGCCTGTCCGTAGTTGAAGTTCGCGACGAAGTGGTTGAGCAGGAGCGGCCCGCAGAGGCGGAGCTTGCCGTCGATGTCGGTCTTCGTGAAGGGGCTGGTGGGCTTCTTGATGAGGGCGAAGCCTGCCCGTTCGAGCCGCTCGGTGTAGAGCCCGGGGACGGCGGCGGCGGGAATGCAGCTGTTGGTCGGGTCGGCGCCGCCGGTGAGGTGGGGGGTGTCGAAGGCGGTCCCGGCGGTTCCCTGCCAGTAGGCCTGTATCATCGCGGCCGAGACCACGTAGCAGATCGGGCTGACGTCCTGGCGGAGCAGCGGAACGTCGTATCTCATGGCGGATCCTTCGGAGGGAGGACGGAGGCGACACCGCCATCAGACTACGGCAGCACCCCGGTGAAAGCGCATGACAAGCGCGTCAACGCGGTCACGGCTGCTTGACCTCGGCCTCGCGCGGCGCCCCGCCGACCTCCCGATCCCATGCGGCCGGGGCGGGGCGCCCGGCTCACTGGAAGTTCCGTCCCTTGGGAAGGACGCGGCTCGTCTTCCGGGAGAGTTGCTCGAGGTCGTCGGCGAGATCCGGGATCTCGGCGACGAGGCGCTGGAGGCGGCTCGCGGGCTTGATCTTCTCGCGCATGTCGGCCTGGGGCCGCTTCACCTCGTCGGCGTTGGCGAGGGCCTGGAGGTCGCCGGCGTCGGACGACAGGGCGGCGAGGAGCGGCGTCAGGTCGTGGACCTTCTCGGCGACCACGTGGATGACGCCGGATTCGCTCTGCAGGCGGCCGTCGACGGCGATCAGGCGGGCGCCGAGGACGATCGGCCGGAAGGCCTCGAAGACCTTCGGCCAGACGATGATGTTGGCGACCCCGGTCTCGTCCTCGATGGTCATGAAGATGACGCCCTTGGCCGAGCCCGGACGCTGGCGGACGAGCACGAGGCCGGCGACGCGCAGGCGGGTGCCGGAGCGGACCGTCTCCAGCCTTTCGGAGGCCATCACGCGCATGCCCGCCAGGCGCTCGCGCAGGAAGGCGAGCGGGTGCGCCTTCAGGGACAGGGACAGGAAGCGGTAGTCGTTGACCACGTGCTCGCCGAGCGGCATGGGGGGCAGCGCCACGTCGGGCTCGCGCTCGCGCGCCGCGGAGGCGGGGGCGTCGAAGAGGGGCAGGCGCGCCGCCGCGCCGCCGCCGCCGAGGCCCTTGGCGGCCCAGAGCGCGTCGCGCCGGTCGAGGCCGATGGACCGGAAGGCGTCGGCGTCGGCGAGGCGCTCCAGGACGGAGCGGTCGAGGCCGGTGCGCAGCCAGACGTCGCGCAGCGAGTCGTAGCCGCTGCCGCGCGCGCCGACGAGCCGCTCCATGTCGACCTCGCGGAGCCCCTTGATCTGGCGAAAGCCGAGGCGGACGGCGTGGCTCGACCAGATGTGGTCCTCCATGGAGCGGTGGCGCGGGGCGAGGCGCTCGGCGGCATGGGGGCCGCGTTCCAGGGTGTTGTCCCAGCGGGACAGGTTGACGTCCACGGCGCGGACCTCGACGCCGTGCTCGCGCGCGTCGCGGACGATCTGGGCGGGGGCGTAGAAGCCCATCGGCTGGGCGTTGAGGAGGGCGGCCGCGAAGGCGTCGGGGTAGTGGCACTTGAGCCAGGCCGAGGCGTAGACGAGCAGCGCGAAGCTCGCCGCGTGGCTCTCCGGGAAGCCGTATTCGCCGAAGCCCTCGATCTGGCGGAAGCAGCGCTCGGCGAAGGCCGGGTCGTAGCCGCGCTCGGCCATGCCGCGGATCATCTTCTCCTGGAAGGAGCCGATCGTGCCGACGCGCTTGAAGGTCGCCATGGCGCGGCGGAGCTTGTCGGCCTCGGCGGGGGTGAAGCCCGCCGCCACGATGGCGATCTTCATGGCCTGCTCCTGGAATAGCGGCACCCCGAGGGTCTTGGAGAGAACACTTTCCAGTTCCTTAGACGGATAAGAAACCTGTTCGAGACCCTGCCGGCGACGCAGGTAGGGGTGCACCATGTCGCCCTGGATGGGGCCGGGACGGACGATCGCGACCTCGATGACGAGGTCGTAGAAGGTCGCCGGCTTCAGGCGCGGCAGCATGGTCATCTGGGCGCGGCTCTCGATCTGGAAGACCCCGATCGTGTCGGCGCGCTGGATCATCCGGTAGGTCTCGGGGTCCTCGGCGGGGATGGCCGACAGGGTCAGGGGGCGGCCGTAGTGGCGACGGACGAGGTCGAAGGCCTTGCGGATGCAGGTCAGCATGCCGAGCGCCAGGATGTCGATCTTCAGGATGCCGAGCGCGTCGATGTCGTCCTTGTCCCATTCGATGACGGTGCGGTCCTCCATGGCGGCGTTCTGGATCGGCACCACCTCGTCGAGCCGGCCGCGGGTGATGACGAAGCCGCCGACATGCTGGGAGAGGTGGCGCGGGAAGCCGGCGATCTCGGCGGAGAGCGCCATCACGTTGGCCATGGTCGGGTCGGCCGGGTCGAGGCCGACGCGCCGCACCTCCGTCTCGTCGACGGGCTTGGAGCCCCAGCCCCAGAGGGTGCCGGCGAGGGTGTCGACCGCGTCCTCGGAGAGGCCGAAAGCCTTGCCGACCTCGCGCACGGCGGAGCGGGCCCGGTAGGAGATGACGGTCGCGGCGAGGCCGGCGCGGTCGCGGCCGTACTTCCCGTAGATGTACTGGATCACCTCCTCGCGCCGCTCGTGCTCGAAATCGACGTCTATGTCGGGCGGCTCCCGGCGTTCCGGGCTGACGAAGCGCTCGAAGAGCAGGTCGGCGCGGTCCGGATCCACCTCGGTGATGCCGAGGCAGAAGCAGACGGCGGAGTTGGCGGCCGACCCGCGGCCCTGGGCCAGGATGCCGCGGGATTTCGCGAAGCGGACGATGTCGTGGACGGTCAGGAAGTAGGGGGCGTAGCCGAGTTCGCCGATGATGCCGAACTCGTGCTCGACGGTGGCCCTGACCTTGTCGGGCACGCCTTGCGGATAGCGGCGGGCGGCGCCCTCCCAGGTGAGGCGGACGAGGGCCTCCTGCGGGGTCGCGGCGTCGCCGACCGGCTCGTCGGGGTATTCGTAGCGCAGTTCGTCGAGCGAGAAGCCGAGCCGGTCGAAGACCGCCACGCTCTCGGCGACCGCCGCCGGGTGGTCGCGGAAGAGGCGCATCATGGCCTCGCCGCCCTTCATGTGCCGCTCCGCATTGACCGAGAGGAGCCGGCCGGCGCTCTTCAGGTCGACATGCTCGCGGATGCAGGCCAGCACGTCGGCGAGGGGACGGCGCTCGGGGACGTGCTGGGTGACGTCGCCGACGGCGAGGAGCTTCACGCCCGCGGCCTCGGCGATGGCCCGGGCGGCGGCGAGGCGGCGGCGGTCGCCGGGGCCGTAGGCGAGGCCGACGGCGAGGCGGACGTTGTCGCGCCCGAAGGCGGCGCGCAGTCGGTCGAGCGTCTCGGCGAGGCGGCGGCCGTCGGCGCCGCCGACCCGGCCGGCCAGGGGGGCGAGGATCAGGCCTTCGCCCCAGGCGAGCAGGTCCTCCAGGACGAGGCGGCAGCCGCCCTTCCCGGCCCTGCGGTTGCCGAGGGTGAGGAGGCGGCAGAGGCGGCCGTAGGCGGCGCGGTTCGTCGGCCAGGCGAGGATGTCGGGGGTCGCGGGCTCGGGCGGGCCGGGCGGGACCAGGCTCGCGAAGCGGCGCAGGAGCGTGCCGTCCGGCGCGGGGCGGCTCCGGGGCGGCCCGCCGGCCCGGGCGCTTGGCCGGAATGCCGAGCCGTCGGGGTCGGCGGGGCGGGAGGTGTCGCCGTCCTGGCCTCCGACCAGGCGCGGGAAGGTGGCCGCGTCCGGCCCGGCGGGGGGGAGGTCGGCGACGTCGGCGGGGTCCTCGTTGGCGGCGCGGCGGATCTCGCCTGCGGGTTCGCCGGGGGGCACGAAGGCGAGGCGGCAGCCGACCCGGAAGCGGGCACCGGTCTCCTTGGCGGCCATGTGGGCGCGCACCACGCCCGCCAGGGTGTTGCGGTCGGCGACCGCGAAGCCGTGCAGGCCGAGGGTGGCGGCGGCGACCGCCATCTCCTCGGCGTGGGAGGCGCCGCGCAGGAAGGAGAAGTTGGTGGCGACGGCGAGCTCCGCGTAGGGCGGGGCGTCGCGCGCGCCGGGCATGGGCGCGATCATGCGAAGATGCCCTGCACGAACCAGCGCGGCCGGGCGGTCTCGCGGCCGTAGAGCCCTTCGCGGAAGACCCAGAAGCGGCGGCCGGCGCGGTCCTCGACCCGGAAGTAGTCGCGGGTCAGGCCGGGCGTGCCGGGCGGGAGGGCATCGGGCTCGATCAGGGTCCGGTCCGGGTCCGGGGCGGGGCCGGGGGCGGCCGGGGCGGGCACGGCGCGGCCCCGCGGCGGGTCGCTCCGGGCGCTGGGCGTGTCCGGCGTGGCGAGCGGGCCCGAGCGCGGGTCGGTCTTGGCGAGGAAGCGCCCGGGGAGATCGCCGGCCGGCGGACCCCGGAGACCGGAGGCCGGACCGGGAGGCCGCCCGGAGGGGTCCGGGGGCCTCGCCGGGGCCGTAGACGCCGAGAATGCCGAGCCCGCCGGCGGCCTGCCTCCCGGGGACGGCGGCGTGGCAGCGGCGGCGTCGGGCCGCGACGGCGTGGGGGGCAGGGCGGCGTCGGAGAGGCCGTAGAGTTCGCCGGAGGTGCGGTCGGGGGCCGGTCGGCGCGGCTCCACCCGGGGGGCGTCGGGCCCGTCCGGGGGCGGGGGCTCGGCGGCAGGGGGCGGGAGCGCGGTCAGCCACCACTCCGCGGCGATGCGCTCCGGGCCCTCGTAGCGGGCGATGTCGTAGGTGGCGCGGCGCCAGCGGAAGCGGACGGGCGGGCCCTCCGGCACCGCCGCGACCGCCTCGATCGGCTCCGGGCGGGGAAACAGGCGGACCGGCCGCTCGACCGCCTCGTCGGCGTCCGGGCGGGGCTCGGGAGTCCAGGCGGCCTCGGCGGCGGGGCCGGCGGTCACGGCGGGGACCAGGACGGCGGCGTCCTCGGGGATGTGGGTCGCCTCCGGGAGGGCGCGGAGCACCCGTCCGGTGCCGAGGCGCGCGCCGATGCGGTCGACCAGCGCGGCGAGGTCGGCCTCGGCCTCGGCGTCGCCGGCGAGGTCGATCTGGGCCGGGTCGGCCCGGTCGGCGGCGGTGACGGCCAGGCGGACGGTCTCGAAGCCGTAGCCGCGGTCGATCTCGTCGCCGAGCCGTCCGAGCTTCTCGGCGAAGAGGCGGAGGATGCGGGCGGGATCGCGCAGGGGCCGGCTGGTGCCGACCGCGATGCGGGTGACCAGCCCGTCGACGCGGAAGAGGGCGAGCTCCAGCCCGCGCGCCCCCTCGGCCCTGGTCTCCAGGGGCCCGGCGAGGTGGGCGGCCAGGGAGCGGACCGTCCGGGCGACGTCCGCCTCCGACAGGATCGGTTCGGCAAAGCGCCGTTCGGCCACCAGGGCGGGGACCGGCCGGCGCGGCACGAGGGGCTCCTCCTCGCGGCCGAGGGCCTGGTCGAGACGGCGGATCAGGTCCGGGCCGAAGCGGCGGCCGAGGGGGGCGCGCGGCAGGTCCATGACGGCGCCGACGGTCTTGAGGCCGACGCGCTCGAGGCCCGCGACCGTGTCGGGGGAGAGGCGGAGGGCGGCGAGCGGCAGGCTCGCCAGGAGGTCGCCCTCGGCTCCGGAGGCGACCGCCACGGGGGCGCCGCGCCGGCCCGGGGGCGGCTCCGGGGCGGCGAAGCGGGCGGCCGCCCAGGCGGCGCCGGGCGTGTCCGCCACGGCGGCACGGGCCGCAAAACCCTGCGCGTGCAGGCGGGCGAGGAGGTCGGCGGCGAGCGCGGCCTCGCCGCCGAAGAGATGCGCGGAGGCGCCGATCTCCAGGAAGAGGCCGAAGGGCGGCAGGCCGGGGCGGGGATCCTCGTCGAGGGCGACGAGGGGGGTCCAGCGGTCGCACCAGTCGGCGATCGTCGCCAGGAGCGCGCGGTCGCCCGGCTCGTCGGCCTCCGCCACCAGGAGGTCGGGCACGCGGGCGCGGGCGTCCGCCAGGCCGAGGCCGGCGGCGAGGCCCCGGGCGGCGGCGACCTCGTCGACGGCGGCGAGGCGGAGGGCGTTGCCGCTGCGGGCGACCACCGCGATCGGGGGGACGATGCCCGCCCCTGTCCGCTGACGCGGGGAGCCGGGCGTGCCGGGCTCCCAGGGGGCCTCCGCGTCCGCCGGGGGCACCCAGGTCGCCTGGCCGATGCGGCGGGCGAGGCGGGTCGCCCCGGAGGCGACCGCGTCGGCCGTCTCGACGAGGCTCCCGGCGGCGGGCGCGGCGGTCCGGGGCGGCACGCCCGGCGAGGCCGGGTCAGGAGAAGCGCCGGAGCGCCAGGACCTGCCCCGCGCCTCGCGGATCAGGCGGTCCGTCGGCAGGCGCGGCAGGAAGAGCGACAGGATCCGGCGGCAGGGCTCTGAAGGCGCGCTCATGATGGTCCCACGTCAGGTCGAGGCCGCCGAGGCGGCCGTCACGGTTCTTGGTCAGCTCCACCCGCCAGGCCGGGCGCCCGACCCCCTCGGCGAAGCCCCCGAGGGTCGCGGCGGGCCGGCTCGCGACGCGAAAGCGGGTGGCGGCGGCGGTCGGCTCGGGCGCGGCGGCCGTCCGCAGGATCAGGCCGAGGCCGCCCAGGGCCCGGGCGCGGAGCGCGAGCCGGCGGGTGGCGGTCAGGTCGAGCGGCCGGGGGTTGCCGCGGATCTCGCCGAGCGCGACGGCCACGCCGCGGCTCGTCAGCGCCTCCTCGAGCACCCAGAGGACGTCGCCGGCGTCGGCCGCCTCGACGAAGACGATGCGGCCCGGGTCGAGGCCGAGGGCGTGGAGGGCGGGGGCATGCGGCCGGCCGGCCTCGCCGGGGCTCGTCCGGTCGACCGTCCAGACCACCGCGCCCGCCCGGGCCTCGGCGGCCCGGACCGCGAGCGCCGCCGCGAAGCCCGCGAGGGCGCCGACGTCCCGGGTCTCGGCGGCGCCGAGCTCGTGCAGGGCGCCGAGCGGCAGGCCGCCGCCGGCGAAGCGGCCGTCCAGCGCCTCCACGCCGAAGGGCAGGACGCCCGCCGCGCGCAGCGAGCAAACCTCGCCGGGCGAGGGGGGCGGGGCGGAGATTGCCGTGCCGGGAGGCTCCGGGGCCGTGCGGGCCGGTCCGTCCGGGATCCCCCGGGGGTGCCCCGGGGCCGCCTCGAGCTGACGCGGACCGCGTCCGCGCCTGCCCGCCCGGGGCAGCGCGGGCTCGAGCCGCAGGGTCGCGGCCGCGACCCCCTCGAGGGCCGCGATCCGGCGCCGCAGATCGGCAATATCCGTCCCTCCCGGAACCTGACGGTCCATGGTTCGGCCACCTGGCGAGTCATCCGTGTTCTCTATTCGTTCCTATGGATTCCAGAGCCCGGCCCCAGAGTCAAGCCGGGTCGGGGCGACCTCAAACCGCGGAGGAGACTCGCGTTTCGACTCGGGCGGGGCCATGCGGGGGACTGCCGTCGCGGCCGCGGTGCCGCGGCGCCTCCTGCCGGTCGCCAACCTTTCCGACCCGGCCGTCTCAGGCCGGGCGGTCGGGCAGGATCGGCCCGTCTCGGAGACGGGCCGCCCTCACCCGCGCCGGGCGTCGCGGGCCGAGGTGGCGCGGACGAGGGTCCAGCGGATCTCGGCCGGGGTCGTTCCCTCGATGACGAGCTGCTGGGTCCGGCGGGCGCCGTGCGGGTCGGCGAGGAAGACGGAGTCCTCGATGCGCACCGCGTGGCCGGGGGCGTGGAACTCCCAGCTCTCGCCGTCGGGGGCGAGCAGCATGACGATGCCGGGCTCGAGCGCGCTCACCCGGATGTTCGGATGCAGGTGGAAGCGGATCGCGTAGGGGACGGGCGCGGCCACCCGGCCCTCGGCGAAGAGGCGGTCGCGACCGTCGAGGCGATCGCCCTGCGGGGCGAGGCGCAGCGTGCGCTCGTGCAGGATGCCGAAGCGCGCCTCGTAGCCGTCGTGGCCGGCGATCACCGCGACCGCGCCCTCGTGCTCCTGCCGGTCGACGAAGACGGTGCGCGGGCCGTCGACGATCACCGGCCCGAGCATGCGGGCGACGGCGCCGGCCGCGAAGGTGGCGCTCGAGCGGTCGGCCAGGCAGGCGGTCGAGTGGGCGGCGGTGGAGCGCGCCAGCTCGCGCCATTCGGGCGACAGCGGGAAGGCGCCGCAGTTGACGATCAGGCGCTGGCGGCCGCTCGACATCTCGAAGGAGAGGCAGCCGGCGTGGGCCTCGCGGCTGAAGCCGGGCGGCGGGGGCGTGCCGCAGTCGATGATCACGATCGTGCCCTCCGCCTCCAGGCGCTGGTAGCCGGAATGCGGGGCGTTGCCGGGCGGGCGGCTGCGGGCGTCGTCGTAGACGAGGACCGAGGCGAGCAGGCTCATGGAGGTGGCGCCCGCGCCGTTGAAGAGGGCGAGGGCCCCGTCGCCGTGCCGGAAGAAGCGCAGCAGGTGCATCATCCGGTCGATGGCGCTCATCACCACGGGGCTGACCGGGATGCCGCGCGCCGCCTGGACCTCGCGGACGGGCAGGAGGTCGACCAGGATCTCCAGGATGGCGGACGGGTTGCGTCCGACATGGCCGCCGTCGGGGAAGATCTGGCGGGAGAGCTCCTCGTCCAGCCGCTTGACCTGGAGGCGGACCAGCTTGCGGAAGCTCTCCACCGACACCGCCGCTGCCAGGAGCGCGACGGCGACGCGGATCCTGGCCAGGCCGGGGGGCACCCGGTCGATATGGTCGCGCAGGAAGCGGGTGTGGGTGGTGACGGCGTCGAGGAGCGCCTGGTAGAACTCGGCGTCGCAGCCGTCGATCAGCATGGGCGAGTGGGCGAGCCAGGAGAGCAGGCGGCGGGCCGCGACCTCCTCCTCCCAGGCGAAGGGCGCCCTCTGGCCGAGGCGAAGCCAGTCCTCGACGAGACGGCGGGCGTCCTCCCGGTAGGCCGGGTGGTCGGCGGCGCGCAGGTGGCGCAGCCATCCGAAGCCGTGCAACTGCCGCGCCCAGCCCGCGGAGGGCGGCTCGACCTCGAAGGGCGAGCGCGGATCGGCGTCCACGGCGCGGCCGGCGAAGACATAGCGGCCCACGTGGATGTCGGCGGCGACCGTCGGATCGGCGGTGCGGATGTCCTGGTGCGCGATGGCGATGCGGTCGGCGACCGGCTGAAAGGCGCGGGTGGCACGGCGCCCGGTGCGGACGAGCGCGACGGTCCAGCGGCGGCCGAGCTCGACCGCGACGAGGCGCGACGCCGTCATCCCGCTCCTGAGGCGACCCGCCGCCATCTACGCACCACTCCCCCCGGGACCGCCGCACGCCGCAGGTTCCCCGACGAATCGGCCCCGGACGACAGTGCGGTCAAATGCCTCCGAGGTCCACCGGAGAGAGGTCCCCGAGCCCCCACCGCGCGAGGCCGCGGGAGCCCGGCGTCACGGCCCCGGCGCCACCAGCCGCGCGGCGAAGAAGCCGTCGAGCCCGGCCCGCTTCGGATCGGGATCCGGCAGGTGGCAGGGCAGGGTGCGCAGGTCGCCGGAGGCGGTCACGAGTTCGGCGAGGCCGCCGATCTCCTCGGGGCGGATCGGCTCGCGGCGGAAGCCCGGATGGGCGGCGAGGAAGCGGGCGATCTGGTCCTCGCCTTCCTCGGGCTCGAGCGAGCAGGTGCAGTAGACGAGGCGGCCGCCGGGCTTCACCCAGCCGGCGGCGCGGTCGAGCAGCCGGGACTGCAGGCCGGCGAGGGCGGCGACGTCCTCCGGGGTCTTCAGGCGGGCGACGTCCGGATGGCGGCGGATGGTGCCGGTGGCCGAGCAGGGCGCGTCGAGCAGGACGGCGTCGAAGGGGGCGTCCGGGCTCCAGGCCGTCAGGTCGGCCGCGACGGTGGTGACGCCGGAGAGGCGCAGGCGCTCGATGTTGCGGGCGAGACGGGCGAGGCGGTCGGGCGACAGGTCGACGGCGGTCACGACCGCCCCGGCGGCGGCGAGTTCCGCGGTCTTGCCCCCCGGGGCGGCGCAGAGATCAGCGACGCGCAGGCCGGCGACGTCGCCCAGGAGCCTCGCGGGCAGGGAGGCGGCGGCGTCCTGCACCCACCAGGCTCCGTCGGCGTAGCCCGGCAGGCCGTCGACGGTGCCGCCGCCCTCGGTGCGCACCGTGCCGGTCGGCAGCACGAAGCCGCCGAGACGCTCCGCCCAGCCGGCCGCGTCGGCCTTGACCGAGAGGTCGAGGCTGGGCTCGTTCATGTGGGCCCGCGCGACGGCGCGCGCGACGGGCTCGCCGTAGGCGGCGACCCAGCGCTCCCAGAGCCAGTCGGGGGTGTTGAGCCGTTCGGGATCCTGGGCGGACAGGATCTCGTCGCGGCGGCGGGCGAGACCCCGCAACACGCCGTTGACGAGCCCCTTCCAGGGGCGGCCGAGCCGGTCCTCGTCCGCGAGGGTGACGGCGACCGACACGGCGGCATGGTCGGGCACGTCCATGAAGAGCATCTGGGCGGCGCCGATGCGCAGGATGGCGCGGGCGCGCGCGGCCTTCTCGGGGAGGGGGCGGTCGATCAGGCGCGAGAGGGCGTGGTCGATCTGGCCAAGGCGGCGCAGGGTCGTGCCCACGATGGCGCGCACGAGGGCGCGGTCCTTGGCGATCAGCGACTGGTAGAGGGTAGTGGCCGCCTTGTCGTCGAGCTCCTGGTCGAGCGGGCGGCCCTTGTCGAGCACGCGGCCGAGCACGTCGGCGGCGATGCGCCGGGCGGCGAGGCCGATGCGGGGCGGGGGCTGGGTCTCGGACGGGTTTCTGGCGGGACGCCGCGCGTCGGGCGCGCGGCTCATGCCCAGGGGCCCCGGCGGCCGGCCCCGCGGCCGGCCGGCGGAACGGCCGAGCGCGGCCGGTCGGCGGTCGGGAAGCGGTCGCCCGCGAAGGCGCCGCCGCGCGGGGCGGACGCGTAGCGGTTGCCGCCCGCGGGCTCGCTCGAGCCGCCGCCGCCCCCGCCGCCGATCTCGCGGTCGAGGGAGACCAGGGCGGCGATGCGGTTCTCGGTGTTCGGGTGGGTGGAGAACAGGTTGTCCATGCCCTGGCCGGTCAGGGGGTTGATGATGAACATGTGGGCCGTGGCCGGATTGTGCTCGGCCGTCGGGTTCGGGATGGCATGCGCCGCGCCGGCGATCTTGTCCAGCGCCGAGGCGAGCCAGAGCGGCTGGCCGCAGATCTCGGCGCCCATGCGGTCGGCCGCGTATTCGCGGGTCCGGCTGATCGCCATCTGGACGACCATGGCGGCGAAGGGCGCCACCACGGCCGCCACGATGGCGCCGACCCAGCCGAGGGGGTTGTTGTTCTCGCGGTTGCCGCCGAAGAAGAAGGCGAAGTTGGCGAGCATCGAGATGGCGCCGGCGATCGTGGCCGTGAGGGTCATGATCAGCGTGTCGCGGTTCTTGATGTGGGCGAGTTCGTGGGCCATGACGCCGGCGACCTCCTCGGGGGTCAGCCGCTGCAGGAGGCCGACGGTCGCCGCGACGGCGGCGTTCTCCGGGTTGCGGCCGGTCGCGAAGGCGTTCGGCTGGTCCTCGTGGATGAGGTACACGCGCGGCATCGGCAGGCCGGCATTCTCGGACAGCCGGCGGATCATGCGGACGAAGTCCGGCGCGGTGGTCTCGTCGACCTCCTCGGCATGGTGCATGGAGAGCACCATCTTGTCCGAGTTCCAGTAGCTGAAGAGGTTCATGGCGACCGCGACCAGGAACGCGATGACCATGCCGTTCTGGCCGCCGATCAGGAATCCGACGCCCATGAACAGGGCCGTGAGGGCGGCCAGGAGCAGCGCCGTCTTGAAGTAGTTCATGGTCGTCGTCGTCCTCGTCCGGCCGGGGGCATGATCCATCGTCCGATGGCGGTGGTCCCGAGCCTCGCCTATATGATGGGAAGCCCACAGATCTCCCGCAAGCGCAAGGCCGCGCTTACGCTGACCCGGTGTTTCATGCCCGACAACCCCGTCTCCACCGGCCCCGTTCCTGACGCCGAGCCCGCCACGCCCCCGAGGCCCCGCTTCGAGGACCTGCCGCCCGCCGCCCAGCGCGCCCTCAGGGAGGCGGAGGAGAGGCGCCGTCTCGCCGCCGAGGCGGAGGCGGCTCCGGCCCCGCGCGAGATCCAGGGCCGCAAGGGCCCGGAACCGGTGCGCTACGGCGACTGGGAGACGAAGGGGATCGCGGTCGACTTCTGAGCCGTCAGCGGGATGCGTCCAGCGGCACGCCGTCGTAGACGACCGAGAGCGGCAGGTTCAGGTCGAGGCCAGGCACCGCGACGGCGGCGTCGAGGCCTTCGACGTCCTCGGCCCGGACGAGGTGCGAGCCGATCCGGCGATGGAGAACGGCCTTCGGCCGGTCCTGCCAGAAGACGACACAGGTCTCGATCGAAGGCACCGACTGGTAGTCGCCGTGCTTGACCAGCACATCGGTCGCCATCGTGGACCGGGACAGGACTTCGACGACGAGGGCCGGGCTGCGGCTGGTGACCGCGTCGCGATCCACGGGAGCACAATCGACTTGCACGTCCGGATAGCGGCTGTTGCCTGACGGACAGACGAGCTTGACGTCGATGTAGGCGCGGCACGGCTTCCCCCGCAGGCGCTCCTTGAGGGCCGCGAAGATGTTCCCCCGGACGAGGTCGTGCGCCTGCGTGCCCCCCGTCATGGCCATCGGCCGGCCGTCGACGAGTTCGTACCGGTCTTCCTGATCGCGCTCCCAGGCCAGGAACGCGTCGAGTGTCATCCGTTGCGGCTCGCGTTCGGCCATGGCGCCCTCGTGCTTCCCGTCATCCTATCACGCCCGCCGGAGGTCGCCAGATCGGGGCCGCCAGATCGGGGCCGCATCCGTCCCGGGTCCGGCCCTTCCGGCACCGCGTCGGTCTTGCCCGGCACGCGAAAAGGCCCCGGGATCGCTCCCGGGGCCCTCGCAGGCTGTCGCAGGCTGAAAGACCGGGATCAACCGACCTTGCGGTTCTGGCGGTTCTCGATCAGGTCCTCGACGACGGTCGGGTCGGCGAGGGTCGAGGTGTCGCCCAGGCTGTCGAAGCTGTCCTCGGCGATCTTGCGCAGGATGCGGCGCATGATCTTGCCCGAGCGGGTCTTGGGCAGGCCGGGCGAGAACTGGATCAGGTCGGGCGAGGCGATCGGGCCGATCTCCTTGCGGACCCAGGCGACCAGCTCCTTGCGCAACTCCTCGGTGGGCTCGATGCCGGTCATCAGGGTCACGTAGGCGTAGATGCCCTGGCCCTTGAGGTCGTGCGGGTAGCCGACGACCGCGGCCTCGGCGACCTTCGGGTGCGCCACGAGCGCGCTCTCCACCTCGGCGGTGCCCATCCGGTGCCCCGAGACGTTGATGACGTCGTCGACGCGACCGGTGATCCAGTAGTAACCATCGGCGTCGCGCCGGCAGCCGTCACCGGTGAAGTACATGCCCTTGTAGGTCGAGAAGTAGGTCTGCACGAAGCGCTCGTGGTCGCCGAAGACCGTGCGCATCTGGCCCGGCCAGCTGTCCAGGATCACGAGGTTGCCTTCGGTCGCGCCGGAGAGGATGTTGCCCTCCGCGTCGACCACCGCCGGCTGGACGCCGAAGAAGGGCCGCGTGGCGGAGCCCGGCTTCAGCGGCGTCGCGCCCGGCAGCGGCGTGATCAGGATGCCGCCGGTCTCGGTCTGCCACCAGGTGTCGACGATCGGGCAGCGGGCGTCGCCGACCACGTTGTAGTACCAGATCCAGGCTTCCGGATTGATCGGCTCGCCGACCGAACCGAGGATGCGGAGCGAGGCGCGGGACGTCTTCTTCACGTGGCCCTCGCCGGCGCCCATCAGGGAGCGGATGGCAGTCGGGGCGGTGTAGAAGATGTTCACCTTGTGCTTGTCGACCACCTCCCAGAAGCGGCCCGGGTTCGGGTAGGTCGGGATGCCCTCGAACATCACCGAGGTGGCGCCGTTGGCGAGCGGGCCGTAGACGATGTAGCTGTGGCCCGTGACCCAGCCCACGTCGGCGGTGCACCAGTAGACCTCGCCGGGATGGTAGTCGAAGACGTACTCGTGCGTCATCGAGGCGTAGACGAGGTAGCCGCCGGTGGTGTGCAGGACGCCCTTCGGCTTGCCGGTCGAGCCCGAGGTGTAGAGGATGAACAGCGGATCCTCGGCGTTCATCGGCTCGGCCGGGCAGTCGGTCGAGACCTTCGCGGCGGCCTCGTCGTAGTAGACGTCGCGGCCGGCCGCCATCTCGACGGCACCGCCGGTGCGGCGCACGACCAACACGGTGCTGACCACGTCGACCTTCTTGAGCGCGGCATCGACGTTGGCCTTCAGCGGCACCTTGCGGCCGCCGCGCAGGCCCTCGTCGGCGGTGATCACCACCGCGGAGGCGCAGTCCTCGATGCGGCCCGCGAGGCTATCGGGCGAGAAGCCGCCGAAGACGATCGAATGGACGGCGCCGATGCGGGCGCAGGCCAGCATCGCGTAGGCCGCCTCGGGGATCATCGGAAGGTAAATAGTGACGCGGTCGCCCTTCTTGACCCCGGAGGCCTTCAGCACGTTGGCGAAGCGGCAGACCTCGTCCTTCAGCTGGGCGTAGGTGATGTGCTTGGCTTCGTTCGGGTCGTCGCCTTCCCAGATGATCGCGGTCTGGTTCGGACGGGAGGCGGCGTGGCGGTCGACGCAGTTGGCCGACACGTTGAGGGTGCCGTCCTCGAACCACTTGATCGACACGTTGTGCGGATCGTACGAGGTGTTCTTGACCTTGGTGAAGGGCTCGATCCAGTCGATGCGCTTCGCCTGCTCGCCCCAGAAGCCGTTCGGATCGCTGACCGAGCGCTCGTACATGGCCTTGTACTTGGCGTCGTCGATCAGAGCCGATTTGGCGACCGATTCCGGCACCGGGAACACGTTCTCGGACATACCCACCTCCCTGCAGGGTTCTTTCGAACGGGGCCGCCGGCGCCCGGCAGGGCGCGGCCTCCTCCGCTTCCGGCGGGCATTATCTCTAATCCCGCGACGAGGTCCATAGACGAGCCGACAGACTTTCGTCGTGGGACGAAAGGTCGACTTCGGCAGAGCCCTAGACTTTAGCCCCCAAGTGACGGCGCGGTGCGGTTGGCCGAATACTCAGCGTTTCTGCTTAGGAGGTCTAGCGGTTGCCCTATGGGCATTTCGCGTCCGTTCTGCCGAGGCCCGCAATTCTGCCGGACAGCAGCTCAGGCGCTCAGCCGTTCGGCGGCGGCGAGGCGGCGGGCGGCCTCCCGGTAGATCTCCGGCCAGACCGCCGCAACGTCCTCGTGACTCACCCGGCCGTAGTGGCCCATGGCGAGCTCGGCCGCGTGCAGGGCGAGGGGCTTGCCGGCGCGCGACCAGTGGTCGATGCACCACCATTCCCCCGATGAGGGCAGGATCTCGGTGGCGTGGAAGCAGTGCGCCGCCACGGGCTCGCCGCCGGCGACGACCTCGACGGGGCCGAGCACGTAGTCGGTGGTCTCGTAGAAGGCGATGCGGGCGACGATCTCCGGGTCGAGCCCGTGGACCAGGATGCCCTCCGCGCGCGCCCCCGGGGCCTCGACCAGGACCGGATAGGCCTCGTTCTCGGCGCGCTCCGCCCGGCGGTCGACCAGCACGGCCGCGGTCACCGCGAAGTCGCCGAGGGGCCTGCCGGCCACGATGGCGAAGAGGTCGGCGTCGCGCAGCGAGCCGAAGAAGAACAAGGGATCCCGCATCGGCCGTCACGCCCCCTTCCCGACAGACCCGTATGGATAGGCCCTCCCGCCGCGGATGCAAGAGGCTCGCGGGACACCGCGTCCCGGGCGGGAACAAACCTCCACCGCCGCCGTTCGAAACCGGCCCCTCCGGCTGCGGAGGGGCGGCGGACGGGTCCTGCAAGGGAGCGCGGCTTTGGGCAAGAATAAGGTTCGCGTCGGGATCGTGGGCGTCGGAAACTGCGCGTCATCCTTCGTGCAGGGGCTCGCCTACTACCGCGACGCGCGCAGCAACGAGCCAGGGCCCGGGCTGGTGCACGCCGATCTCGGCGGATACGGCGTCGCCGACATCGAGGTGGTCGCCGCCTTCGACGTGGCGGCCGCCAAGGTCGGCCGGGATCTCGCGGAGGCGATCCAGGCGGAGCCCAACAACACGATCCGCTTCGCCGACGTGGCACCCACGGGGGTGACGGTCGCGCGTGGGCCGACGCTGGACGGCCTGGGGCGATATCTCAGTGCCGACATTCCGGAATCCCCCGAGGCTCCCGTCGAAGTGGCCGCGGTACTGCGCGAGGCCGGGGTGGACGTGCTCGTCTCCTACCTGCCGGTCGGCTCCCAGAAGGCGGCCGAGTTCTACGCCGAGGCGGCGCTGGCGGCGGGCTGCGGCCTGGTCAACTGCATGCCGGTCTTCATCGCCTCCGACCCGGCCTGGGCCGACCGCTTCCGGGCGCGCGGGTTGCCCATCGTCGGAGACGACATCAAGAGCCAGGTCGGCGCGACCATCGTGCACCGGGTGCTCACCAACCTGTTCCGGGAGCGTGGCGTGCGGCTCGACCGGACCTACCAGCTCAATTTCGGCGGCAACAGCGACTTCAAGAACATGCTTGAGCGCGAGCGGCTGGAATCGAAGAAGATCTCCAAGACGCGCGCGGTCACGAGCCAGCTCGACGTCGAACTCGAGCCCGGCAACGTGCATGTCGGACCGAGCGACTACGTGCCCTGGCTGACCGACCGCAAGTGGGCCCACATCCGCATGGAGGGCACGACCTTCGGGGGCGTTCCGCTCACCGTCGAGGTGAAGCTCGAGGTCTGGGATTCGCCCAATTCGGCCGGGATCGTCATCGACGCGGTGCGCTGCGCCAAGCTCGGCCTGGACCGGGGCCTGGCGGGGCCGCTGGTCGGGCCGTCGTCCTATTTCATGAAGTCGCCGCCGCAGCAGTTCACGGACGCGGAGGCGCGGGCGCGCACGCTCGCCTTCATCGCCGGGGATGCGCCGGCGGCAGCCCGGGAGGCGGCGGAGTGAGCGGGCCCGGCGACATCGCCCCCCCGGACGAGGGCGCGGTCGGCAGCGCGGTGATCCACCTCGTCCGCCATGCCGCCCACGACCACGTCGGGCGCGTGCTGACCGGCCGGGCGCCGGGTTTCGGTCTCGGCGAGGCCGGGCGGGTGCAGGCCGGGCATCTGGCCGACTGGTTCTCGGGCCTGCCGGTCGCGGCGGTGGAGACGAGCCCGCGGGAGCGGGCGCGCGAAACCGCGCAGGCGATCGCGGCGGCCGTCGGGGTCGAGCCCGAGACCGTCGCGGAGGCGGACGAGATCGACTTCGGGGCCTGGACGCTGAAGCCCTTCGAGGCGCTCGATCCCGATCCCGAATGGCGGCGCTGGAACGAGCATCGCGCGGCGGGCTGCCCGCCGGGGGGCGAGTCCATGGCGGCTGCCAAGGCGCGGATCACCGTCCACCTCGCCCGTTTCGCGGCCCGCCTCGGCGGGCGCACCGGGGTGCTCGTCAGCCACGCGGACGTCATCAAGGCCGCGGTCGCCGAGGTGCTCGGGCTGTCGCTCGACCGGATCCACCGCTTCGAGATCGCCCCGGCGTCGGTCACCACCATCGCGGCCGGGAGTTGGGGCGCGAAGCTCCTGGCCCTCAACGTGACCCCGGCCGGCGGAGGCGCCCCGTGAAGCTCGTGGTCTTCGGCCTGACCATCTCGTCTTCCTGGGGGAACGGCCACGCGACCCTGTGGCGCGGACTCGTCGGCGCGCTGGCGAAGCGCGGATGGACCGTCGTCTTCTGCGAGAAGGACGTGCCCTACTACGCGATGAACCGGGATCTCTGGGAGATTCCGGGCGGGGACCTGATCCTCTACGACGATTTCGAGGATTTCCGCGGGGTGTTCCGGTCCCATCTCGAGGACGCGGACGTCGCCATGGTGACGTCCTACTGCCCCGACGGACTGGCGGCATCCGACCTCGTGCTCGAGGCGGCGCGGCCCCTGAAGGTCTTCTACGACCTCGACACGCCCGTGACGCTCTCCCGTCTCGGCGACGGCGGGGCCGCCTCCTACGTGGGGCCACGCGGGTTCCGGGACTTCGACCTGGTGCTCAGCTATACGGGCGGCCCGGCGCTCCAGGCGCTGCGGGATCGGCTCGGGGCCCGGAGGGCGGTGCCGCTCTACGGCCATGTCGACCCGGGCCAGTACCGTCCGGCGGGCCGGGACCCGGTCTTCGCGGGCGACCTCTCCTTCATCGGCACCTACGCGGCGGACCGGCAGGACCGGCTGACGGCGCTGCTCATCGAGCCGGCGCAGCGGCGGCCCGACCTGCGCTTCGTCATCGCGGGGGCGCAATACCCGGCCGACTTCCCCTGGACGGACAACATCTACTTCCTGCGCCACCTGGCCCCGGAGGCGCACCCGGCCTTCTACGCCTCCTCGCGGCTCACCCTCAACGTCACCCGGCGGGCCATGGCCCAATCGGGCTGGTGCCCCTCCGGCCGCCTGTTCGAGGCCGCCGCGTCGGGGGCCGCGATCCTGACCGACTGGTGGGACGGGCTCGATGCCTTCTTCGCGCCGGGGCGGGAGATCCTGGTCGGCCACGACACCGGGGACGCGTTGGCGGCGCTGGCGATGTCGGACGCTGAACTCCGGCGGATCGCCGAGGCGGCGCGGGCGCGGGTTCTCGCCGAACACACGTCGGATGCGCGGGCGGCCGATTTCGAGCGGGCCGTTGCGGAAGCCCGGCACCCCCTGCCGGCGCGCCGGCCCCAGACCGAGGAGGCCTGACCCATGTGGGGCATCGTTCCGGCCGCCGGGCGCGGCAGCCGCATCCAGCCGCTGGCCTTTTCCAAGGAACTGCTGCCGGTCGGCAGCCGCATGTCGGACGGGGTGGAGCGGCCTTGCGCGGTCAGCGAGTACCTGGTCGAGCGCATGATCGCCGGCGGGGCCGATAAGATCTGCTTCGTGATCGCGCCGGGGAAGTCGGACATCCTGGAATACTACGGTGGTGGCTACGGGGCGGCCTCGACCGTCTACGTGGTGCAGCCGAACCCGGCCGGTCTGTGCGACGCCATCTTCCGGGTGTCGCCGCTGGTCGACCCGGAGGAGCAGGTGCTGGTCGGGCTGCCCGACACGGTCTGGATGCCGCAGGACGGCTTCGCGGCGCTGCCCGACGGACGGCTCTCCTTCCTGCTCTTCCCCGTGGAGCGGCCCGAGCATTTCGACGCCGTGGTGACCGACGGGGCGGGCCGGGTGCTCGAGATCCAGGTCAAGTCGCCCGTCGCCGCGACCCACTGGATCTGGGGCGGCTTCAAGATGCCGGGCCGGATCCTCGAGGAGCTCCGCCGGCTGTGGCTGGCGCGGGACTGCCGGGACGAATACGTGGGCACGCTCGTGAACGCGTGGATCGCCGGGGGCGGGGAGGCCTGGGGCGTCCGCGCCGGTTCGGCCTACGTGGACGTCGGCACCATCGACGGCTACCGCACCGCCGCCCGGCTGCTCTCCGACACCGCCGGCCCGGTCGGCACCCGGGTCGGCCTCGACTGGCCCTCGGGCCGCGCCCATGCCGGCCTCCACCTGCCTCCCAAGGCGAGACCCTGATGAACGACATGACGTCGACGGACGACATCCGCCGCCGGGCCGAGGCGCTCGGCCCCTGGTTCCACAACATCCAGCTCGCCGAGGGCGTCTGGACCGCGCCGGACCATTTCCTCGGCGACTACCCGGCCTTCAAGTGGCGGACCTTCGAGCACGCGATCCCGGCCGACCTGTCGGGGCGGACGGTGCTCGACATCGGCTGCAACGGCGGCTTCTACGCCATGGAGATGAAGCGCCGCGGGGCCGACAGGGTGCTGGCCGTCGACTTCGACGAGGACTACCTGGCGCAGGCGCGCTTCGCCGCGGGGGTGGCGGGGCTCGACATCGAGTTCCGGCAGCTCAGCGTCTACGACGTGGCGAGCCTCGGCGAGCGCTTCGACGTCGTCCTCTTCATGGGCGTCCTCTACCACCTGCGCCATCCGCTGCTCGCCCTCGACCTGATCCACGAGCATGTCGCCCGCGACCTCCTGGTCTTCCAGTCCATGCAGCGCGGATCGGGCGAGGTCGACGCGGTCGCGTACGACTACGAGTTCACCGAGACCGACCATTTCGACCGGCCCGGCTATCCCAAGCTCCACTTCATCGAGCACGACTATGCGCATGATCCCACCAACTGGTGGGCGCCGAACCGGGCCTGCACGGAGGCGATGCTGCGCAGCGCCGGGTTCCAGATCCTCGAGCACCCCGAGGAGGAGGTCTATGTCTGCCGCCGGATCGACGGCCCGGCCGGTCTTGCCGTCTATCCCGCGAGAGGATGAGTGCCGATGATCGAAGCCGCGATGATCTGGAACGAGCCGAACAACAAGTCCCATTGGGACCCGGAGATCGATCCGGACTGGCGCCTGTTCGCCGAGATGGCGTCGGCGGCCGGGGCGGCGATCCGGGACGTCCATCCGACGCTGCCGCGCGTCCTCGGGGGCATGTCCCCCATCGACCCGAACTTCCTGGTGAACCTCGCCGGGCGCGGCGTCCTCAGCCATCTCGACGCGGTGGCGGTCCACGGATTCCCGCTCGACTGGAACCTCTGGCAGATCCACGAGTGGCCCGCCAAGATCGACCTGATCAAGGCCGTGACGGACCTGCCGGTCTGGGTCAGCGAAGTCGGCATCTCCACCTTCGGGGCCGAGGAGGTGCAGGTCTGGGGGCTCGACCGGACCGCCGAGCTCCTGATCGGCAAGGTGCCGCGGATCCACTGGTACAGCCTCTTCGACCTGCCGCAGGCCTGGGGGGCGACGACCCGGCACAAGGAGGCCGAGGGCTCGTCCTACTACCGGCACTTCTACATGGGGCTGATCCGCGAGGACGGCACGCCCAAGCCGGCCCTGGAGCTGTTCGGCGACTACACGCCCCACATGGGCCTGTGCCAGTGGTTCCATTTCGAGGACCCGCGCCTCGACGACGCGGTGCGGTGGATGAAGCGGCTCGGGGTCACGTATCTGCGCACCGGGCTGTCCTGGGCGGACAGCTTCCGGCCCGGCGCGCTGGACTGGTTCGACCGCCAGATGGAGGCCCTGGCGGACTTCCAGGTGACCGTGACCTTCTGCTTCACGCCGGAGCACCGCGGGATCGCCCCGCACCACACGAGCGCGCCGCTGGACAAGACCGAGTTCGCCGACTTCTGCGCGCGCATGATCGAGCGCTATGCCGACCGCATCGTCCCGCTCGGGGCCGGGACGACCCCGGCCCAGTCCCTGGGGGTCCTGTCCTGATGGGCGCCGAGGTGGTTCCGTTGCCGCGCGCCGAGGCGCCCGCCACGGGGCCGGTGACCGAGCTCGCCCAGTTTCTGGACCTGGTGGCGGCACCGGGCCGGCCGCCGATCGATGCGGGCCAGGTCATGGTCGTCGTGGCGCATCCGGACGACGAGACGCTCGGGGCCGGGGCGCTGCTGCCGCGCCTCAGGGGCGTCCGGCTCGTGCACGTGACGGACGGCGCTCCGCTCTCGATGACGGACGCCACGGCGGCCGGGTTCTCGACGCGCGAGGACTACGCCGCGGCGCGGCTGGCGGAGCTCCGGGCCGCGATGGACCTCGCCGGCGTTCCGGGCGACGCGCTCCATGCGCTCGGGGTGATCGACCAGGGCGTCGGCGACGACCTGCCCGGTATCGCCCGACGCCTCGCGGACCTCATGGCGGCCTTCGACACCGCGATCGTGCTGACCCACGCCTACGAGGGCGGGCACCCGGACCACGACGGCGTCTCCTACGCGGTCCGCGCCGCGAGCGACCTGCTCGCCGCCGCGGGGCGGCGGGCGCCGGGGATCGCCGAGATGCCGCTCTACCACGCTGACGGGGCCGGGCTCGCCCGCCAGCGCTTCCCCGCCGCCCTCGACTACGACGCGCCGGAGACCGGCGTCCTCCTCGACGAGACGGCCCGGAGCCTGAAGCGGCGCATGATGGAGTGCTTCCGGACGCAGGCCTACATCCTCGACGCCTTCACGAGCGAGGTCGAGCGGTTCCGGCTGGCGCAGGGGTTGGACCACCGACTGCTGCCCAATTCGGGCGACCTCTGGTACGAGCGCTTCGCCTGGGGCATGACCGGGCCGCGCTGGCTCGCGCTCGTCGCCGCCGCCGACCGCGCACTGGGCCTCGAACGGCCATGAGCTGGACGATCCTGCAGGTCGCCTACCCGTTCGCCCCGGTGGGGCCGGACGCGGTCGGGGGCGCCGAGCAGGTCCTGAGCCTCCTCGACCGGGCGCTGACGGCCGCCGGCCACACCTCGCTGGTCATCGCCACGGAAGGGTCGGCGGTCGCCGGAACGCTCCTGCCGGTGCCGGCCGAGACCGGACGGCTCGACGACGCGGTCAAGGCGCGCGGCCGGGCGCAACACCGGGCCACCATCGAGGCCGCCCTGCAGGCCTGGCCGGTCGATCTGGTGCATCTCCACGGCCTCGACTTCTGGGCCTACCGGCCCGCCGGCGTGCCGATGCTCGCGACCTTGCACCTGCCTCCGGGGTGGTATCCGGAGGAGGCCTGGCGGCCCGACCCGCATCTCTTCCTCAACCCCGTCTCGGGCGCGCAGGCGCGGGCCTGCCCGCCCGGGGCCCGTCTGCTGGAGCCGATCGCCAACGGGGTGCCGGTGGAGGCGCTCGCGGCGGAGCCGGACCGGGCGCGGGAGGACTTCTGCCTGGTGCTCGGCCGGATCTGCCCCGAGAAGGGCATCCACCTCGCGCTCGAGGCCGCCCGGCTCGCCGGCGTGACCCTCCTGGTCGGCGGCGCCGTCTTCCCTTACGCGGAGCATGAACGCTACTTCGCCGAGGAGGTCCGCCCCCGCCTCGACGCGCATCGCCGCTTCCTCGGTCCGCTCGGCTTCGCGCAGAAGCGGGACCTGCTCTCCCGCGCGAAGGCGCTGCTCGTCCCGAGCCTCGCCCCGGAGACCAGTTCGCTCGTCGCCATGGAGGCGCTCGCCTGCGGCACGCCCGTGATCGCCTTCCCGGCCGGAGCGCTGCCGGAGATCGTCGAGCCGGGCGAGACGGGCTTCCTGGTCGACGGCGTGGAGGCGATGGCCCGGGCGATCGGACGGGCGGACGAGATCGACCGCCGGCACTGCCGCCGCGTGGCGCGCGAACGCTTTTCCGGCGGGCGCATGGCGCAGGGCTACTTCGCGGCCTATCGGGCCATCCTCGACCGCGTCGCCGGGCGGCGCGAGCCCGTCGGCGTGCTCCCGTGACCCCGACGCTCGCCATCGACACCATCGAGGATGGCGCCGGCCTGGAGTCCCTGGCGCCGGAGTGGTCGACGCTGTGGGCCGCGATACCGGCCGCCTCCCCGTTCCAGCGGCCCGAATGGGCGCTCGCCTGGTGGCGCCACTTCCGACCGGGACGGCTGCGGGCGATCGCGGTCAGGGAGGACGGCCGCCTCGTCGGTCTGGCGCCGCTCTGGCACGAGTCCGGCGAGCTCGGCGAAAGACTGCTGCCGGTCGGGATCGGGGTCGGCGACATCCTCGACATTCTGGCCGAGCCGCAACGGCGGTCCCCGGTGCTCGCCGCGATCGCCGACGCGATCGGGAGGATGCCGGGCTGGTCCGCGTTCGACGCGCCGGATTGCCGGCCCGGCTCGTCCCTCGCCGCCTTGCCGGCCCCGGTCGGGTCGGTCCCGGCCCGTGCTCCCGGCGAGACCACCCCGGCGCTGGACCTGACCGGCCCGGCCGACCCGGACGGCCTGCCGCTCCGGATTCCGGCCCCCTGGCGCCGCAACCTGCGGCGGGCCCGCCGGCTCGCGGGCGAGGCCGGCACGATGCGGATCGAACGTCGCGAGGCGGACCCGGCGGGTTTCCTGGGCGTGCTGGAGGCTCTGCACGGCTCGCGCTGGCGCGAACGGGGCGAAGCCGGGGTCCTGGCCGATCCGCGCGTAATCGCCTTCCAGCGCGAGGCGCTCGCGGGCCTGGCCGCGGCCGGTTTGGCGCGCCTCGCCGTGCTGGCGATCGACGGCCGGCCGGCCGGGGCCTACTACGGCCTGAGGACGGTCGGGCGCGCCTACGCGTATATCGGCGGCTTCGATCCCGCCTTCGCGGCCGTCAGCCCCGGCACGATCCTGCTCGGCGACGCCATCGCGGCGGCGCGCGCCGAAGGGTTGGAGGTCTTCGACTTCCTGCGGGGCGCGGAGGCCTACAAGTACCGCTGGGGGGCGGTCGACGCCCCGGCGCTGCACCTGACCTGGCGGCGGCCGTGACCGCGGAGGCCGTGCTGGCCGCGATCCTGGAGGGTCGCATTCCGGTCGGCAGCGGTCTCGCGCGCCTGCTCGGGGAGGCCGAGACGCCCGAGGCGGTGACCCGTCTTCTGGACCGCGCCCGGGCCGCGCCGGCCGAGGCGGCGCGGCTCCGTGAGCTTCGGACGCTCCTGGCCGCCCATCCGGATGCCTGGGCGGCCGTGCGCAGGGTCCTGGCGGCCGTGCCCCACGACGCGGTGCCGGCCGATCCGGAGGCGGTGCCGGGCCACTGGGCGCGCCTCTTCGACGCGGCCGTGTCCGCCTCGCCCGAGGCGAGCGTCGCGCTGCTCTCGCTCGGGGACGCGGGGCGGCTCGCGGACGCGACCGCCGAGATCGTCGCCTGGCTCGACGCGCGGGGCCTGCTGGCCGCCGGCCGGCGGGTCCTCGACCTCGGCTGCGGGATCGGCCGGCTCGAGGCCGCGCTCGCAGGCCGGGTGGCGGCGGTCGTCGGCCTCGACGTGTCGCCCGGCATGGTCCGCGAGGCGGAGCGGCGCAGCGCGGGGCTTCCCGGGGTGCGCTACGCCTGCGGGTCGGCCCACCAGCTCCCGGAGGAGATCGGGGAGGGGTTCGACCTGGCGGTCGCGGTGGACAGCTTCCCGTATCTGACCGCGGCGGGCGCGGGTCTCGCCCGCCTCGCGCTCCGCGAGGCGGGCCGCGTGCTCGAGCCCGGGGGAGACCTGGTGATCATCAACTACGCGTATGGGCTCGCGCCGGAGGAGGAGCTCGCCCGTCTCCGGGCCGACCTCGACGGCGCCGGCTTCGTCGGCGTCTCGGCCGACCCGGCGCCGTTCCGGCTGTGGGACGGACGGGCGTTCCACATGAAACGCCGGGCTGCAGCGCTGCCATGACGCCGGCCGATGGCGCGCCCGGCCCATGGCGGGCATGATGGCGGCGACCCGAGACCGGAGACGGAGCGCACCATGGCCCAGGACTGGCAGCCCGCCCTCTACGCCCGCTACGGGGACGAGCGCCTGCAGCCGGTGCTCGACCTCCTGGCGCGCGTGCCGTTCGACCGCCCCCGGCGCGTCGTCGACCTGGGCTGCGGGGCGGCGGCCTCGACGGTGCCGCTGGTCGAGCGATGGCCGGAGGCCGAGGTGGTGGGTCTCGACACGTCCCCCGCGATGCTGAAGGCGGCGCGCGAGAGGCTGCCCGGCACGGCCTTCGTGCAAGGCGACGTCGCCACCTGGGCGCCGGCCGAGCCCGTGGACCTCCTCTTCGCCAATGCGGTGCTGCAGTGGGTGCCGGACCACGGGGCGCTGCTGCCGCGCCTCATGGGCCTGCTCGCGCCGGGCGGTGCCCTCGCGGTGCAGATGCCCGACAACCTCTCCGAACCGAGCCATGCGCTCATGCGCGAGCTGGCGGCCGAGGCCCCGTTCGCGGCCGCGCTCCGGGACGCGGCCGGGGCCCGGACCGAGATCGCCGGGTCGGACCGCCTCTACGACATGCTCGCCCCCCATGCGGCCTCGGTGCAGATCTGGCGCACCGTCTACCATCACCCGCTCGCCGGCCCGGACGCCATCGTGGAGATGGTCCGGTCGACCGGACTGAGGCCGTTCCTCGACCCGCTCGGGGAGGCGGACAGGGTCGCCTACCTCGCCCGCTACACCGACCGGATCGCGGCCGCCTATCCGCGGCGCGCGGACGGGCGGGTGCTCTTCCGCTTTCCGAGGCTCTTCTTCGTGGCTGTCCGCTGACGCCGGCGCGCGATCTTGATTTCAATCAATTCGCGGTCCGGGCCGTGCTGGCATTCTCACGCGAAGGAGAGAGCCATGCAGGGTCTAGACGAAGCCGTGCGCCGCAACGCCTTCCTGGCGGCGGTGATCCAATGGTGGCGCGACCGGCGCCTGAAGGGCCGCCGGAGCGAGCTTGACGAGCTGGACGACCACGAACTCGCCCGCATGGCGGGGGAGCTCGGAATCACGCGCGCCGACCTCGTCACGCTGGTCGAGGACGGCGGGCAGTCGGCCGGCCTGATGAAGCGGATGCTGGCGTCCCACCACATCGCCGCGCTCGACCTGGAGCGCCGGCTGCCGGAGGTCTACCGCGACATGGCGGTGCATTGCGCCGGCTGCACCGAGAAGGGCCGCTGCGCGCACGAGCTCGATGCCGGCACGGCGGCGGTCCATGCCGAGCAGTTCTGCCCGAACGCGGACACCATCCGAGCTCTGCTGGCCTGAGGGGCCGTCACGCGGCGGCGCGCGGGCGCAACACGGCGCCCGCGAGCGCCAGGACGACGATGCCGGCGCTGACGACGGCGTTCCAGCCCGCGAAGGACAGGCCGAGCATGCGCCAGTCCACCTCGGTGCAGCTGGCGATCTTCACCTTGTTGAGACTGCCGAGAAGGTCGGTGGCCGCGCCCGGGATGGTGGCGCCGCGGGTGGCGCCGCAGTCGGTCGGGCCCGCCCAGAAGCCCCATTGGGAGCCGGCCTGGTAGATGCCGAGCGCGGCCCCGTAGGCGAAGATCAGGGCCACCGCGGCGAGCGCGCCCCGGGTCAGCCAGGCGGGTCCGCCGAGGCGATCGGACAGGAGTGCCAGGAGCGCGACCGGCAGCCCGAGGTAATAGGGATCCCGCTGTTCCAGGCAGAGCTTGCAGGGCACGTAGCCGCCGATCAGCTCGTAGCCCCAGGCCGCCAGGATGGCGGCCAGCCCGCCGAGGAGGATCAGGGCCGCGGCGGTCGTCTGCGGTCTCGCCAGCAATCGGTCGAACATCGGCGGCGGTTCCCGGAAGGGGGCGACCCGGCCGGCAGCCGGGCTCGGGCGTTCAGTGCGCGTATCTGACGAGGAGGTAGAGCAGAATGATGGCGGCCGCCGCGACGGCGGCGATCGTGCCGAGCCGCTCCTCCACGAAGGCCCGGATCGGCTCGCCGTAGCGGCGCAGGAGCCAGGCCAGCGCGAAGAAGCGGGCGCCGCGGGCGAGGATGCAGGACAGCACGAAGACCCACATGTCGACGGCGGCCGCGCCGGACAGGATGGTGACGACCTTGATGGGCGGCAGGTGCGCCAGGCCCGAAGTCACCAGCATGAGGAGGATCGCGTCGCGGCCCGCGGATCCGCGCAGCTGCTCGAAGGTGTCGAGCTTGCCGTAGAAGGCGAGGATCGGCTTGGCGACCGTCTCGTAGGCGTAGTAGCCGACGTAGTAGCCGGCGATGCCGCCGAGCACCGACGCCACGGTGGCGATCAGCGCGTAGCGCCAGGCGCGATCCGGCCGGGCCAGCGCCATCGGCAGGAACAGCACGTCGGCCGGCACGAGGAAGATCGAGCTCTCCACGAAGGCGATGATCGCCAGCCACCATTCGGCGGACTTGCGGGCGGCGAGCGACAGGGTCCAGTCGTAGAGGCGGCGCAGCATGGGCTCCGCTTATCCGACCTCCGTCCCAAAATCCACTCCCGGCGCCGCCGCACCGCCGCAGGGGAGCGCCCCGCCCCGCGCCGATTGACGGACCGGACCTCCCGTCTATTATCCGCGCCCCGTGCCCCAGTGGCGAAATGGTAGACGCGGCAGACTCAAAATCTGTTGCCTTCGCGGGCGTGCTGGTTCGAGTCCGGCCTGGGGCACCATTTTCTGTGTTCGTCTGATGTCCGGCGCTTGCGCGGGCGGGCGCGCTTCCATCGGGTGGCGGGTGCGGTATCCTGTTGCGGATCGGTTTGCGGGGTCCAGGTATGGCGCTGACCATTACATCCGCCCTCGTCCGTCCCTTGATGGTCCCGGTCAAGTTTGCACTGGGGACAAGTGCGGCCGTCCTCGGCGCGGTTCCGGTCGTCCTGCTGGACCTCGGGACCGACCAGGGGGTGACCGGTCGGTCCTATGTCTTCGCGTATACGCGGGCAGGCGCACGGGGCGTTGCCGGGCATATCCAGGAGATCGTGGACGCGGTTCGGGGCCAGCCCCTGACACCCCTGCGGCTTCAGCGGCTCATGCGGCGCAGGCTTGCGCTGATCGGGCTGGTGGGGACGGTGCGGATGGCGCTGTCGGCGGTCGACGTCGCCCTTTGGGACGCGACGGGCCTTTCGGCCGGTCTGCCGCTCTGCACGCTGCTCGGGGGCGATCCCGCCCCGATCCGGGCCTATGACAGCCGCGGCCTGGGGCTCATGGAGCCCGATCGACTCGCCGACGAGGCGGAGGCCCTGCTCGCCGCCGGGCTCCCGGCCGTCAAGCTCCGGCTCGGCTATCCGACCCTTTCGCAGGATCTGGCGGCGATCGGGGCCGTCCGCCGCAGGATCGGGGACGGCATCACCCTGATGGTGGACTACAACCAGGCCTTGACCCCCCAGGAGGCTGTGGAGCGTGGGGTTGCGATCGAGCGGGAGGGCGGGGTCGCGTGGATCGAGGAGCCGATCCGGCACGACGATCACAGAGGCAATGCCAGGATCGCGGGCCGCCTGACCATGCCGGTTCAACTCGGCGAGAACTTCAACGGTCCGGAGGCCATGCTGGAGGCCCTGTCGGCCGAGGCCTGCGACCTCGTCATGCCCGATGTGGCCCGGATCGGGGGCGTGACCGGATGGATGCAGGCGGCCGGCCTCGCTGCCGCCCGGGACGTCGACATCTCTTCACACCTGATGCCGGAGATCAGCGTGCATCTGCTCGCCGCCTCCCCGACCGCCGATTGGCTCGAGTATGTCGACTGGGCCGATGCCTTCGTGCAGGAGCCTCTGCGCATCGATGGCGGATCGGTGTCGCCGCCGCCGAAACCGGGGCTGGGGCTCGTCTGGGACGAGGACCGGATCGCGCGGCTGGAGTCGATCTGACCCCGTCGCATCAGACCCGGCCGGCGAGGCCGGCCGGTCCTCGCGGCGCCGGAGCCGTCGCGGACCGCACGACGACCCCGTGACGGAGCCTCTGCCGGGCCTCCGCGCCGCCTTCGCTCCCGGCCGGCGGACCGGCTAGAACTTGTAGCGGAAGCCGACGAAGGGTCCGTGCTGGACGATATCGTACTTGAAGCCGTCGTTGTGGTAGTCGACGCCGAGGGCCCGGTAGCCTGCCAGAGCTTGCACGTTCTCCGTGAAGCGGTACCCGATGGTGCCGATCACGTCCCAGCTGAAGTCCGAGGACATCCCGAACCCGCCGACCAGGGCGGTGCCGGCCAGGAACCAGCGATCGCTGAGGTTGAAGCCGACGCGCCCGCCGACCATGGGATCGAGCCAGTTCTCGTCGGTCGACTTGCGGATCGCGATCCGCTTGCCGAGGTGCAGGGCCACGTCGGTGGAGACATCGTAGTCGCGGACAGCGGCGATCACGTCCACCGTATAGGTCGGATCAGCGACGATCCGATAGCCGACGGCCGCCGTTCCCACGAAGTTGGTCGTGTCGAGGTTCGCCCGGGCCGAAAACCGCGTCTTGAACTTCTCCGACGCGGACAGCTTCACGTAGATGGCGTCGCCGATGAACAGGAAGTTTCCGTAGCGGGCCTCGGCCGCGCCCATGAGGCCGACGTCGAGGTTCTTGAGAATGTCCCGGAACGTCGCATCCACGTGCACTGGCTTCAGCGGCGGCAAGGTGCCGACATCACCGTCGAGACCTGCCAGCCAGCCGTAACCCGTGATACTGAATTCCCAAGCAGTTCCTGCGGGAGCCGCCACCACTTCCGGCGGCTTCGCCAGATCGGACGCGCTGGCGCGATCGGATCCCATAAGCAGACTCGCCGCCACCAGCGACAGAGTCGATATGATCTTCTTTGCCTTTATCGACATTTTTCCCCATCCTGACCCGACAGCGCAGATGTCATTTGTTTGCATAGGTCAATTGTTGGTTTTTACACTGCGGTTTACTGCCGATTCTTCGAACAAGAGCCTCAGTCTTCAAGTATATTTATACATATCGTTTCCGCAATATACGAAATGCGACCTGCCGAAATTTGCCTTTGGCAGGCGCTTTTCGGACACGACCAGGATCGAGACCCGGCCCTGTCCGACATGGATGGGCCGACCGCCCCGGCGGGCCGCTTCCGTGTGGCGGGACCGGCTCCGGCCCGGCCATCGAATAATTCAGTATTTTGAATTGTTACTCGGTGCGAAGTTTGCGAAGGTCGGGTGCCCGGTGCAGACCTGCCGGTGGCCGGCCGGTCCGGGCAGGCAGCGCGGGACCCGCCCCTCTGCCCTGCGACAGGCGATCCCGAGGTTCGGACATGACGCTGACATTCCCATCCGGCTGGACGGCGGAACGCGCCGCGCCCCTGTTCCAGCTGGCTCTGCGGGTGGGCCTTGCCGCGCTCGAGGTCGGCGATGCCGTTGGGGCGGGGGCGCTCGGGCCCATCGGCTATGCGGAGATGGCGGTGGTCGGCCTGCTCCTGGTCGGGTTCGGCACGCGCCACTTCGCAGTCCTGTACCTGGCCCTCCTGGTGATTCAGTTCGGGATGGGCGCCGGACCGGCGCTCGATGCGGTGCTCGGGCGGTTCGCTGCCGGGCTGCTGCTGGTCCGCTTCGGCGGGGGCGGCATCACCCTCGAGCGTCTCGTGCCGAGCCGCAAGCCGACGCCACGCTCCTCACGCGCCTGAAGCCCGATGCTGCGACAGTTCCGAAGAATCAACGTCAAGCTCGCGAACCTGGACCGGGACGCGTTGCTCCTGGCCGTGCGGGTCCTGCTGCTGGGGGCGGTGCTGGCCGTGGCACTGGACGCGGCCGTGGGCGGCGATACCCTGAGCGCGACCGACCTCGCCGCGACCCATCCGATGACCGTCCTGTCCGTTGGCCTCCTGCTCGGCGGGGCGGCCGGGCTGGCCCTGGGGATCAGGCCCGAGATCTCGGCCGCGCTCTTTGCCGCCGGATCGCTCTGGCTCGCCCGGGCGGACACGGACACGCTCCTCTGGGTGCTGGTCGCAATCGGCGTGGCGATGGTCGGACCCGGCAAGCACAGCCTGTCCCGGCCACAGAAGGCCCGGCGTCGGCGGCGGGTCTGAGGTCCGGAACAGATCCGGAAGCGCCACGGTTCTCAACGCGGTTCGCGGCCGCGAATCGTCCGGTTCCGACCAACGGGGTCTCGATGCCGATTTGGGCCGAAGCGGCGCTCTGGGGTCTCGTCGGGGGATCGGCGCTGGTCGCGGGGGCCCTGGTCGCCTGGTGGGTCCAGGTGCCGGCCCGGCTGGTGGCGGCCGTGATGGCGGCCGGAAGCGGAATCCTGATCTCCGCGGTTTCCTTCGATCTCATGGACGAGGCCCTCGCCCGCGGCGGCTTCGCGGCGACCGCCCTCGGGTTTCTGGGCGGCGCGGCCGCCTACACGGCGGCCAATGTCGCCATCGTCCGGCGCGGCGGCGCGCACCGCAAGCGGTCCGGCACGAGCGAGGGGGAGACCCAGCGGGGCGACAGCGGGTCGGGCCTGGCGATCGCCATCGGGGCCCTGATGGACGGCATTCCCGAATCCGTGGTGATCGGGGCTAGCCTGCTCGAGGGTACCGGGGTGAGCCTCGTCACGGTCGCGGCGGTGTTCCTCTCCAACCTGCCGGAGGGGCTCTCCAGCGCGGCCGGCATGCTGCGGGCCGGCCGCTCGCCGCGCTACGTCTTCACCGTGTGGGTCGGGATCGCGCTCGCCTCGGGAGCCGCGGCCCTCCTGGGAAACGTCCTGCTCGCCGGGGCGGCACCGGCCGTCATCGCGGCCACGACCGCCGTTGCGGCCGGGGCCATCCTGGCGATGCTGGCCGACACGATGATCCCCGAGGCGTTCGAGAGGACCCACGAGTACGCCGGACTGATCACGGTCTGCGGGTTCCTGGCCGCCTTCCTGCTGACCAAGATCGGCGACGAGGCGGACCGCTCCGCCAGGCCGGCGCCGGCCGTCTCCTCGCGCCCGGACGGGGCCGGGGTCCGCCCGGACGGCGCCGGGCCCTAGGGGCTGCCCGGACGGCCCCCCACAGGACCTCCGCGATGGGCGCCGCCCCGGATCGCCCCGTCAACGGCCGGCGAGCCAGGCCTTGAAGGCCTCGGCGTAGTCGGGATGCCAGCGCGACAGGGGCGGCCGGTTCTCCACGATGTCGCCGGCGGCCCAGAGGATGCGCCGCTCGTCGGTGGGGCGGTCGACGTCGTTGTCGGGGCAGAGGACGTAGAAGTCGGGGCGGTCGAGGGCGTCCATCAGGAAATCGGCGACCTGTTCGGGCGTCCAGGCCCCGGCGGGCTTCTCGGAGCGGCCATGGGCCGTGAGGGACGTGAAGACGAAGCCCGGGATGAGCAGGCGCGCCTCGATACGACAGCCGGGCGTGTTGCGCAGCGCATGCTGCAGGGCCTCGGTGAAGACCTTCACGCCCGCCTTGGCGACGTTGTAGGCCGGGTCGCCCGGAGGCGTGGTGATGCCCTGCTTGGACCCGGTGTTGACGATGAGGCCGGGCGTGCCGGCCGCGATCATGGCCGGGGCGAAGACCTGGGAGCCGCGGATCACGCCCTGAAGGTTGACGGCGAGGATCCGCTCCCAGGTCCCCTCGGCGTCGAAGATCGAGCTGCCGGGCTGGATGCCGGCGTTGTTGACCAGCACGGAGGGGGTCCCGAGCCGGGCCGAGACGCCCGCGGCCAGGGCCTCCAGGGCGCTCCGGTCTGAGACGTCGGCCGGCATCGCGACGGCGCCCGGGACTGTGGCGGCGGCCTTGTCGAGCGTGTCGCCCGGCAGGTCGACCATGGCCACGCGCATGCCCGCCTCGGCGAGGCGGTGGGCGATCGCGAGGCCGATGCCGGATGCGGCGCCGGTCACGACGGCGGCGGCTCCGGGGCGGATGGCTGGATGCATGATGGTCTCCTCCGTCTCGCGGGCCGCCGCGGCGGCCGGACTTCCTTTGATCGAGGGCGGGAGCGGCGCCCGGGACGGCGCGCCGCGCTTCTCCTCGGCCGTGCCTGCGTGCTAGAGCCCGACGGACCTGCTTCAACCCCGCATCGGGAGGTCCGATCCATGAAGGCCGTTCTCTGCCGCGAATTCGGGCCGCCGTCGAGCCTGACCGTCGAGGATCTGCCCGAACCGGTCGCCGGGCCCGGCGAGGCGGTGATCCGGGTCCGGGCCGTGGGGCTCAATTTCTACGACACGCTCGTGATCAAGGACCGCTACCAGTACAAGCCACCCATGCCCTTTTCGCCCGGCGGCGAGATCGCCGGCGAGGTGGAGAGCGTCGGCGCGGGGGTGACCGGCGTCAAGCCCGGCGACCGCGTGATCGCCTACACGAAGTGGAACGGCGCGCGCGAGCGGACCGTGGCGCCGGCCGCCGAGTTGATCCCGATCCCGGAGGGCGTCGGCTATCCGGAGGCGGCCGCCGTCACGGTGACGTACGGCACGACCATGCACGCGTTCCGGGGGCGCGCGGATCTCGTGCCGGGCGAGACGGTCGCAGTGCTCGGCGCCTCGGGCGGGGTCGGGCAGGCGGCGATCGAGATCGCGCGGCTCATGGGTGCACGAGTGATCGCCTGCGCGTCGTCGGAGGAGAAGCTCGCCTTCTGCCGCGAGATGGGGGCGCACGAGACGATCGACTACGAGCGCGAGGACCTCAAGGTCCGGCTCAGGGAACTGACCGGCGGGCGCGGGGTGGACGTCGTCTACGACGCGGTCGGCGACCGCTTCACGGAGCCGGCGGTGCGGGCGCTCGCCTGGCGGGGGCGGCTGCTGGTCATCGGCTTCGCGGCCGGCGAGATCCCGCGCATTCCGCTGAACCTGCTGCTCCTGAAGGGCTGCGACCTGCGCGGAGTGTTCTGGGGCGAATCCCTCCGCCACGAGCCGGAGGCGCATGCGCAGAACATGGCGCAGGTTCTCGCCTGGATGGCGGAGGGGCGCCTCAGGCCGCACATCCACGCCTTCTACCCGCTCGAGGAGACCGGCCGGGCGCTCGAGGACATCGCCGGCCGGCGCGTCAAGGGCAAGGCGATCGTGGTGCCCTGACGGGCCGGGTCGGGCCCGGGCTCAGGCGTTCTCGGAGAGGGCCTGGCGGGCCGCCGCGCGGTGGCGCTCCTCGATATGGCCGGTGACGGTGCCGAAGGCGGTCATCAGGACGGTCACGTCGTCGGTGAAGCCCAGGAAGGGCAGGAAGTCGGGCAGCACGTCGGTCGGCACGACGAAGTAGGCGAGGGCGCCGAGGATGATGAGGCGCACGCGGCGAGGGGTGGCCGGGTCGAGCGCGCAGTAGTAGGCGGCGACCACGTCCTCGGCGAAGGGCACCGCCCGGGCCGCGCGCTTCAGCGTGGACCACAGGCCGGCGCGAACCTTGGCCTCCCGTTCCTCCTCCGGGCCGACGATCTCGGGATCGAGGAAGACGCGCTGGTCGAAGGTCATCGGCGGGCTCCGCGAGGGTGGAGGGACAGGCTCCCCGGCAGAAGATCGTGCGCCGGGGAGCGGTCTTCAAGTCAACGGGCGGCGGCGCGCAGCGCGCGTCCGGGATACATCCGGCGCATCGCGGCCTCGTCCACCGGTGCCGCGGGGCCGGCGGGACGGAGCGGGTAGCCCTGCTCGACCAGGTAGGGGCCGCCGCCCTTGGAGGCCTTGGACGAGAACAGCACGAAGCGCTCGACCTCCATCCGGCCGCCCGGGAAGCCGCCGCGCACGTCGAGCCACTGGGCGACGTCGCGATGGGACGCGCCCTTCACGCGGGCGACGGTGACGTGCGGGTGGTACTTGCGGCCCTCCGGCGGTAGGCCGAGGCGCTGCAGGATGCGCTCGTGCTCGGCCTGGAGCTCCATCAGGGCAGCGGTCGGCTCGACCCGCACGAAGACCGAATGGGGCTGCCGGCCGCCGAAGTGGTCGACGCCCCTCAGCACCAGATCGAAGCCGCGGCGGGCGACCTTGCCGAGCGCGTGCGCGACCTCGTCGGCGATGCGGTCGTCGACGTCGCCGATGAAGCGGAGCGTCACGTGGTAGTTCTCGGGATCGATCCAGGTCGCGCCTGGCAGGCCGCCGCGGAGCATCGCGATGGAGCGGGCCATCTCCTCGGTGATCTCGAGCCCGGTGAAGAGCCTCGGCATTGCGGTATCCTCCGACTCTGGGCCGCCTGCCGCCGGAACCGGCGAAGCGGCGGCTACGCCACGGGGAAAGTCCGTCGATCGGGGGCTCGGGTCTCCTCTGTCGTTCGCCTCAACGCTCGAAACGAGCCAGGACGGGAACATGATCCGACGGCCGGTCCCAGCCGCGCGCGGCGCGCAGGACTTCCATGCCGGCGGCGCGGGTGCGCAGGTCCTCGGAGATCCAGACGTGATCGAGACGGCGGCCCTTGTCGGCCGCCGCCCAGTCGGCGGCCCGGTAGCTCCACCAAGTGTAGAGCTTCTCGGGGCAGGGCACGAAGCTGCGCATCAGGTCGATCCAGCGCCCGCCGGTGCGGATCGCCTCCAGGGCGGCGGTCTCGCGCGGCGTGTGGCTCACCACCCCGAGGAGCTGCTTGTGGGACCAGACGTCGTCCTCGAGCGGCGCGATGTTGAGATCGCCGACGACCACGCTCGGCATGCCGGCCGGGGCGCGGCCGATCCAGCCGGACAGTTCCTCCAGGAAGTCGAGCTTGTGGGCGAACTTGTCGTTGACGGCCGGGTCCGGCTCGTCGCCGCCGGCCGGGACGTAGAGGTTGTGCAGGTCGATCGGCCCGCCGGGGGCGTCCAGCACCACGCCGATGTGGCGGGCGTCGCCCTTGCCGCAGAAGGGGCGGCGGTCGACGGACGCGATGGGGATGCGGGAGATCACCGCCACGCCGTGGTAGCCCTTCTGGCCGTTGAGCGCGATGTGCGGGTAGCCGAGCTTGCGGAAGACGCCTTCCGGAAAATTGGCGTCCGGGCACTTGGTCTCCTGCAGGCAGATGACGTCCGGATCCCGCTCGGCGACCAGACGCTCGATCAACCCGGTCCGTATCCGGACGGAGTTGATGTTCCAGGTGGCGAGGGTGATCGGTCGAGGCATCGAATCCGGCTGCGTCGGTCGCGGCAGGTGGAGTCTATCAAGGGCCGCCTCGAAAAGGAAAGCGCTCCGTCCCGGGGGGAGGGACGGAGCGCTTCGGGCGGGCGGGAACCCGCCGCGCGATCGGGAGGGAATTCCGATCGCGGCCGGTCGTCCGCGGCGAGACGGGGGGCACACCTATCGGACGCCCGGCCTGTGGACCCATATTTGGCGGCCCTGGCGGTGGGTTCAAGATGACAAGGGGCTTACTTCGGGAAGGCGACTATAAACTGACCGTGAGCTGACGTTGCGGCGCTCAGACGTGCTCGAGCCGGCGCGGACCGGACCGATTGGAAGGGGCGGCGGCGGCCGTCGTCTCGCCCGACAGCCAGAGGTCGAGGAAGCGCTCCAGCCACAAGCGGGTCTGGCTGTCGTAGAGATGGCGCCCTTCGAAGTGGTGGACGTGGGTCTGCGCGCCGGGGAGCTCGAAGCGGTGGGCGCCGCGCACCGTCCAGCGGTACATCATGGCAAGCGTCAGTTCCGGGTGGAACTGGATGCCGTAGGCGGCCGGCCCGACGCGGATGGCCTGGTTGGGGAAGTCGCGGCCGGCGGCGAGCAGGGTCGCGCCGGAGGGCAGGTCGAAACCCTCCCGGTGCCACTGGTAGACATGGCTCGGCCAGGACATCAGGCTGCGGCCCGCCTCCGTCGGGTCGAGGGGGTAGTAGCCGATCTCGACGCGGCCGTGATCGTGCTGGAAGACGCGGCCGCCGAGGTGGCGCACGAGCATCTGGGCGCCGAGGCAGATGCCGAAGAACGGCTTCTCCTCGGCGAGCGGGACGGCCAGCCAGTCGATCTCGCGCCGGACGAAGTCGTCCTCGTCGTTGGCGCTCATTGGGCCGCCGAACACGATGACTCCGGCATGGTCGGCGAGCGTGTCGGGCAGGGGATCGCCGTAGCGCGGCCGGCGGATGTCGAGCACGTAGCCCCGCCGGGTGAGCAACTGGCCGACCCGGCCCGGCGAGGAGGTCTCCTGGTGCAGGACGACCAGGATGCGGGGCAGGGGCGCGGGCTTCGCTCGGGACCGGGGCATTCTCTCGCGAACCATCATGGCGCGGCCCGCGGCGGGCCGCCTTGCACTGCAGCAATCATGACCCGCGGAGGGGGCGGGAATCAACCGGGCACGTCGTCGATTCCAAGGCGTTCCTCGACCTTCTTGCGCAGCAGCACGCGGTCGCGGGTGCCGATGTCCAGAAGTTCGGCGACGCGCCAGACCACGTTGTCCTCGAACTCGTGCAGGCTGCCGTCGGCCAGGACCGCCTCCCACAGGAGCTCGACGACCGCGGCGCGCGACTCGGGCGGGAGGCTGCGCTTCAGGACGCTGGTGAAGCCGTAGAGGTCGACTGCCTCGCCGTCCGCGGCCCGGGCCTGGTCGAGGAGAGCTGCCAGATCGTCGCCGTGCAGGCCGTAGCGGCGTGCCAGCACGTCCTCGATCCGGCGCCGCTCGGCGTCGCCGAAGGTGCCGTCGATCCCGACGGCGTGCACCAGGAGAGCAGCGGTGGCGAGGCGTTCGTCCAGGGCGGGCATGGGCGCCGGTTCGCGTCCGCCGAGATCGGAAAGGAGGCGCTTCAAGACGTCGAACATGGGAGGACTCCGGCCTGGGCCGGATCTAGGGACGGGGCGCCCCTGCGACAAGATGCGGCTGCGCCGGCGAGGTCCGCAGGAGGCGGTTCCGGCGTGCGCCGCCGGTCATGCGACGATGTGTCAGGCCGAGCAGCAGGCCCGGGATCGACTCGGCCACGGCCGGCCGGGCGATGTGATAGCCCTGCGCGAAGTCGCAGCCGAGGTCGGCCAGGATCTGCAGCTGCGCGGGGGTCTCGATCCCTTCGGCGACAACCACCTTGCCGAGGCCGTGGCACAGGCCGACGATCGATTCCACGATCGTCCGGCTCTCCGGCCGGGCCTCGATGTCGCAGACGAAGCTGCGGTCGATCTTGATCTCGGTCACCGGCAGCATCTTCAGGTGCGTCAGGGAGGCGTGGCCGGTCCCGAAGTCGTCGAGCGAGAAGCGCAGGCCGTCTCCGGCCAGGCGCTCGAGGGTCCGGGTGGTCTCGTCCAGGTTCGACCCGAAGAGGTGATTCTCGGTGATCTCGATGCGCACCCGGTCCGGCGCGATGTCGTGGTCGCGCAGGGCGGCGAGAAGGCGCCGGCCGCTCTCCTGGCGCCAGAACATGGGTTCGCCGAGGTTGATCGAGACATGGTCCAGGTCGATGCCTGCCTGGATCCAGGTCCGCATCCGCGCGAGCACCCGGTCGAGCATGCGCCCGTCGAGACGCCGGCTCGTCTCGGGGTCCTCGAACAGCCATTCCATCCCGTCCGCGGTGGTGACCGCGCCGTCGGGCCCGCGCACGCGCATAAGCGCCTCGACGCCCACCGGCCGGCCCGTCGCGAGTTCGACGATCGGCTGGAACACGGGCACGATCCGATCCTCCGCCAGGGCCTGCCGGGCCCCGGCGAGCGCCGTGAAGCGGCGCTCGGTCTCGACGAGGAGCGCGCGCTCGAAATAGGCGGACCGGTTGCGGCCCTCGTGCTTCGACCTGTAGAGCGCGAGGTCGGCGGCGCGCAGCAGTTCCTCGGCCGAGTTGCCGTGCTCCGGATAGACGGCGATGCCGATGCTGCCCGTCACCCGCATGGTCTGGGAGCGGTACTCCACCGGCCGGGCGACTTCGTCGAGCAGCCGGCGGGCGATCTGGTCGAGGTCGGAAAGCCGACGGAAGTTGCCCGCCACGATGGCGAATTCGTCTCCGCCCAGCCGTGCCACCATGTCGCGACGGCGGACGCTGCCGCGCAGCCTGGATCCGGTCATCGCCAGGAGATGGTCCCCGGCGGGATGCCCCAGCATGTCGTTGACCAGCTTGAAGCCGTCGAGATCCAGCATCATGACGCAAAAGCGTCCGAGGCCCCCGGAGGTGCTGACGCGCATGGCCAGGTGCTCGGCCAGCCGCGAGCGGTTGGGCAGGCCCGTGAGCGGGTCGTGCATGGCCGCATGGAAGAGCTCGGCCTCGCCGCGCTTGCGTTCGGTCACGTCCTGCAGGACCGACCAGATGTGCGGCTCACCCCTGCCGGCCCGAACGAGGCGGCCCTGGAACAGGACGGTGCGATGCTCGCCGAACCGGGGGCACAGCTCGAACTCCACCGGGCCGTAGCGCTCCTGGGTCGAGGTATCGTGCAGGAGGCGCCGGAAGGCGGAGCGCTGGTCGGCGCGGACGAGATCCACGAGACCCTTCGCCTGCGCGGCCGGCACCATGGCCCGGAAGGCCGGGTTGGCCTCCATGATGCTGCCGTCCAGGTGCGACTGCACGAGGCCGACGGGCGCCATCTCGTAGAGGGACCGGAACTTGTCGGCGTTGTGACGCGCCTCGTCGCGCACGGCGACGAGCTCGGTGACGTCGGTCCTCAGGCCCACCGTGTGGCCGCGCGCGGTCTTGCGCTCGTCGACCCGGATCATGCGCCCGCCGCTGGCCGGGTACACGAAGGGACGGCCGAGCCGGCGGTGCGCCTCCAGCCGGCTCGCCATCCAGGTCTCGACCCCGCCCTCGAAGTCGGCGGGGACCAGCCCCACGCCCGTCCGGACGACCTGCTCGAAGCTGATCCCGGGGCGCAGTACGCCGGCGTATTCGGGGAACATGGCCCGGTAGGCGTCGTTGCAGAGGACGAACCGGTCGTGCTCGTCGAAGATGATGAAGCCCTCCGGGATGGTCTGCAGGGCCTCCCGCAGGATCTCGGTGGCGTCGAACCGTTCCCGCTCCACCGCGATCAGGTCCATGAGCAGGGCGCAGATGCGAGTGAGCGGCTCGAACTCGGCGAGCAGCGCTTCCGAATAGCCTCCGGGACAGTTGGCGAGCCCGATCAGGCCGACCCTCTTCGACCCTTGCACGAGAGGCAGGCCCAGGAAGCTGGTGACGGCGGGATGCCCGGGGGGCAGATCCGCCGACTTCTCCGGATAGACCCCCATCAGGGGCTGGCCCGACCTGATCATGCGGCCGATCAGGCCGTGGCGACTGGCCGACATGAAGTCCCGGTCGCCGAGGCCCGAGTCGAGCCAGCCCAGGTCTCCGGCCCCCATTCCCTGGAAGGCGTAGGGGCGGAGAATGTGTTCCCCGTCGATCTCGCGGATTTCCCCGATGAAGCCGAGGGAGCTGCCGCTCAGGTCCATGGCGGCCGTCAGCATGGCGGCGAAGGCGGAGGTGGGGTCGGTGCCGGGCTGGACCGAGCGCTGCAGGTCCGAGATTGCCGCCAGGAGGTCGAGCGCCCGATGCGTGCCGACCGCGGCCGGCCGCACCGGCCCGTCCGTTGCCTGCAGGTCCGCCCCGTCCGTCGCTTCGCCCCTTGACACGGAAGACCCGTTCCTGACATCCATCGAGTGCCGTAACGTAAGGCGGCTTTCCTTAATCCGTCGTGAAGTTGTGGCTCTCTACTCTTGGGTGCGCTGAAGTTTCACCGCATGCCGTGCTCCTTCCTTGATGCATGGCCCGGGGGGCCTATAGTGCGGCCATGACCGTGGACACCGCCCGTGCCGTGGCCCCGCCGCCGCTGTCCAGCGGCGACAGCCGCCTCGCTCCCCTCCTGGCGCGCATCGACGGGCTCGGCGACGAACTCGCCGCGCTGACGCGCGACCTCATCCGCTTCCCGACCGTGAACCCGCCGGGCGAAGCCTACCGGCCCTGCGCGGAGTTCATCGGGCGGCGCCTGGAGGCGCGCGGCTTCACGGTCCGCTACGTTCGGGCGGAGGGCACGCCGGGGGACAGCGACCGCCATCCGCGCATCAACGTGATCGCCCGGCGCGAGGGCGCCCGGCCCGGGCCGACGGTGCACTTCAACGGCCACATCGACGTGGTGGAGGCGGGGCACGGCTGGACCGTCGACCCGTTCGAGGGCGTGGTGCGCGACGGCCGCGTCTACGGCCGGGGCGCCTGCGACATGAAGGGCGGCATCGCGGCCGCGATCGTGGCCGCGGAGGCGATCCTGGCGGAGGGCGTCGACTTCCCCGGCGCGATCGAGATATCCGGCACGGTGGACGAGGAATCCGGCGGGTTCGGCGGGGTCGGCTACCTGGCCCGGCACGGCTGGTTCGACCGGGGGCGGGTCGACCACGTGATCATCCCCGAGCCGCTCGGGGTCGACCGGGTCTGCCTCGGCCACCGCGGCGTGTGGTGGGCGGAGATCGAGATGAAGGGCCGGATCGGGCACGGCTCGATGCCCTATCTCGGCGTCAACGCGATCCGCGGCATGGCCGACTTCCTGGCGCTCGTCGAGGCGGAGCTCCTGCCGGCGCTGGACGGGCGGGTCACCCGCATGCCCTGCGAGCCGCCGGGCTCCCGGAGGGCGACGCTCAACTACAACTCGGTCCATGGCGGCCTGCCGGAGCCGCGCGACGAGGGCCTTCCGGCGCCGGTCGTCGCGGATTCCTGCCGCCTGGTGCTCGACCGCCGCTTCCTGGTCGAGGAGGACTACGAGGCCGTGCGCCGGGAGGTGATCGGCCTCCTGGACCGCGCCAAGGCACGGCGCGCCGGGCTCGACTACGCCCTGAAGGACATCATGACCTTCACGCCGACCATGACGGAGCCGGACGCGCCGGTCGTGCGGGCGCTCGACCACTGGATCCACCGCGTGCTGGGGCGGCCGTCGCGCCACATCGCCTCCCCGGGCACCTACGACCAGAAGCACATCACCCGCCACGGCGGCGTGATCGATTGCGTCGCATACGGCCCCGGGATCCTGGACCTCGCGCACCAGCCGGACGAGTATGTGGACATCGCCGACATGGTCGCCTCGGCCAAGATCATGGCGGCGGCGGCGCTGACGTTGACCGGGGCGCTGGACGCGCCGGCGGCGGGCCGACGAGAACAGGGAGACTAGGGATGCGGGGACACGGCGTTCGGAACGGGCTGGGGCTTCTGCCGCTTCTGGCCCTCGGTGCGGCAAGCGTCGGGGCGGTGCTGCCCGCCTCCGCGCAGGACAAGGGGCAGGCGACGCTCTGCCAGACCCTCGAGCCGCCGGTCCTCGACCCGACCGCCGGAGCCGCGCAGGCGATCCGGGAGGTCACCTACGCCAACATCTTCGAGGGCCTGGTCGGAATCGACCGTGCCGGCAAGATCGTGCCGCGGCTCGCCGAGAGCTGGGCCATCTCGCCCGACAACCTGACCTATACGTTCAAGCTGCGCCCGGGCGTGAGCTTCCACGACGGCTCGCCGATGACGTCCGCGGACGTGAAGTATTCGCTGGAGCGGGCCGTGGCGCCCGACTCCAAGAACGCGCAGAAGTGGATCTTCACCCCAATCGCGTCGGTGGAGACGCCCGACGCGTCGACCGTCAAGGTGACGCTCAAGCAGGTCACCGCGAACTTCCTCTACGGGCTCGGCTGGGGCGACGCGATCATCGTGTCGGAGAAGTCGGCCGCCAACAACGCCACCGCACCGGTCGGCACCGGCCCCTACCGGCTCGACCGCTGGACCCGCGGGGACCGGCTCAGCCTCGTCGCCGCGGACGGGTGGTGGGGCGGCAAGCCGGCGATCCCGCGCGTGACCTTCCGGTTCATCAACGACCCGCAGGCGCAGCTCGCCGCCATCCAGTCGGGCGACTGCGACGCGCTCACCAACTTCGGGGCCGCGGAGGCCCTGGAGACCCTCAAGGCGGACAAGCGGCTGACGGTCTCGATCGGCAAGACCGAGGGCGAGACGATCGTCGCCATGAACAACGGCAAGAAGCCGCTCGACGACATCCGGGTCCGGCGTGCCCTCGCGCATGCGATCGACCGCAACCAGGTCAATGTCGGGGCGACCAACGGCACCGGCACGCCGATCGGCAGCCACTTCTCGCCCGCGCAGCCCGGCTACGTCGACCTGACCGGCCGCTATCCCTACGATCCGGCCAAGGCCAAGGCGCTGCTGGCGGAAGCCGGGGTCTCCGGGCTGACCCTGTCGCTCAAGGTGCCCCCGCCCGCCTATGCGCGGCGCTCCTCCGAGATCGTCGCCGCCATGCTGGGCGAGGTCGGCATCAAGGTGTCGATCGAGAACATCGAGTTCCCGCAGTGGCTCGACCGCGTGTTCAAGAACAAGGACTACGACCTGACGATCATCTCCCACACGGAGCCGCTCGACATCAACATCTACAACCGGCCCGACTACTACTTCCAGTACCGGTCGCCGGCCTTCGCTGAGATCATGGCGAAGATCGACGCGACCACCGACGACGCGGCGCGCATCAAGCTCTACGGGGACGCGCAACGTCAACTCGCCGAAGACAGCGTCAACGTGTTCCTCTTCGTGCTGCCGAAGATCACGGTCGCCAAGACGGGCCTGAAGGGGATGTGGACGGACTGGCCGATCCCGGCGACGCCGCTGACGGATCTCTCCTGGCAGTGAGGGCGGATCGCCCCGCGCCCCCGGCCCGGCCGCGGCCATGCTGAGCTTCCTCGCTCGGCGGCTCGGGGGACTGGCGGCGACGCTGCTCGCCACCGCGCTCGTGGTGTTCCTGGTGCTGGAGATCCTGCCCGGCGATCCGGCCGCGGTGGTGCTCGGGCTCGGGGCGACGCCCGAGAACCTGGCGGCGCTCAGGGCCGACTTCGGACTCGACCGGCCGGCGCCGGAGCGCTTCCTGCGCTGGATCGGCGGGCTCCTGACGGGGGACCTCGGGACGAGCTACACCTACCGGGTGCCCGTCGCGGACCTGATCCTGGAACGGATGGCCGTGACGCTGCCGCTGGCGGTCGCGGCTATCCTGTGCGCCGCCGGGATCGGCATCCCGCTCGGGCTCTACGCCGCCGCCAACGCCAACCGGGCCGGCGACGTCGGCGTCATGCTGTTCGCCCAGGTGGGGCTCGCGGTGCCGAATTTCTGGTTCGGCATCCTGCTCGTGCTGGCCTTCTCGGTCGGCCTCGGGTGGATGCCGTCGGGCGGCTTCCCGGGCTGGGAGAACGGAGTCCCGGCCGCGGCGCGCGCGCTCGTGCTGCCGACGCTGGCGCTGGCGCTGCCGCAGGCGGCGATCCTGGCGCGAGTGACGCGCTCGGCCACCCTGGAGGCGCTGCAGGAGGACTGGGTGCGGACGGCGCGGGCGAAGGGCCTGACGGCGCGCCAGACCCTGACCCGGCACGTGCTGCGCAACGCGCTCGTCCCGGTGGTGACCATCCTCGGCCTGCAGTTCTCCTTCCTGGTCGCCGGCGCGATCGTGATCGAGAACGTCTTCTCGCTGCCGGGCCTCGGGCGGCTCGTCTTCCAGGCGATCGGCCAGCACGACATCATCGTGGTCAAGGACCTGGTGGTCGTCTTCGCCGCCATGGTGGTCACCGTCAACGTCGCGGTCGACATCGCGTACGGCCTCGTCGATCCCCGGCTGAGGCGGCGATAGAGCATGCGCTGGTGGCGGCACCCTTCGCTCCTGGTCGGCGGCTGCCTGGCGGGCGCGCTCGTGCTCGTCGCCCTGGTGGCGCTGGTCTGGACGCCGTTCGACCCCGCCCAGATGGCGATGGGGCGGCGGCTGCAGGGGCCGTCGGCCGCGCATTGGCTCGGGACCGACCCGTTCGGCCGGGACGTGCTGTCCAAGCTCATGCGCGGGGCCGTCAACTCCCTCCGGGTCGGGCTGCTGGCGGTCGGCCTCGGGCTTGCCGCCGGGGTGGCGCTCGGGGCCCTGGCGGCGGCGCGGGCGGGCTCGCTGCTCGACGAGGCGGTGATGCGGACCGCTGACTTCACCTTCGCGTTCCCGGCCGTGCTGACCGCCATCATGATCACCGCGCTGGCCGGGCCGGGCGCGCTCAACGCGATCCTGGCGATCGCGATCTTCAACGTGCCGGTCTTCGCGCGGCTGGCGCGCGGCGCGGCCCTGCAGGTCTGGTCGCGCGACTTTGTGCTCGCCGCGCGGGCGGCGGGGCTGACCGGGCTCGCCATCACGACCCGCCACGTGGTGCCGAACATCGCCGGCCTGGTCGTCGTGCAGGCGACCATCCAGTTCGCGCTCGCCATCCTGGCGGAGGCGGGGCTCTCCTACCTGGGGCTCGGGACGCAGCCGCCGGAGCCGAGCTGGGGGCGCATGCTGAACGAGGCGCAGACCTTCCTGCAGACCCAACCGCTCCTCGCCGTCTTCCCGGGCGTCGCCATCGCGGCCGCGGTGCTCGGCTTCAACCTGCTCGGCGACGGCCTGCGCGATCTCATCGATCCGAAGAGCCGCAGGGCGCGGACATGACGGCCGCGCCCCTTCTCCGGGTGAGCGACCTGACGGTTGCGCTCGACCTGCCGGCCGGCCCGGCCCGGGTGGTGCGGGACCTGTCCTTCGCGCTCGATGCGGGCGAGTCGCTCGCCATCGTGGGGGAGAGCGGGTCGGGCAAGTCGATGACGGCCCTCGCCCTGATCGGGCTCCTGCCGTCGGTCGCCCGCGTCTCCGGATCGATCCGGTTCGAGGGACGCGAGCTGGTCGGGGCGCCGGAGGCGGCGCTGACCGCCCTGCGCGGCGCGCGGATCGGTATGGTGTTCCAGGAGCCCATGACGTCGCTGAACCCGGTGCACCGGATCGGTGACCAGGTGGCGGAACCGCTCCTCGTGCATGGCCGGACCGACCGGGCGGCGGCCCGCGCGGAGGCCTTGCGGCTCCTGGAGCGGGTCGGGATCGCGCGCGCCCGGGAGCGGCTCGACGCCTACCCGCACGAGCTCTCGGGCGGCCAGCGGCAGCGGGTGATGATCGCCATAGCGCTCGCGTGCCGGCCGGCGCTGCTCGTCGCCGACGAGCCGACCTCGGCGCTCGATGTCACCGTCCAGGCCGCGCTGATCGACCTCCTGAAGGACCTCGCGCGCGATTTCGGGATGGCGCTGGTGGTGATCTCGCACGACCTCGCCGTTGTGGCCGGGCTGGCCGCCCGCAGCATGGTCATGTACGGCGGCGTCGCCATGGAGGAGGGACCGACCCGCGACCTGTTCCGGGCCCCGCGCCATCCCTACACGATCGGCCTCGTGGCCGCCTCGCCGAGCCGGCGGGCGCTGCCGGGGCGGCTGGCCGCCATCCCCGGGACGGTGCCGAGCGCCGACCGGCTGCCGGCCGGCTGCCCCTTCTTCGGCCGCTGCCCGCGCGGGACGGCGATCTGCCGGGACGTGCCGCCGCCGGCGATCCGCCAGGGGGAGCGGGTGGCGCGCTGCCATCACCTGGAGGGCGGGCCGTGACGGCGGGGCCGCTCCTCAGGGCCGAGGCCCTGGTCCGGCGCTACCCGGTCGGACGCCGGCGGCTGTTCCGGGCGCCCGACACCGTGGCGGCCGTCGACGGGGTGTCGTTCACGATCGAGATGGGGCGGAGCCTCGGGATCGTGGGCGAGAGCGGGTCGGGCAAGTCGACTCTGGCGCGGCTCGCGATGGCGCTGGAGCGGCCGGACGAGGGCCGGGTCCTGTTCCGCGGCGAGGACCTGAACGGGCTGCCGCCGGACCGCCTGCGCGACCGGCGGCGGCAGTTCCAGATGGTGTTCCAGGACCCCTACGGCTCGCTCGATCCCAGGCTGACCGTGCTGGCGATCGTGGCGGAGCCCCTCGACGTGGCGGAGCCCGGTCTGGCGCGGGCCGAGCGGCGCGAGCGCGTCTCGGCCGTGCTCGAGGCCGTGGGGCTCGGGCCCGAGGCGCTCGGCCGGTATCCGCACGAGTTCTCGGGCGGCCAGCGGCAGCGGATCGCGATCGCGCGGGCGCTCGTCACGGAGCCGGCCCTGGTGGTCGCCGACGAGCCGGTCTCGGCGCTGGACGTCTCTGTCCAGGCGCAGGTGCTCAACCTGATGAGCGACCTCGGGGCGCGCCGCGGGCTCACCTACCTGTTCGTCAGCCACGACCTGGCGGTGGTCGAGCACATGGCCGATCGGGTCCTCGTGATGCTGCGCGGCCGTGTCGTCGAGGAGGGGCCCGCGGCCGCGCTCTTCGCCCGGCCGGCGCATCCCTACACGCGGGCGCTCGTCGACGCATTGCCGGCCTTCGACGCGGAGCCCGGGGCCGCGGCCACGGGCCTGAAGCTCGGGGAGCCCGCCGCGTCGATGCCGGCCGGCTGCGTGCTGGCCGACCGGTGCCCCTTCGCCGACCGGCGCTGCCGGGAGCAGCGGCCGTCACTGGCCCCGCTTGGAGCCGAGGACCGTCAGGTGGCCTGCTTCAAACCGCTGGGCGGCTAGGCGGGCCGGGGTGCGCCGGAACTCCGAGCGGACCGTGAACTCGCCGGCGGGCGGGGCCGCGGCGCTGCCGCCCACGAAGGCCTGGAAGCGGCCGGGCTCGACCACGTAGGTGCCGTCCTCCAGGTGGAAGCCCAGGTTCTCGGCCGGGACCTTCAGGACGACGTCCTTGGTCTCGCCGGGCTCCAGGTCGACCCGGCCGAAGGCCTTCAGCTCGCGCAGCGGTCGGGTGCGGCTCGCCACGACGTCACGCACGTAGAGCTGCACGACCTCGCGGGTCCGGCGCTCGCCCTTGTTGGTGACCGGGACCATGACCTCGACGGTCTGTCCGGCGTCCAGGATGGGGGTGAGGATGACGGGCGTGCCGTAGGCGACGGGCGCATAGCCGAGGCCCCAGCCGAAGGGGAAGAGCGGGCCGATGGCGGTGTCGAGGTAGCGGCTGGTGAAGCGGTCCTCGACCTTGCCGGGGCGGGCGGTCGGCAGGGAATCGTAGGTGATCGGCACCTGGCCGGTGGTGCGCGGGAAGGTGACGGGGAGACGGCCGACCGGGTCGTGGTCGCCGAAGAGCACGTCCGCGACGGCATTGCCGGCCTCGGTGCCCGGGTACCAGGCGAGGAGCCAGGACGGCGCCAGGCCGATCGCGGACTCGAGCGCCATGGGGCGGCCGGTGAGCAGGACCACGGCGACCGGCTTGCCGGTCTCCGAAAGGCGCTTCAGGAGGTCTCGCTGCCGGCCGGGCAGTTCCAGGCTCGCCCGGCTGGCGCCCTCGCCGGTGTAGTCCCGGGGCTCGCCGAGAACCACCACGACGCGGTCGGCCTGTTCGGCGGCGCGGGCGGCGGCCGCGAAGCCGGCGTCCGTCGAGCAGTGGAGGTCGCAGCCTTCGGCGTAGAGGACGCGGGTGCCGCGCGGGGCGCGGGCCTTGATGCCGTCCAGGATGGTGACGGTGTCGTCGTGGACGGCGGCGGCGGTGTTGGAGCCGAGCGGGTTCACCTTGTCGAGCGCGAGCGCGCCGACGACCGCGACGGTGCGGGTTCCGGGCGGGATCGGCAGGACCCCGCGGTCGTTCTTCAGGAGCACGAAGGTCTCGCGCGCCAGCTCCCGGGCGGCCCGGCGGATCTCGGGCGAGCCGAGCACCCGGGCGGCGGCGGCCGGGTCGAAGGGGGGCTCGTCGAAGAGGCCGAGCTTCTCCTTGACGGCGAGGACGCGGGCGACCGAGCGGTCGATCGCCGCCTCGGGAACCCGGCCGGCGCGCACGTGGGCGGCGAGCGCCTTGGCGTAGGCGTTGCCGTCCATGTCCTGGTCGACGCCGGCCCGGAAGGCCATCAGGGCGGCGTCGCTGTCGGTCTCGGCGAAGCCGTGCAGGACAATTTCGGGGACGGCGTTCATGTCGGACACGACGTAGCCGTCGAAGCCCCACTCCTCGCGCAGGATCTCGGTCAGCAGCATCCGGCTCGCCGTGGTCGGCACGCCGTTCAGCGAGACGTAGGAGGTCATGACCAGGTCGACGCCCGCCTCGACGGCCATGCGGTAAGGCGGCAGGTAGCGGTCGCGCAGGGTGGCGGTGGAGATGTCGGCGGGGCCGTAGTCGCGGCCGCCCTCGGCGGCGCCGTAGCCGGCGAAGTGCTTCAGGGTCGAGGCGATGCCGCCGCGCCGGAAGCCTTCGACGCGGGCGCGGGCGAAGAGGCCGTTGAGCATCGGGTCCTCGCCGCCGCCCTCCACGATGCGACCCCAGCGCGGATCGCGGGCGAGGTCGGCGACGGGCGAGAAGGTGAGGTTGATGCCGGCGGCGCGGGATTCCACGCCGGCCCAGTAGGCGGCCCGCTCGGCGACCGAGGGGTCGAAGCTGGCGGCCTCCGCCAGCGGCACGGCGAACTGGGTGCGGTAGCCGTGGATCACGTCGAGGCCGAAGAGCAGCGGGATGCCCAGCGGCGAGCGGGCGTTGACCTCCCGAACCCGGGCGACGTCCGCCGGGGTGAAGAAGTTGAGCACCGCCCCGGCCCAGCCGGCCGCGATCCGCGCCTCGTCGTAGGCCCCGCCGCGCGAGGGCATGTCGAGCTGGCCGATCTTCTCCTCGAGCGACATCATCCCGATCAGCCGGCGCACACGCTCGGAGGGCAGGTTCTCGGCGGCGGCCGGGAGGGAGGCGAGGGCGATCAGGCCGGCGAGGGCGGCGCGGGCGAACAACGTCATGAGATCCTCAATCGCAGCGTCCGGTCGGTTCCTTTTAGGGAAGGCGGCTCGAAATGTCAGGGCGCCGCGAGGTCGAAATCGGCCGACATCGTTGCCGTCGAGCTGCCGCCGACGAAAATCCGGAAGCGTCCGGGCTCCACCACATAGCGCCCGTCGTCGAGATGGAAGCCGAGGTCGGCGACCGGGACGTCGAGCCGCACGCGCCGCGTCTCGCCGGAGGCGAGCGCGATCTTGCGGAAGGCCTTCAGCTCCTTCACGGGCCGGCTTTTGGTGCCGACCAGGTCGCGGACGTAGAGCTGCACCACCTCGGAGCCCGCGCGGCGGCCGGTGTTGGTCACGTCGACGCTGACCTGGAGCGTGTCGCCGGGGCGCACCGTCGCGGGCACCTTCAGGTCGGCATACGCGAAGGTCGTGTAGGAGAGGCCGAAGCCGAACGGGTAGAGGGGCGTGACCTCCTCGTCGATGTATTTCGACGAGTAATGGTCGCCGGTCGGCGGGCGCCCTGTCGGCAGGTGGTTGTAGTAGAGCGGGATCTGGCCGACCGCCCGGGGCATGGTCATCGGCAGCTTGCCGGAGGGCGCGGCGTCGCCGAAGAGGACGTCCGCGATGGCCGGTCCGCCCATGGTGCCGGGGCTGAAGGCGTACAGGATCGCGTCGACGTGCTCGGCCGCCCAGGTGATCGCCATCGGCCGGCCGGCGAGGACCACCAGGACGACCGGCTTGCCGGTCGCTGCGACGGCCTCCAGCAACGCCTGCTGGCGGTTGGGCAGGCCGAGGCGCGTGCGCGAGGTGCCCTCGGCGGTGAGCCACCAGGGCTCGCCCAGCACGGCCACGACGAGGTCGGCGCGGCGGGCCGCCTCGACGGCCTCGGCGAAGCCCTCGTCGGTCCGGCAATCGGGCTTGCAGCCGGGCGCATAGGTGATTTCGACCGCCGATCCGGCGCGGGCGCGCAAGGCGCCGAGGGTCGGCACGGCGTCGTCCTGGCGACCGTCGGCGCCCCAGGAGCCCATGTGATCGGCGGGGGAATCGGCGAGGCTGCCGACGACGGCGATGCGCCTGACCGTCGGGGCGATGGGCAGGACGTCCCACCGGTTCTTCAGCAGTACCATCGAGCCGACCGCGGCGGCGCGGGCGGTGGCCTGCGCCTCCGGGGTGAACAGCTTGGCGGCGGCCGCTGCCGGGTCCGGGTCCGGTCGGTCGAAGAGGCCCATGCGGACCTTCACCCTGAGGACGCGCCGGACCGCCTCGTCCAGGCGGGCGAGCGGCACCCGGCCGGCCTCGACCTCGGCGGCCAGCGAGGTCTTGAACATGTCGCCCGCCATCTCGACGTCGAGCCCGGCCAGGATCGCCTTGCGGGCGGCATCGGGGAAATCGGCGGCGTGGCCGTGGTTGATCAGCTCCCAGACGGAGTCCCAGTCGGAGATAACGAAGCCGTCGAAGCGCCACTCGGTCTTGAGGATACCGTCGATGAGCCCCTTGTGGGCGGTGGCGGGCGTGCCGTTCAGGGCGTTGAAGGCCGACATCACGCTGAGCGCGCCGGCCTCGACGCCGGCCCGGAACGGCGGCAGGTAGAGGTCGCGAAGGGTGTTGGGGGCGATCTCGGTGGAGTTGTAGTCGCGCCCCGCCTCGGCGGCCCCGTAGCCCGCGTAGTGCTTCAGCGACGCCATGATGCCGCCCTTCAGGAAGCCGCGCACCTGCGCGGCGGCCATGCGGCCGGCGAGGTGGGGATCCTCGCCCGGTCCCTCCACGACGCGGCCCCAGCGCGGATCGCGGGAGAGGTCGACCATGGGGGCGAGGGTCCAATGCAGGCCGACCGCGGCCGATTCCCGGCCCGCCCATTCGGACGCCGTCTCGACGAGGTCCGGGTCGAAGGTGGCGGCGAGCCCGAGGGGCACGGGGAACAGGGTGCGAAACCCGTGGATGACGTTGTTGGCGATCAGGATCGGGATGCCGAGCCGGGATTCGCGCGCGGCCTTCTGGATCTTGGCGATCTCGTAGGGGTCGACCGGGTTGGTGATCGACCCGATGATGCCGCTGCGCGCCTGCTCGACGTCGAAGCCGACCGCGTAGCCGCCCTGGCGAAGCTGTCCGACCTTCTCGGCGAGCGTCATGCGGGCAAGCAGGGCGTCGATGCGCGCCTCCACGCCCGGGTCGCGGGCGAAGGGGCGGGGTGCGGGTTCGGAGGCCGGGGCGGGGGCCGCGAGGGCGAGTCCTGTGAGGAGGGAGAGGACGGCGGCTAGTCCACGTCGCATCGGCGAGCTTCCCGGACGGGTGGCGGGGAGCCTCGCGCTTAAGGGCTTTTCGACGCGGCGGCAAGCGCCGGGGCGTGCGGAGAGCGTCAGGGCGGGTCGGGCGAGAGGCCGAGCGCCTCCAGGGCGCGGCGGTGCTCGGCGGCGGAGCGGTCCGAGAAGCAGGCGAACACGATCCTGTCGAAGGCGCCACCCGCGGCCTCCGCGCGCACGCTGGCGGCGGCGACGTCGGCGGCGAGGCCGGCCGGGTAGCCGTAGACGCCCGTCGAGATGGCCGGAAAGGCGACGCTGCGCAGGCCATGCGTGGCGGCGAGGCGGAGCGCGTTGCGATAGGCGGCGGCCAGCAGGCCGGCCTCGCCGGCGCCGCCGCCCCGCCAGACCGGGCCGACGGTGTGGATGACGTGGGCTGCCGGAAGACGGTAGCCGCCGGTCAGCCGTGCCTCGCCGGTCGGGCAGCCGCCGAGGGTCCGGCACTCGGCCAGCAGGTCCGGCCCGGCGGCCCGGTGGATCGCCCCGTCGACGCCGCCGCCGCCGAGCAGGCTCTCGTTGGCGGCATTGACGATGGCGTCGACCGCCAGCGTGGTGATGTCGGCGACGCGGACCTCGATCCCGGTCGCGCCGAGCCGGTAGACAACGGTCGTCATGGCGCGAGAGTAGGCGCCTCGGCAGCCTGCGGGAAGTCCCCCCGCTACGTCATGCAATCCCTTGCAGCCTTGCGCAGCGGCGCGCAGGAGCGGAGAATGTTGCCGTCCTGCCAAGGGGGGCTCGGCATGGTTCATCGCCGGGATACGCGGGAACGCCTCGTGCACGCCGCGGCCGACCTCTTCTGGGCGCGCGGCTACGAGGCGGCCAGTCTCGCCGACATCGCCCGGGAGGCGTCGGTCCCGGTCGGCAACGTCTTCTATCACTTCCGGGCGAAGAGCGATCTCGGCCGTGCGGTCGCGGGACTGTTCGTGGCCGAGGCGGCGGCGGCGCTCGCCGGCATCGAACGGCGCCACGGCGAGCCGCGGGCGCGCATCGGCGCCTTCGTGGACCTCTTGGCTGAATCGACGGCCTCGCGGGTGGCGCGCGGCTGCCCGATCGCGCGGGCGGCACGGGAGTTCCCCCGGGAGGCGGGGGAGGCGGGCGCCGCGGCGGTGTTCGCCCTGATGGGGGCCTGGCTCGAGGCCCAGCTCGCGGGTGCCGGGGCCGCGGATCCGCCCGCGGTGGCGCGGAGCGCGCTGGCCCGGTGGCAGGGCGCCATCGTGCTCGCCTCGGCGCTCGGGGACGCGACCGTCCTGACCGGGGAGATCGAGGCGCTCCGGCGCGATCTCGCCCGGGCCTGAGCGCCGGTCAGATGGGCTCGCCGCGCAGGAGCCTCGGCATGTCGCCGCCGATGCCGGCCGCCTCGCGGATGAAGCGACGCTTCAGGGCCGGAAGGCGGTCGACGAGGCCGAGGCCGATGTCGCGCACCACCCGCAGGGGCCCGAGGTCGTTGGAGAAGAGGCGGTTCAGCACGTCGGTGACGACGCCCATCTCGAAGGCATCGAAGCGGCGCCAGCGCTCGTAGCGGGAGAGCACGTCGAGGGCTCCGGGGTCCTGGCCGAGGCGGCGCGCCTCGACGACGACCTCGGCGAGGGCCGCCACGTCGCGGAAGCCGATGTTGAGGCCCTGGCCGGCGATCGGGTGGATGCCGTGGGCGGCGTCGCCGCAGAGCGCGAAGCGCGGCTTGACCCAGGCGCGGGCGAGGGTGAGGCCGAGCGGATAGGCGTGCCGCGGGCCGGCCTGCCGGAGGGCGCCGAGGTGGCGGCCGAAGCGGCGCTCCAGCTCGACCGAGAAGGTGAAGTCGTCGCCGCGCACCAGGCGGTCGGCCTCGTCGCGGCGTTCCGACCAGACCAGCGAGGAGCGGTGGCGACCGGCCGCATCGTCCGGCAGAGGCAGGATCGCGAAGGGGCCGGAGGGCAGGAAATGCTCCTCCGCCCGGCCCTCGTGAGGGCGCTCGTGCTCGATGGTCGTGACGATGCCGGACTGGCCGTAGTCCCAGTTCACCGTACGGATGCCGGCGAGATCGCGCAGGCGCGAACGCACGCCGTCGGCGGCGACCAGCAGGGCGGCGTCGAGGCGGGTGCCCGAGGCGAGGCGGAGTTCGGCGGCGCTCGTCTTCAGGGTGAAGTCCGCGACCGAGTCGGGGGCGAAGAGGACGACCCCGGCCGCCTCCGCGGCATCCAGCAGGGCGCCCACCATGGCGGCGTTCGGCACCATATGGGCGAAGGGCTCGCCGTCCTCGAGACGGCCGCCGAAGGTCAGGAAGACGGGGCGGACCGCGTCGGAGACGCGCGAATCGGTGACGACCATGTCGAGGATGGGCTGCGCCTCGGCGGCGATCCGGCTCCAGACCCCGAGCCGCTCCAGCATGGCGCGCGCGGCGGCGGCGATCGCGGAGGCGCGGCCGTCGCGGCGGATCGCCTCGCGCGGCTTCGGCTCGACCACCGCGACGGCGAGGCCCGGGTCGGCGCTCTTCAGCGCCAGGGCGAGCGACAGGCCCACGTAGCCGCCCCCCGCGACGACGACATCGAACCGTTCCGGCATGGTGCTCTCCTCCAGGTCGCGCCCCTCATAGCACTTACGCGTGCGGACGGCACCCGGACGGGGGGCACGGTCTCGACGGCGGCGCGGGCCTCGTCTAACTCTCGGGCTCCGCCCCCGGCTCCCCGCGAGGTCCCATGCCGACAGCTGTCGAGACCCTCATCGAGACGCTCGACCTGGAGCCCCTCGAGGTGAACCTCTTCCGGGGGCGCTCTCCGCAGGTGGGCTGGCAGCGGGTCTTCGGCGGGCAGGTGATCGGGCAGGCGCTGGTGGCGGCCACGCGGACCGTGGAAGGCCGGCCGGTGCATTCGCTGCAGGGCTATTTCCTGCGGCCCGGGGATCCGGCCGTGCCGATCGTCTACCAGGTGGACCGGATCCGCGACGGCGGCAGCTTCACGACGCGGCGCGTGCTGGCGGTGCAGCACGGCGAGGCGATCTTCTCCATGTCGGCGTCCTTCCACCGCGCCGAGGCGGGCTTCGACCACCAGATCCCGATGCCCGAGGTGCCGCAGCCGGAGGACCTGCCGAGCGAGAAGGACCTGCTGGCGAGCGTCCTGCAGGACGCGCCAGAGACCGTGAAGCGCTACTGGCAACGGGCGCGGGCGATCGAGCTCAGGCCGGTGGATCCGCGCCATTACGTCAGCCGGGAGAAGCTGGCCCCGAGCCAGTATGTCTGGGTGCGGGCGACCGGGCCGATCCCGGACGTGCCCGGGCTCAGTGCGGCCGTGCTCGCCTACGCGTCCGACCTGACCCTCCTGGACACCGCGCTGTTCGCCCATGGGCGGTCGGTGTTCGACCGCGACCTCAAGCTCGCCAGCCTCGACCACGCGATGTGGTTCCACCGCCCGGTCCGGCTCGACGACTGGCTCCTCTACGCCCAGGACAGCCCGTCGACCTCGGGCGGCCGCGGCTTCAACCGCGGGTCGCTCTACGACCGCAACGGCGTCCTGATCGCCTCGACGGCGCAGGAGGGGATGGTGCGCCGCACCGTCCCGAAGGACGACTTGCCTAATCGGTGATCACTGGCAGTCCCGCAGGATCGGCCGGGACGTTGCGTCCCTTGCAGTGTATCTGAGCATTTTTTGGGCACTCGATTGGGACCGTGACGGGGATGCCCTCCGCAGTCCCGATCTCTCTGCCGCCTTTTTAGGCATGTTTGGGCACGGTCTGCGTCTCCGACGTATCCGCGGACCCGAATTCGAAAGTCACGCCAACGATTTGAGCCGCATCGGCGAAACTGGCACGGACCTTGATTCCACAGCTACCACCGGAGGCAGAGCGCTCAGCGGATCGGTCGCCGAACTCAATCCACGGCGCCGGGCGCCGGAGTGGCCCGCCCGGCGGGCGCAGGAAACGGGAAAGACCAGATGAAAATCGTGATGGCCATCATCAAGCCGTTCAAGCTGGACGAGGTGCGCGACGCCCTCACCACGATCGGCGTGCAGGGGCTGACCGTGACCGAGGTCAAGGGCTACGGGCGGCAGAAGGGGCACACGGAGATCTACCGCGGCACCGAATACGCGGTGAGCTTCCTGCCCAAGATCAAGATCGAGGTGGCCGTGTCGTCCGACCAGGTCGACAAGGTGGTCAACGCGATTTCATCCGCCGCCAAGACCGGCCAGATCGGTGACGGCAAGATCTTCGTCTACGGAATCGACCAGGCCGTCCGCATCCGCACGGGCGAGACTGACGTCGAGGCGCTTTGAGACATCCTAAGGAGTAAGTTGCAGATGACTCTCGTCCGCTCCCTCGACCGGATCTCGTCGGCCGCCAAGGCCGCGTCCGTGTCCGTCGGCGTCCTCGCCCTCTCGACCGCCGCCGCCCTGGCGCAGGCCGCCGCCGAGACGCCCGCCGCCGCGGCGCCCAACATCAACAAGGGCGACACGACCTGGATGCTGGTCTCCACCATCCTGGTCGTCATGATGACGGTCCCCGGCCTCGCCCTCTTCTACGGCGGCCTCGTCCGGGCCAAGAACATCCTCTCCGTGCTCATGCAGGTCTTCGTCGGCTTCAGCCTGATCTCGATCCTGTGGGTCGTCTACGGCTACTCGCTCGCCTTCACGGGCGCCGGCACGCCGGGCGACGCGACGGCGCTCACGCCCTTCATCGGCACTCTCGACAAGATGATGCTGAAGGGCGTCGGCATCGACGCGGCCGCGGAGACGTTCACCAAGGGCGTCTACATCCCGGAGCTGACCTTCGTCATCTTCCAGCTCACCTTCGCGGCGATCACCCCGGCGCTGATCATCGGCGCCATCGCGGAGCGGATGAAGTTCTCGTCCGTGCTCGCCTTCCTGGTCCTGTGGTTCACCTTCTCGTACCTGCCGATCGCCCACATGGTGTGGTGGTGGGGCGGCCCGTCCGCGCCGGCCGACTCGCCCTCGGGCTTCCTCTACGGCATGGGCGCGCTCGACTTCGCCGGCGGCACGGTGGTGCACATCAACGCGGGCATTGCGGGCCTCGTCTGCTGCCTCGTGCTGGGCAAGCGCATCGGCTACGGCAAGGACAACATGGCGCCGCACAACCTGACGCTGACGCTGATCGGCGGCTGCCTGCTCTGGGTCGGCTGGTTCGGCTTCAACGCCGGCTCCAACCTGGAGGCCAACGGCCTGACCGCCCAGGCGCTCCTCAACACCATCGTGGCCACGGCGGCCGCGGCGCTCGCCTGGATGTTCGTCGAGTGGATGACCAAGGGCCATCCGAGCCTGCTCGGCGCGGTCTCGGGTGCCGTCGCTGGCCTCGTCGCGATCACGCCGGCCGCGGGCCTGGCGGGCGCGGGCGGCGCCATCGTGCTCGGCGCGGTGGCGGGCGTGGTCTGCCTCTGGGCGGTGGTCTCGCTCAAGGCGATGCTCGGCTACGACGACAGCCTGGACGTCTTCGGCGTGCACGGCGTCGGCGGCATCGTCGGCGCCCTCGGCACGGCCGTGGTGGCGGCGCCGTCGCTCGGCGGCTTCGGCGTCGGCGAGTACACGATCGCGGGCCAGTTCGTCACTCAGGTCAAGGCGGTCGCCGTCTCGGTCGTCTGGTCGGGCGTGGTCTCGCTGGTCGCCCTGATGGTGGTCAAGGTCCTGTTCGGGCTGCGCGTCAGCGAGCAGGCCGAGCGCGAGGGCCTCGACATCGCCACCCACGGGGAGCGTGCCTACAACTGAGCCGTCGGTTCCCTCGCGCTGCCGGGTCCTCCTCCCTCCGGTCCGCGATGACGGCCACTTCACCCCGGACGGTCTTCCGTCCGGGGTTTTTCTTTGCGTGCGGGCCGTTGCTTGCGGGTCACCGGCCACGGCGCTACCCCTGGACCGCGGCGCCCGCCCGTGTTCGCGAATTCCTCGTCGATGCGGCAAAGCCGACCGGCTTGGTTAACAGCCCCTTTACCCGTCCGCCTTAGCCTCACCTCGAACAAGGTCCCCTTGCCCATGTCCGCGTCCGGTCCCGTTCCGACGACCTCCCCTGCCGCCGGCCGTGCGGTGTTCGCCTCGCCGTTCCAGCGGCTGAACGATCTCGTGGCCGGGATCCAGCCCGGCAAGCCGCCGATCGTGATGGCGGTCGGCGAGCCGCGGCATCCGGTGCCGGGCTTCGTGGGGCCGGTCCTCGCCGGCGAGATCGACGGCTTCGGGCGCTACCCTGCCATCAAGGGGACGGACGCGTTCCGGGCGGCGGTCGCCGGCTGGCTCGGCCGGCGCTACGGAATCGAGGGGCGGATCGATCCGGCCACCATGGTGCTGCCGCTCAACGGCTCGCGCGAAGGCCTGTTCTTTGCGGCGCTCGAGGCGCGCATGTCGACCGCCAAGTCGGTGCCGAACCCCGCCATCCTGGTGCCCAACCCCTTCTACCAGGCCTATGCGGCCGGCTGCGTGGCGGCGGGCTGCGAACCCGTGCTGGTGGCGGCCGGCGCGGCGACCGGCTTCCTGCCGGACCCGGACGCGCTCGACCCGGCGCTCCTCGCCCGCACGGTCGCGATGTTCTTCGCCTCGCCCGCCAACCCGCAGGGGGCGGTGGTGTCGCGCGAGGGCTGGCAGAGCCTGATCGAATTGGCGCGCCGGCACGACTTCGTGCTGCTCGCGGACGAGTGCTACTCCGAGATCTACCGGGACCGGCCGCCGGCGGGCGTGCTCGAAGCGGCGGCCGCGATGGACGGCGGCTTCGACCGCGTGGTGGCCTTCAACTCGCTCTCCAAGCGCTCCAACCTGCCGGGCCTGCGCTGCGGCTTCGCGGCGGGCGACCCGGCCTTCCTGCAGCGCTGGGCGGCGTTCCGAAACATGGCGGCCCCGCAGGTGCCGAACCCGGTCCAGGCCGTGGCCGTCGCGGCGCTCGCCGACGAGGTCCACGTGATCGAGAATCGCCGGCTCTACAACGCCAAGTACGAGGCGGCCGAGCGGATCCTCGGCCCGCGCTTCGGCGCCGTGACGCCGCCGGGCGGCTTCTTCCTGTGGCTCGACGTGGGGCACCTGGCGGCCGACGGGCGGGACGGGGGCGAGAACGCCGCCCTGGCGCTCTGGCGGGAGGCGGGGGTGCGCACCGTCCCGGGCGGCTACCTGGCCGCCGCGGGCCCTGACGGCCGCAACCCGGGCGCGGACTTCCTGCGCGTCGCCATGGTGGACGACCTCGCACTCACCGAGGAGGGGCTCCGCCGCATCGCGGCCGTGCTCGCCCCGCCCGGACATCCTTCGGAATGAGGAAGCACGACATGCGGTCATCGAGAACCGACGCCGGCAGCCTGACGGCGGATACCGACCTGAGGCAGATGCTCACCCGCAACGTGGCGGGCCTGTTGGGCGTCGGCGTGATCGGGGCCACGGCGGCGGTCGCGACCGCGCTCGCCACCTGGTCGGTGACCGACCCCAGCTACAGCTACGCCACCCAGGCGCCGGCCCGGAACCTGCTCGGCTATCCGGGCGCGGTGGTGGCCGACCTCGCCATGCAGCTCGTCGGGCTCGCCGCCACGGTGGCGCTCCTGCCGGCGCTCGCCATCGGCTGGCGGCTGCTCGCCCGCGGCGGCGCGGAGATGACGCGCGGCCGCCTGGTCGCCTGGTGCGGCGGGACGCTCCTCACCGCCGCGGCGCTGGCGGGCCTGCCGGTGGCGCAGGGCTGGCCGCTGCCGGTCGGGCTGGGCGGCGTCATCGGCGACATGATCATGCGACTGCCGGTCGCGCTGGCCGGCTCGGTCGAGTTCGGGCGCTTCCTCGGCCTCCTCGGCTTCGGGGCGGCGGCGATCCTGGCCAACGCCGTGGCGATCGGCTGGAGCCGGGTGCCCGGGCGGGCCAGCCCGCGCGACCGGGCGCTCGCCCGGGACTTCGACGACGAAGAGGACGACGGCGAGGAGAGCCGGTTCATGCCCCTCGCCATGCTGCACCACTGGGTGCTGGTGGCGCGCGCCAACCTGATGCGGCTCGTCGGACGGCGCGGCGGCTTCCTGGACGCGCGGCGCTACGGCGCCCCGCTCGGCGCGATGCTGGCCCGGCGGGCGCCGGACGCTGCCGTGGAGGACGACGAGGAGGCCTATCGCCCGGTCGCCCTGCGCGGGCGGCCGCCGCGGCTGGAGCCGGGCTTCGCACCGGAGCCGGCGCGCCGCGCCCCTGTGGCCCCGGAAGCCGTCTACGAAGACGACGATGTCGACGACGAGCCGGAGCCGGAGCCCATCCGGCGGCTCGAGCCGACCGTGCGCGGGCCGCGCATCGAGATGCCACGTCCCCTGCGCGGGCCCGCGTCGCGCATCGGGCGCGACGAGGAGCGCTGGGAGGGACCCGAGGCTGCGGAGGACGAGGGGCCGGAGGCCTACGACGAGGCGCCGCCGGTGCGCTTCGCGCCGCGCGACGACAGCCGCGTGGCCCGTCAGCCGGAGCCGCGCTTCGAGGAGCCGGTGGAGGACGACGAGGAGGATTCCTACGAGGCGCCCCAGCCCTCTCCCGGGCTGCCGAGCCGGCCGCAGGCGCGCCAGCCGGTCGCGAAGCCGCCGGTCGCCCGGCCGCTGGCCGCCGAACGCGCCGGCGCGCCGGGGCCGGGGGCGGACAAGCGGGTGCCGGTCGACCAGATGTACGGGCCGATGGCGCAGGTGAAGCGCCCGTCGCGCGAGACCGAGCGGCACGAGCGGCCGGACGGGGCGCCCTATCAGTTCCCGCCGGTCTCGATCCTGGCCGAGCCGCGCCGGACCGGCCCGGCCGCCGAGCTCTCCGAGGACGTTCTCGAGGGCAATGCCGGCATCCTGGAGGGCGTGCTCGACGACTTCGGGGTGAAGGGCGAGATCATCCACGTGCGGCCCGGTCCGGTCGTCACGCTCTACGAACTCGAGCCGGCGCCGGGCGTGAAGTCCTCGCGGGTGATCGGGCTCGCGGACGACATCGCCCGCTCCATGAGCGCCATTTCGGCCCGCGTCGCGGTGGTGCCGGGCCGCAACGTGATTGGTATCGAGCTGCCGAACCAGCGACGCGAGACCGTCTACTTCCGCGAGATGATCTCCTCGCAGGACTTCGAGACGACCAAGCACAAGCTGGCGCTCTGCCTCGGCAAGACGATCGGGGGCGAGCCCGTGATCGTCGACCTCGCCCGCATGCCGCACCTGCTGGTCGCCGGCACGACCGGCTCGGGCAAGTCGGTCGCGATGAACACCATGATCCTGTCGCTGCTCTACCGGCTGACGCCCGAGCAGTGCAAGCTGATCATGATCGACCCCAAGATGCTGGAACTGTCGGTCTACGACGGCATCCCGCACCTCCTCACCCCCGTGGTGACCGACCCCAAGAAGGCCGTCATGGCGCTCAAGTGGGCGGTCCGGGAGATGGAGGACCGCTACCGCAAGATGTCGAAGCTCGGCGTGCGCAACATCGACGGCTTCAACGCGCGGGTCGCGGAGGCGAAAGCGCGGGGCGAGGTGCTGACCCGCGAGGTGCAGACCGGCTTCCACCGCCAGACCGGCGAGCCGATCTACGAGCAGGAGCAGCTGGCGCTCGACCCGCTGCCCTACATCGTGGTCCTGGTCGACGAAATGGCGGACCTGATGATCGTCGCCGGCAAGGAGATCGAGGGCGCGATCCAGCGTCTCGCCCAGATGGCGCGCGCGGCCGGCATCCATATCGTGATGGCGACGCAGCGGCCGTCCGTAGACGTCATCACCGGCACCATCAAGGCGAACTTCCCGACCCGCATCTCCTTCCAGGTCACCTCGAAGATCGACAGCCGCACCATCCTCGGCGAACAGGGCGCCGAGCAGCTGCTGGGGCAGGGCGACATGCTCTACATGGCCGGCGGCGGCCGCATCCAGCGCGTTCACGGGCCCTTCGTGGCCGACGACGAGGTCGAGAAGGTGGTCGTCCATCTCAAGCGGCAGGGCAAGCCGCAGTACCTGGAGGCGATCACGGCCGGGGAGGAGGAGGTCGACGAGGCCGGGGCGGGCGACGAGGGCAGCCTCGAGGATTCCAAGGACCTCTACGACCGCGCGGTGGCGGTGGTGCTCAAGGACAAGAAGGCCTCGACGTCCTATGTCCAGCGCCGCCTGCAGATCGGCTACAACCGCGCCGCCTCGCTGATCGAGCGGATGGAGAAGGAAGGCATCGTGGGGCCGCCCAACCACTCGGGCAAGCGCGAGATCCTGATCGGCGGCGGGGGCGGCGACGGCTGAAGGGCCGCGAGGCCACCGTCTCGCCATGGGGAGCGCGTAGAAGAGCGGCCGACTTTGGTGGAGAATGCCCTGCCGCGCGCGCCCGATTCGGACGCGCCCGCCTCCGCCTGACGAGGAGACGATCCATGGTCCAATCTTCCGTGCGCCTCGCCGGCCTCGCGCTCGCCCTGGCGCTCATCCCCGGCGCCGCCGGCGCGCAGTCCAAGGTGGAGGTGCCGTTCTCGCTGAACCCCTTCTCGAGCAGCACGCCCGCGGTGCAGCCGGCCAAGCTGTCGCCGCCCCAGAAGGAGGCCGTCCAGGGGATCAACAAGTACTTCAACGCGATCCGGACGATGTCCGGGTCCTTCGTGCAGTTCGGGCCGGACGGCCAGCGCACGGAGGGGCAGTTCTACCTCGCCAAGCCGGGCAAGATCCGCTTCCAATACGCCAAGCCCGCCACGCTCGAGATCGTCGCCGACGCGACCGACGTGGTCGTCAAGGACCGCAAGAACCAGACGCAGGACCTCTATCCGCTGTCCAAGACGCCGCTGCGCTTCCTGCTCGCCGACCAGCTCGACCTGACGTCGGAGGCCACGGTGACCCGCGTCTCGGTGGAGCCCGACCTGGTGTCGATCGTGCTCGAGCAGTCCACGGTCTTCGGCGACGGCCGGCTCACCATGGTGTTCGACCGCAAGACCAGCGATCTCAAGCAGTGGACGGTGACGGACGCGCAGGGCTACGACACGTCGGTGGCGATCTACAACACGGTCGTGAACCAGCCGGTCGACGAGAAGCTCTTCAAGATCGACCGTACGCGCATCCTGCAGTGAGGCCGGCGACCCGGAGTCAACAAGAAGGGCCCCGCGGGGCCCTTTAGGTTTCGACCTCTGGCGTCGAATAATGGGGGTCGTGTCTTCGGAAGGCTCGGCCCGGCAGCCTCCGTCCGGGGGGCTGGGGGGCTGAATAAACCGGTCAGAACCACCGGGCCGATCCATCCGAAGCCATGGTGGGATCATCCGGAGTCAAGGTGGCCCGGCCTGGGCCGGAATATGGCGAAAGCTTGAAATCGAAGAAGCCACCCAAGTCGAGATGCGGCCACGTCTTGAGAGGCGCCGACGGCACCCGGGACGAATGCATCCGGCATGTCAGGATCGGGCCAAGGTGAGCCGGCCGGTCTTCCGCTTCGCGCCGAGCCCGAACGGCGAGCTGCACCTCGGGCACGCCTATTCGGCGCTCGTCGACTACGAGGCGGCGCAGGCGGCGGATGGGCGCTTCCTGCTGCGCATCGAGGACATCGACGTCACGCGTTGCCGGCCGGACTACGTGGAGCGGATCTTCGAGGACCTCGCCTGGCTCGGGATCCGCTGGGAGGAGCCGGTGCGCCGCCAGTCGGAGCATTTCCAGGACTACCGGGCCGCGCTCGGGATCCTGCAGGACCGGGGGCTCGTCTATCCGGCCTTCCTGTCGCGGGGGGAGATCAGGGCGCGGGTGGAGGCCGCGGAGGCCGCCGGCCGGCCCTGGTCCCGCGACCCGGACGGGGCACCGCTCTACCCCGGCGACGACCGCGCAATGGAACCGGACCGGGCGGCGGCGCTGATCACCGCGGGGCGACCCTTCGCGTACCGCCTGCGGATGGCCGAGGCGCTGGCAACGGCCGGCGGGCCTCCGGTCTTCCGGGAACACGGATCGGGGCCGGCGGGCGAGACGGGCGTGGTCGCGACCGATCCGGCCCGGTGGGGGGACGTGATCCTGGCCCGCAGGGAGATCCCGACCAGCTATCACCTCTCGGTGGTGGTGGACGATGCCGCGCAAGGCGTGACCCACGTGGTGCGCGGGCAGGACCTCTTCCATGCCACCTCGGTGCACCGGCTCCTGCAGGTCCTGCTCGGACTGCCGGCGCCGGTCTACCGGCACCACCGGCTGATCGTCGACGAGAACGGCCGGAAGCTCTCCAAGTCGCAGCGCGACACGAGCCTGCGGGCGCTCCGCGAGGCCGGTGCCCGGCCGGAGGACATCCGGCGGATGGTCGGGCTTGCCTGAGCGGTCAGGGGCGGGCGAGGTCCAGCCAGAAGGTGACGGAGAAGACGGCGAGTGCGGTCGACAGGCCGATGATGTTCGACGCCGTGCCGTGCGCGACGTTGAAGCGGACGGCGAACAGGTAGGCGTTGACGCCGGCCGGACAGGCGGCCGAGACCGTCAGGACCGAGACCCAGAGCGGCGGGAGATCGAAGACCCGGGAGGCGACGAGGTAGACGACGGCCGGCATCAGCAGGAGCTTGATCGCGATCACCGGGAGGGCGAGCCGCAGTTCGCCGAAGAGCCCGTAGCGGCGGAGCCCCACGCCGAGCGAGAAGAGGGCCGCGGGGAGGGCCGAGGCGCCGAGCTGGTCGACGATGGTGCGCGGCAGGCCTTCGAGCGGCAGCCCGCCGGTCCGCCAGGCCGCGGCCAGCACCAGGGCGATGATCAGCGGGTTGGTGGCCAGGTTGCGGCCGATCGCCTTCAGCACCTTCGGAACGTCGACCGGCCCCTGCTGGCCGCCGTCGATCCGGATCGCGCGCTCGGTCAGGAGGGTGCCGGCGACCATCATGATCGGCAGATGCACCGAGACGAGCATGAAGAGCGGTACGGCGCCGGCTTCGCCGAAGGCGGAGACGATCAGCGGCGTGCCGACGATGACCAGGTTGGAGAAGGAGCCGGAGACGCCGGCGATCACGCCTTCGGTGCGCGACCGGCCGTAGAGGCGGTGGGCGACGACCGCGCTGAGGCTCCAGGCGACGAGGACGCCGCCGAAGTAGGAGATCCACAGCGGCCAGGGCGAAAGCGGCGGGAAGGTCGCGGTCGCCAGCGTGCGGAACATCAGGACCGGGATGCCGATCACGTAGACGAATTCGCCGAGCCCCTCGCCGACCACGTCGCGGACGACGCCGAGCTTGGACGCCGCGAAGCCGATCGCGATCAGCCCGAAGACGGGCAGGACGGTGGTGCCTGTCTCGGCGAAGGTCATGGGTCTTCCGGTGTCTCGAGGGAGGTCTCGTGGTCCCGGTTTAGCGAAGACTTAAACGGAGGGCGATACGGTCGGCGGGGCGATCAGGCATGCAGGAGGACGAGCGGGTGCCGCGGGTCGACAGGGACACGCCGCCGCCGGGCGGCGCGATGCGGGTGCTGGCCGTCGAGGACCACGAGATCGGGCGCCGGCTGCTCGCCACCCTGCTGGAGAGCTTCGGGGCGGCCTGCACGGTCGCCGGATCGGCCGAGGAGGCCGTCGAAGCGGCCGGCAAGTCGGCCTACGACGTGGTGCTGATCGACCTCGGCCTGCCGGACGGCGACGGCGAGGGTTTGGCGCGGCGGCTCTCCGGAGAGGCCGGCACGGCCGGCGCGGCGCTCGTCGCCGTCACGGGACGGTCCAGGCCGGATCGCCTGCCGAGCGTCTTCGCGGACTGGCTGGTGAAGCCCTACAGCGTCCGGGAGCTCTACCGGACGGTCCTCGAGGCCCGACCCGCCCTGGCCGCCGGGGCCTGAGGCCTTCCCCGGCCTGACACCCGATCCGGCACCCTCCGGTCTTTTTCCAATCTTAACAGCCGGCCGGTAGGATCCTGCGGGCAGAACCGGAGTCCCCCCTTGGCCCTCGCCGTCCCCGCGACCCCGCCCCCAGGCGCCGAAACCGTCGAGATCATCCGGTCCGCCGACGCCGGGGTCCTGGTCGAGGACTGGCGCCGCCTCGCGGCCGGGGCCGGGGAGCCGAACGTTTTCCTCACGCCCGACTTCCTGCTGCCGCAACTCGCCTGCTTTGCTCCCTCGGCCGAGATCGCGACGGTCCGGTCGGCCGACGGCCGGCTGGTCGGCCTCGCGCCGGTCGTGGCGGGCCGCCTCGCCTCCGGGCTCACCGGGGCGGTACCGACGCTGTGGTGCAACGAGTATGCGCCGCTCGGCACGCCGCTCGTCGCCGCCGGCGCGGAGGAGACCTTCTGGACGGCGATCCTGCAGTATCAGGCCACCCGGGCGAACGTGATCGCGGTTCGCGACATGCGGCTCGACGGTCCGGTCTTTCGGGCTCTGGAGGCGGTGGCCGACCGGGCGGGCCAAGCGCTCCACATCGCCGGGCGGCACGCGCGGGCGGCGCTCGCCGGCGGCGAGGACTGGGACACCTATGCGGCGCGCGCCTTCGACCGGAAGCGACGGAAGGAGACGGCCCGGCTCTGGCGCCGGCTCGCCGAGCGCGGGGACGCGTGCTCGGACGTGGTGACGGCGCCCGACGCGGTCCGGGAGGCCTTCGAGGCCTTCCTGGCCCTGGAAGCCTCCGGATGGAAGGGGCGCGCCGGGACCGCCATGGCGGGGCTTCCCGAGGTCGCGGCCTTCGCGCGGGCGGCAATCGACGGACTGGCCGGTCAGGGGGCGGTGGCGATCGACCGCATCCGGCTCGACGGGCGACTCGTGGCGGCGGTGGTGCGGCTGTCGAGCGGCGGGCGGACCTGGCCGTGGAAGACGGCCTTCGCGGAGGACCTGGCCCCGGCCTCGCCGGGCGTGCAGGTGATGATCGCGGCGACCGAGCGGCTGTTCGCGGTGCCCGGCTTCGCGGGCGCGGACAGCCTAGCGACGGCGGACCACCCGATGATCGATCCCCTCTGGCGCGACCGGATCGAGATCGGCACCGTGGCGGTTGACCTCGGCGGCATGCTGCCGCGCGCCCGGCTGGTTGCCGCCGACGTCGCCGGGTGGCTGGCGCTGCGACGCGCGGCCCGGCGGGGCCTCGAGATGATGGCGCGCGAGATGGGGCGCCTCGGGCTCGGGAGCTGATCGGGCCTCAGCCCTGCGGCGGCCGGAACAGGGGCGGCAGGCGGCCGAGCGGCGCGGCGCCGAGCTTCATGCGGCCCTGCTCGATCACGAAGTCGATCGAGCGACCCGGCACGGGCCCCTCCTTCACGGGCTTTCCGAAAAGCAGGAAGCCGCTCGCCATGACGGCGAGGTCGGCCGGCGGCGAGGCCCCGGTCGCCTTGGGGTCGTTGACGGACTCGAGCCCGGTGGCGACGAGCTTGAGCATGCCGGTCAGCAAGCCGGTCTGCTCCAGCGCCATGGCGCCGCGGCCCTCCACGGCGAGCTTGCCGGAGGCGAGGCGGATCGAACGGATGTCGAGGCGGCCGTCGTTGGCCGCCCAGGCGGCCAGGAAGGCAGGCAGGCCGGGTTCAGCCTCGGGCGGCAGGCGGACGAGCTCGGTATCGGCCGTGAGGTCCACGGCCTCGGGCCCGATGCGGCGGCCGTCCACCACCAGGCTGCCGGCCCGGATGTCGGCCGCGAGGTCGAAGCCGGCGTCCGGGGTTTCCGGGCGGCCGTGGATCTCGGCGTGGGTCGCCTTGACGGCGACGCTCTGGAGGCCCGGGCCTTCGAAGCGACCGTCGAGGCCGTCGACCGCCAGGGACGCGCGCGTCAGCACCCCGTCGGAGAAGCGCAGGCTCGCCTGGAGGAGGCGCCAGGAGGCGAGGAGCGTGCCGCCGCGCGGGTCGGTGGCCGTCCCCGGCCCGTCGAATTCCAGGATGATGTGGTTCGGCCGGTACAGGAGGGCGACGCCGCGGCCCGGGCCGAGGTCGGCGGTGGCGCCGGACCGTCGGTCCTCGACGGTGAAGCGCGCGCAACGAAGTTCCAGGCGGAACGGGTAGCCGACAATCGACCGGTCGGCGCAGCCGAGCACGAGGCCGTTGTCCGCCAGGGCGGCCAATTGGGTTTCGACCGCTTCCGCCAGGGTCTGGCGCGCATAGGCCCAAACGCCCGACCAGATCGCCACGGCGGCGATCACCAGTCCGGCCAGCAGGCCGAAGCGGCCCCGGCCCTTGGGTCGCACGCCGCCCGGCGCGGGGTCGCCCGCCGGGGCGGGAGCCGTGGGTCCGGTGCTGTCCGTCATGCCGCGCGCCTCTCAGATCGTCGCCTCCCGCCGGAGGCTCGCGTTCCCTTGCTGCCCGGGGATTGGGACAGTTCGGAGGCGCGGTCAAGGGACCGGGCGAAGGCGCGGCCGGGCCGGCGATCGCGCGGGGACCTTCAGGGCCGCCGCCAGGTCCGGGTAGCCGCGGGCCTCGTGGACGAGCGTGTGGTCGGGCCCGTCCTCGCCGAGGGGGGCGAGCGCCCAGTCCCAGCGTTCGTCCGTCGGCGGCAGGTCGAGGCCGGGGACGAGGTCGAGCCGCTCGAGGGTGCGCCCGGCGCGGTCCTGGGTTCGGCAGCAGGTGTCGGTGAGGAGGCAGACCCGGGCGGGCAGGCGGCGGAGGCCGTCCCAGTGGGCGGCGAGGATGCGGCGTTCGAGGTCGGCGGGCAACGCGGCCTGCGAGCGGCCGCGGGCGAGCGCCGCGCGCGGCCCGAGCGGGAGCTGGCTCAGGCAGTTGGCGGAGACCACGAGGTCGATGTCCGGGTCCTCGGCGAGGGCCGCCAGCGGGTCGGCGACCCGGTCGGAGCGGCCGAGCAGGAGATCGGTCGTGCCGGTCAGGTCCCGGTGCTCGAAGCGCAGGTTGCGCAGGCCGCTGAGGCGCCAGCGCACCGGGGCGAGATGGACGACGTCGACGAGGACGAGCGTCTCGAAGGCTGCGGCCAGCCGCTCGACCGGCACGTCGCGGCAGAGGCCGGAGCCGAGCACGACCGCCTTGCGCCGGCGCGGAAGGTCCGCGACGGCGCGCTCGACCACGGCCCGGCAGCGGGCGTAGTGGGGCGCCCAGGCGGCCGCGCAGCGGGTCGCGCGCGACCAGAGGCTGACGGCGGCGGAGAGGTGGCCGAGCCGACGGTGGTCGGCCGGACAGGGGCTCGCGACATAGAGGGCGAGTTCGGCGAGCAAGGGCGGGTGTCCGGGTCGATGGTCGGGGCGAGACTAGGCGATTCGCGCCGGACGCCGAAGCGGCCGGCCGGCGCATCGGCGGCGGGTGGTTGCCGGGGCGCGCTGGGTTTCCTACCATGGTGCAACGCACCCCGTGACCGCGAGACCCGATGACCGAGACCGCGCCGCCGCGCAAGGCCCTGCCCACCTGGGCGAAGATGCTGATCGACTTCGGTCCGCTCGTCGTCTTCTTCGTGACCTACAACCGCACCGAGATCTTCACCGCGACCGTGGTGTTCATGGTCGCCACCGTGGGGGCTGCGGTCGCGTCCTGGGTCGCGACCCGGCACGTGCCCGTCATGCTGGTGGTGACACTCGTCATCGTGCTGGTGTTCGGCGGCCTGACCATCTACCTGCACGACGAGCGCTTCATCAAGGTGAAGCCCACGATCGTTTACACGCTCTTCGCCGTCGTGCTGCTGGGCGGGCTGGCCTTCGGCAAGTCGCTGCTCGCCAAGGTCTTCGACTTCGCCTTCACGATCACGGAAGAGGGATGGCGCAAGCTGACGCTCCGCTGGGGCCTGTTCTTCGTCGTGATGGCGGCGGTGAACGAGATCGTCTGGCGCAATTTCGCAGAATCGACATGGGTCAGCTTCAAGCTCTTCGGCTTCCCGATCATCACGTTCCTGTTCGCGATGAGCCAGGTGCCGCTCATCCAGAAGCACACGGTCGACGACGAGGCGCCCGGGACGGACTAAAGGCGGCTCAGCCGCGACGCGAGGGACCGGGCGCGCGGGCGGCCCAGGCCAGCGCCGCCTCGAGCCGGTCGTTGCCCCAGAACAGCTCCCCGTCGGCGGTGACGAAGCTCGGGGCGCCGAAAAGGCCGAGGCGCTGGGCCTGCTCGGTCTCGATCTTCAGGCGGTTCTTCACCGCCTCGTCGGCGCGGGCGCGGGCGATCAGCGGGGCAGGGTCGAGGCCGAGGCCGGCGAGGACGGCCGACAGGGTCTCGGGCTTGGAGATGTCGCGGCCCTCGCCGAACTCGGCGGTGTAGACGGCGCGCGTGAAGGGGGCGATCCAGCCCGCCTCGGCGCCGATCAGGGCGAGGCGGGCGGCGAGGAGGCCGTTCTGGGGAAAGGGCGAGGGGCGGCGCAGCGGCACGCCCATGGCGCCGGCGAGCCGCTCCATGTCGCGCCACATGTAGCGGCCCTTGGCGGGATAGAGGTTGAAGGGCGAGGTATTCCAGCCCTGCGCGGCGAAGATCGGGCCGAGCAGGAAGGGACGCCAGGTGACCACCACGCCGGCCTCCTCGGCGGCGGCCTCGATGCGCTGGGCGGCGAGGTAGGAATACGTGGAGGCGAATTCGTACCAGAAGTCGAGCGACGGCGTCGGGGTGGATGACGGCATGGGCCCTCCTGGCCGATTCGCGCGTTACGGGTCTCACTCTGGCCGAAGCCTACGCCACCGTGAACATGTGCAGGAGCCCTTATGGGACACGACCGACCCGCGCCGCACGCGGCGGACCAGCCCGAATCCCGCCGCAGATGGCTGTCCAGGGTCGAGGAGCGCCCACTCCTCGCCGCATTGCTGCTGACCGGGACGCTCTCGCTCCTGTTCGTGCTCGTGCCGGAACTCGACCGGGCGGTGACCGGGCTCTTCGTGGTCGACCGGCATTTCCCGGCGGCCGACAATCCCTGGCTGATCGCGCTGCGGCTGGCCGGCCGGATCGTCACCCGGTTGGCGGTGGCCGTGCTGGTGGTCCTGTTCCTCGCCAAGGTGTTCGCTCCCGCACGCGTGAGCGCCCTGGAGATCCGTCGGCTTCTGTTCCTGGCGGGGTCGATGGCGCTCGGTCCGGGGCTGATGGTCAACCTGGTGCTCAAGGAATACTGGGGTCGGCCGCGGCCGCGCGATACCGACCTGTTCGGGGGCACGTTCCCGTTCGACATCCCGTGGGACTGGCGGGGCGGGTGCCTGACGGACTGCTCCTTCCCGTCCGCGGAAGCCTCCGCCTCCTTCTGGCTGGTCGCGGTCGCCTTCGCGGTGCCGGTCGCCTGGCGGCGGCGGACCGCGATCGCGGCCTTCCTGTGGGCCCTCGTCATCTCGGTGAACCGGATCGCCTTCGGGGGCCACTACCTCTCGGACGTGCTGCTCGCCTGGTCGCTGACGCTCCTGGTCATCCTGGGCGTGCGGGAGATCTTCCTGGTCCGCATGGGCCCTAACGCGGGGGCGCGGCTCGAACGGCGGCTCGCCGCCTTCGGGGCCCGCGTCACCGGTCGGCCACCGCCGCCGGGGTAGGGGAGGCGTGCAGGTTCCCCCTCTTCACCTCGCGTCCGGTTCCGGCTAAGAGTGCCGCCGCATTCTCCTCCCCCTAGCAGGACAGACCGCGATGGCCGCCCGTGACGTCAAGAAGGTCGTGCTCGCCTATTCGGGCGGGCTGGACACCTCCATCATCCTGAAGTGGCTGCAGGTCACCTACGGCTGCGAGGTGGTGACCTTCACGGCCGACCTCGGGCAGGGTGAGGAACTGGAGCCGGCGCGCAAGAAGGCCGAGATGCTCGGCATCAAGGAGATCTTCATCGACGATCTCCGCGAGGAGTTCGTGCGCGACTTCGTGTTCCCGATGTTCCGGGCCAACGCGGTGTACGAAGGCCTGTACCTGCTCGGCACCTCGATCGCCCGGCCGCTGATCGCCAAGCGGCAGATCGAGATCGCCCGGGCGGTCGGCGCCGACGCGGTCTGCCACGGGGCGACCGGCAAGGGCAACGACCAGGTGCGCTTCGAGCTCACCTACTACGCTTTGCAGCCGGACATCACCGTGATCGCGCCCTGGCGGGAGTGGGACTTCAAGAGCCGCGAGGCGCTCCTCGACTTCGCCGAGAAGAACCAGATCCCGATCGCCAAGGACAAGCGCGGCGAGGCGCCCTTCTCGGTCGACGCCAACCTGCTGCACTCCTCCTCGGAGGGCAAGGTGCTCGAGGATCCCTGGATCGAGCCGCCGGAATACGTCCACATGCGGACGATCTCGCCGGAGGCCGCCCCCGACAAGGCGACCGAGATCGAGATCGTGTTCGAGAAGGGCGACCCGGTGGCGATCGACGGCGTCCGGATGTCGCCGGCCACGCTGCTCACCCGTCTCAACGAGCTCGGCAAGGCGAACGGCATCGGCCGGCTCGACCTGGTGGAGAACCGCTTCGTGGGCATGAAGTCGCGCGGGGTCTACGAGACGCCGGGCGGCACGATCCTGCTGCAGGCGCACCGGGGCATCGAGTCGATCACCCTCGACCGCGGCGCCGCCCACCTGAAGGACGAGCTGATGCCGCGCTATGCGGAGCTCATCTACTACGGCTTCTGGTACGCGCCCGAGCGGGAGATGCTTCAGGCGCTGATCGACAAGAGCCAGGAGATGGTCTCCGGGACGGTGCGGCTGAAGCTCTACAAGGGCAACGTCACGGTCACCGGCCGGAAATCGCCCTACTCCCTCTACGACCAGGACCTGGTCACCTTCGAGGAGGGCAAGGTCGCGTACGACCATCGCGACGCCGCGGGCTTCATCAAGCTCAACGCCCTCCGGCTGCGCACGCTCGGCAAGCGCCGGATGCGCGAGGGCGGCTGACCACCCCGCCGGCGCCCCGGCCCGCGCACGCGGTCGTGACGGGAACCGGGGCGGCGCGTGCCGCGTTGCACCTCCTGAAAGCCACGTGTCATTCGGGAGATATACCCATGCGCAACGCGATTCTCGCGACGACCCTGCTCGTTTCGCTGTCGGCCGTGACGGCCGCCGACGCCCAGGAGCGGCGGATCACCGGGGCGGCCATCGGGGCCGGCGTGGGCGCTGTCGTGGCGGGTCCGCCCGGCGCCATCGCGGGCGGCGCGGTCGGCGCCTATGTGGGCGGGCCGAAGGTGACGACCCGCGCCCGGACCCACTGCTATACCCGCAACGGCAAGCGCTACTGCCACTGAGCCGGGGCGCGCCGGCCCGCCACGCCGGCCAGAAACCAGAGCCCGACGCCGAAGAAGCCGATGAGCACGGAGGCGCCGGCGCGCTGGCTGCCGGTGAGGTCGGTCACGAGCGCGACCCCGAGCGGTCCGAGGAAGCTCGTCACCTTGCCGGATAGCGCGAAGAGCCCGTAGTACTGGCCGATGCGATCCTGCGGCGCCAGGCGGGCGAGGAGCGTACGTGCGCCGGCCTGAAGCGGGCCGGCGGCCATGCCGATGACGCAGCCGAGCAGGACGTAAAGGCGCTCCGGGGTCGAGGCGAAGAGGCCGTCCCCCGGGGAGGGGCCCGCGGCGGCCACGACGAAGAAGATGTGGTCGGCGTCGATCGAGACGATCAGGACGGCGGTCGCGATCAGGATGGCCAGCGCGCCGCACACCACCGGCTTGGAGCCGAAACGGTCGTCGAGGCGTCCGCCCAGATAGGCGCCGATCGAGCCGGTGATCGTCAACAGGATGCCGAAGATCCCGATCTCGATGGTGGCCCAGCCGAAGACGCCGGCCGCGTAGATTCCCCCGAAGGCGAAGAGGGCGCCGAGCCCGTTCATGGCGATCATGTTGCCGAGGAGGAAACGCGCCATGTTGCGCTCCTCGGCCAGCAGGGCGCGGCCGGTTTTCTTCAGGGCGGCCATGCCGCGGGTGGCGGCCTCGCGCAAGGGGAGGCCCGACGGCGGCACGTCGGGCGTGAAGACGAGCATCGGCAGCACGAAGATCAGGAACCAGACGGCCGAGAGGGGCCCGGAGGCCCGGTCGCCCGCCGAAGCGGCGGGGTCCAGGCCGAGGGCGGGCGGATGGCCGAGCAGGGTCCGGCCGGTCTCCGGATCGGCGGCGAGGAAGCCGAGGGTGAGGGCGAGGCTGACGAGGCCGCCGACATAGCCGCAGGCCCAGCCGAGGCCGGACAGGCGGCCGAGGCGTTCCTGCGGGACGAGGCCGGGCATCATGGCGTTGTTGAAGACGGTCGCGAACTCGGCCCCGATCGTGCCGAGCACGAAGGCGCCGAGGGCGAGCGTCACGGCGGCGGGTGCGCCGGGGGCCGCCCACCAGAGGGCCACCGACGAGACCGCCATCAGGAGGCCGAAGCCCATCACCCAGGGCTTGCGGCGGCCGCTCGCGTCCGCGATGGCGCCGAGGACGGGGGACATGAGGGCGATGACCAGCCCGGCGGCCGCGGTGGCATAGCCCCACAGCGCCTGGCCGTCGGCCGGCGTCGGCGCGAGGCGGGCGGCGAAGTAGGGGGCGAACACGAAGGTCGTCACCAGCGTGAAGAAGGGCTGCATCGACCAGTCGAACAGGACCCAGCCGGCGATGCCGGCCGGACCGGCATGGCGCAGCGGAGGGCCGGCGGGCGCCGGGTCCGCGGGCAGGGGCGCGGCGCTCGCGGGCGTGGTCGTGTCGTTCAAGGCTCGGCGCCTCCGGGCTCGAGGTCCGTGACGAGCCCCTGCGCGTCGATGGCGAGGCGGCCGGGCAGGCCGGCGAGGGCGGCGGCGGGCAGGGCGTAGACCGGCGGATGGGGAAGGCCCATCTCGCGCGCCACCAGCACCCCGAGAACCAGGATGGCGTCGACCGAGCCGAGGACGAGGGCAGCGGGGGCGCGCCCGGCATGAATCAGTTCGAGCATGATGGAGCTGGACGAGGAGGAGCCCCGAGTCTCGGGCACGGCCAGGATGCGGCCGGCGACCGAGCGGCCGTGCTCGGGGTGGCGGACGTCGGTGATCGTGCCCGTGGCCGGGTCGACCCCGCCCCAGAAGCTGAGCGGCGCCGTCAGGCGCAGGACGTCGCCGACGGCGGTCCCAGGTACGAGGACGTCGAGGCGCAACGCCGTCATCGCCACAGCGCCTCGTCGCGGACGAGCCGGCCCGCGACCGCCGTCTCGACGCAGTCGGCGAGGCTGCCGTAGAGGCTCGCCCAGCCGGTGTTGGCCGGGGCGTAGTGGGCGAACTTGCCGGAGTTGGTCATCAGGACCTTGCCGCGGCCTGGCTCGATCTCCGGCAGGATCGGGGCGACCACCACGCAGGTGTCGACGACCGGGATCACGCCCGCAGCCTCCAGTGGGCCGGCACGGCCCTCCTTGCGCATACGGCCCCAGACGTGGCGGCTCGTGCAGGCGTATATCGGCAGGATTGCGCGGCGGCCGGCGAGGAGGCCCTCGAGGGCCGCGAACTCGCCCTCGGACAGGTGTGGGCTGCCGATCGCGATCGCGTCGGGCCGGTCGGCCGAGGCGGCGGTCGAGAGCGCGTCGCGGGCCTCGCGGATCATGACGGGCGTGACGGTGACGGTCTCGTCCGCGGGGCCGCCTTGCAGGGCGGCGGCCAGGGTCGGGGCTTCCGGGGTCGACCCGACGGCATGGAACAGCGCGACCGCGCCGGAGGAGGCGGCGGCGGCGCCGAGCGCCTTCAGGCGGTCTTCCGGGACGCCGGGCGGCAGTCCGTCGATCGCCGCGACGGCGGAGCCCGCGAGCTTGCCGACCAGGCTGCCGAGGACCGGGTAGAAGGCCTCCTCGGCCTTGAGGGCTTCGGAGAGGCCGGAGACGTCGACGACCAGGCGGGCGCGCCGGTTCTCGTCGCGATGGAGGCCGGTCCAGGGGGCGTGGGCGGTCAGCGCGCAGCAGATGTCGAGGAAGTCGCCGAGGCGGTTGGTGCGCGCGCCGAGGACCGAATTGGCGAAGGCAACCGCGTTCGACTCGCCCCAGGCCACGTGCGCGCCGAGGGCCGGGCGGTGGCCCGCCTGGTAGGGGGCGCAGGTCCAGGTGCGTCGGCCGCCAAGCGCCTCGTAGGCCGCGACCATGCGGGTCGCCATCGTGCGGGCGTGGTCGGGGAAGCGGACCCGGCCGGCGTGGAGCAGGTCGAGCGCCCCGACGTTGAGGGTGGTCGGGACGGCGACCCGGCCCCCGCCGGCCACCAGCGCCTCGGCGAAGAGCACGCCGGCGTCGCCATGATAGAGGCAACCGTCGATATGCGCGGAGGCCACGGGAACCAGCCGGTCGGCGCCGAGGAGACGGGCCGTCTCGGCCAGGATGCGGGCGGCGGTCGCGGCGGCCGGGCCGTCGGTCCCGGACAGGGCGCGGGACAGGGCGGTGGCGATGGGGCGCGGTTCGGTCATCGCGGCGCATCCTGGCCAAGCCGCTCCCGGGCCGCAAGGGGCGCCGCCGCCGGCGGCCGTCGAGTCCGACCGGCGGAAGGGTGGCCCAGGCGGAGTCGCCGCGCCCGACTTGACGGGGAGCCGCTTGCCAGCCTAGCCTGTACCTAGTGACATGTTACAGCGCATTCAGGTGGAGTTCCTCGTGGCGGACAAGCAGCGTTTCGGCCTTTCCTGTGCCCTCGTGACCCCCTTCGGGGAGGACGGAGCGGTCGACCTTCCCCGGCTCGCCCGCCACGCGCGGAGCGTCGTGGAGCGCGGCTGCGACACGGTCACGCTCTACGGGACGACGGGCGAGGGCGCGGCCATCGGGATCCGGGACCGGGAGCGGATGGCCGGCGCGGTGATCGCCGGCGGGGTTCCGGCCGGCCGGCTCTATGCCGGCGTCGCCTCGGCGGTGCTCGACGACGCGATCGAGCAGGGGCGGATCGCGCTCGGGCTCGGGATGCGGGGACTGCTCGCGGCGCCACCCTTCTATTTCAAGGGCGTCGACGACGAAGGCCTCTATCGCTGGTTCTCGGCCTTCATCGAAGGCCTCGGCGCGTCCGCCCGCGAGATCGTGCTCTACCACATCCCCTCGATGACCGCCGTCGGCCTGTCGGTCGATCTGGTCGGGCGGCTCAAGACGGCCTTCCCGGGAGTGGTGACGGCGGTGAAGGACTCGGCCTCGAACTGGGAGGGCACCCAGGCCTTCCTGGCGGCGCATCCGGACCTGCAGATCCTGGTCGGAGACGAGCGGCTCCTCGCCAAGGGGGTCCGGGCGGGAGTGAGCGGCTCGATCAACGGGCTCTCCAACATCGCGCCGGAAATCCTGCGGCCGGTGATCGACGAGGGCCGGGACAGCGAGACGGTGATCCGGCTCGTCACCGCTATCGTCAAGCACCCGGTCATGGCGGCCACCAAGGCGCTGGCGGGCCACGTCCACGGCGACCCGGGCTTCGGGCCCATGCGGGCGCCGCTGCGGGCTCTGACGGCCGGCGAGCGGGCCGAGCTCGTCGCGGCCTACGAGGCCATCATGGCGGAGGCCAGGGGATGACGCCGACCCGGGCCGCGCGCGAGGGCGCCGAGCCCAAGCTGCGCGAGAAGGCCTACCAGAGCTTCACGGAGCGACTGCTCGCGCGCGAGATCAAGCCCGGGCAGTTCGTCTCCCAGCGCGAGCTCGTGGAGATCACCGGCCTGCCGCTCGGCGCGATCCGCGAGCTGGTGCCGCGGCTGGAGGCCGAGGGGTTGATCCGCACGGTGCCCCAGCGCGGCATGCAGGTCGCCCACGTGGACGTCGACCTCATCCGCAACGCGTTCCAGTTCAGGCTCTTCCTGGAAAAGGAGGCGACGGCGCTGTTCGCCGCGGCGGCGAGCGACGCCCTCATCGCGTCGATGCGGGACGCGCACGAGGGGATCGTCGCCCGCGCCCGGGCCGGGGGCGACCCCGACCTCGTGCCCGACGCCGAGGAGGTCGACCGGGTGATGCACCAGACCATCGTCGACCACCTGGACAACGACATCATCTCGAAGGCCTTCCGGGTCAACTGGATCAAGATCAAGCTGATCCGGCGGGACGAGACGCGGCTCTACCAAGGCATGATCCTGCCCGTGATGGGCGACCACCTGCGGGTGATCGACGCCCTGGAGGCCCGCGATCCGGCGGCCGCCGTCGAAGCCATCGCGGCCCACATCACCAACGCCCGGAACCGGGCACTCGACCTCTGAGGCGGCGCGCCCGCGCAACGCCCGGACAACCAGCAAAGGGGGGAAGCGACCATGACCATGACCACCAGCCGCCGGCAGATGCTCGCCGGCACCGCCGCGCTCGCCGCGGGGCTCTCGATGCCGACGGTCCTGCGCGCGCAGGCGACCGTGATCCGCTGGGGCGACTCGCTGCCCGCCAATCACCCGCAGGTGCAGATGATCGACCGGATCGCCAAGGAGGTGAAGGAGAAGTCGGGCGGACGGCTCGAGATCCAGAGCTTCCCGAACGGCCAGCTCGGCTCGGGCAAGGACATGATGGAGGCGGTCGGCTCGGGCGCCCTGACGGCGACCACCGACGGCGCGGCGGCGCTCGGCGCCTTTCTGCCGCAGCTCTCGGTGATCGAGGCGCCCTATCTCTGGCGCGACGCGGCCCACATGGCGAAGCTCGCCGGCACGTCCGTGTTCAAGGGCATGAACGACCAGCTGGTCGCCAAGCGCGGCATGCGCATGACCTCGGTGACCTATTACGGCAAGCGCCACCTGACGACCGGCAGCCGGGCCGTCAAGTCGGCGGCCGACATGGGCGGGTTCAAACTCCGGGTGCCGCCGGTCGACACGTTCCGGGCCATGGCGGAGGCCTGGGGCGCCAAGGCGACGCCGATCGCCTTCAACGAGCTCTACCTGGCGCTGAGCCAGGGTGCCGTCGACGGGCAGGAGAACCCGCTGCCGACGATCGCGAGCGCCAAGCTCAACGAGGTTCAGAAGTATCTCGTCCTGACCGGCCACATCATCACGCCCCGGCTGACCATCTTCAACGAGGACTTCCTGAAGGGGCTGTCGGCCGCGGACCGGGGCATTTTGGAAGCCGCGATCGCCTCCGGCGCCGTCTGGCAGGACAAGGAACTTTCCGGCCAGGAGGGGACGCTCGTCGACACCCTGAAGGGGGCGGGCATGACGGTGATCGAGCCGGACCTCGAAAGCTTCCGCAAGCCGGTCCTCGCGCAGGTGCCGCCGAAGTTCGAGGAGAAGTGGGGGAAGGGCGTGTTCGAGGGCCTGCTCGCCCTCTGACTGCGGCCGGGACTCGGGGGCTGCGGCTCGGCGGCGGTTCCGACGGGAGCCGCCCGACGCCGCCGTCCCGCCTCGCGCCGCCGGCCGCGTTGGCCGGACCCGGCCATCTCCGACCCTGCCTGGAGCCGTTCCATGCGCTTCGCCGTCCGGGCCGTCGACCGCCTCGTCGAGGCGCTCGCGGTCGTGCTCCTCCTGTCCCTCCTCGCCGCGGTCGTGCTGGGCGTGATCTTCCGGCAGCTCGGGGACCCGCTCGCCTGGTCGGACGAGATGGCGCAGTACCTTCTCGTCTGGACCGGGTTCGTCGGCTGGGTGATCGCGACCCGGCGGCGCAGCCACATCCGCATCGACGCGCTGGCGTCTCGGCTGCCCGGCGCGGCGCAGAAGGGCCTCGAGGCGCTCGTCCAGGCCGCGGTGGCGGCGCTCGGGCTCGGGCTGGCGGTCCACGCCGTCCGGCTCATCGAGCGCAACTGGGACGTGGAGGCGGTCAGCCTCCCCGTTCCGACCGGGCTCCTCTACCTGCCGCTCCCCTTCGTGGGCGCGGTCGTGGCGCTGCAGGCGCTCTTCGAGCTCTCGGCCGTGCTCCGGGGGCGCCCGTTGCGTTCGGCCAGCGCCGCGGAGGCGATCACGTGATCACCCTGATGCTCTCCATCCTGGGCGTCTGGTTCGCGGCGCTCCTGCTCGGCCTGCCGCTCTACGCGTCGATGGGGCTCGCCGCCTACGCGTTCGTGTATCTGGGCGGCTTCACGCCCAACATCGTGCCTCAGAAGATCGCGCAAGCGGCGAATTCCTTCCCGCTCCTGGCCGCTCCCCTCTTCGTGCTGATGGGCAACATCCTGAACTCGGCCGGCATCACGGAGCGGATCTTCGGCTTCGCGACGGTCTGCGTGGGATGGCTCCGGGGCGGGCTCTGCCACGCCAACATCCTGGCCTCCGTGATCTTCGCCGGCATGTCCGGCTCGGCGGTGGCGGATGCGGGCGGGGTCGGGACTCTCGAGATCAAGGCGATGAAGGACGAGGGCTACGACGTGGAGACCGCGGCGGCGATCACGGCCGCCTCGGCGACGATCGGGCCGATCATCCCGCCCTCGCTGCCGATGGTGGTCTACGGGGTGAGCGCCGACGTCTCGATCGGCGGCCTTTTTCTGGCCGGCGTCATCCCCGGGCTGCTGATGGCCGTCACCCTCATGCTGATGGTGGCGGAGGTCGCCCGTCGGCGGAACCTGCCCCGCCACCCGTTCCCCACGCTTCGTCAGGTGTGGACCGCGTACCGGCGGGCGCACTGGGCGCTGATGACGCCCGTCATCCTGTTCGGCGGCATGATGGCCGGCATCTTCACCCCGACCGAAGCGGCGGGCGTGGCGACCGTCTACGCCCTGATCCTCGGCCTGTTCGTCTACCGCGATTTCCGGATCCGCGACCTGCCGCGGATCGTGGTGGAGACCGTGGAGACGACCGGCATCGTGCTGGCGCTCGTCATGACGGCGGCCGCGCTCGCCTGGTGCCTGTCGATGTCGCGCATCCCGCAGACGGTCGGGCCGCAGATCGTCGGGGTGGTGGGGGACCCGCTCCTCTTCCTTCTTGTCGTAAACGTGCTGCTGCTCGTGGTCGGCTGCTTCATGGAGGCGCTCGCCGCCATGCTGATCCTGATCCCGATCCTGACGCCGGCGGCGGCGCAGTTCGGCATCGACCCGATCCAGTTCGGGCTGATCTTCGTGCTCAACCTCATGATCGGCACGGTCACCCCGCCGGTCGGCGTCGTGCTCTTCGTCACCTCGCGGGTCGCCGGGATCAGCTTCGAGGCCATGTCGCGGGCCATCCTGCCCTGGCTGATCCCGCTGCTCGCCGTGCTGGTCGCCATCACTTTGTGGCCGCCGCTCACGACCTGGCTGCCGAAGCTCGTGCTCGGTCGCTGACGGGGGCGATCGGCGCCCGGACGGGGATTGCCTCTTGACGATGACGAAGACCTCGGCCCATCTCGAAGGACCCGTCAGCCGGACACGCCCCATGCAGAACCCCTTCGCGCCCGCCCCCCGCCGCCGTTCCGTGGCCGTCGACGTCGGCGGCGTGACGGTCGGCGGCGACGCGCCGATCGTCGTGCAGTCGATGACCAACACGGACACGGCGGACATCGAAGGGACCGCGCGGCAGGTCGCAGACCTGGCGCGGGCCGGGTCGGAGCTGGTGCGCATCACCGTGGACCGGGACGAGGCGGCCGCGGCCGTCCCGCACATCCGCGACCGGCTGGCCCGCTGGGGCGTGCGCGTGCCGCTCGTCGGCGACTTCCACTACATCGGCCACAAGCTGCTCGCCGACCATCCGGCCTGCGCGGAGGCGCTCGCCAAGTACCGGATCAACCCGGGCAACGTCGGCTTCAAGGCGAAGCGGGACAGCCAGTTCGGGGCGATCGTCGAGAAGGCGATCCAGTACGGCAAGCCGGTCCGCATCGGCGTCAACTGGGGCTCGCTCGACCAGGAGCTGCTGACCCACCTGATGGACGAGAACGCGGGCAGCGAAGCCCCCCGGACGGCGCGCGAGGTGATGCACGAGGCGATCGTCCAGTCCGGCCTGCTCTCCGCCGCGCGCGCGGAGGAGATCGGGCTGCCGCGCTCGCGGATCGTCATCTCCGCCAAGGTCAGCCAGGTGCAGGACCTCGTCGCCGTCTACGGCGAACTGGCGCGGCGCTGCGACTATGCCCTGCATCTCGGCCTGACCGAGGCCGGCATGGGGTCGAAGGGGCTGGTCGCCTCGTCGGCCGCCATGGGGATTCTGCTTCAGCAGGGGATCGGCGACACGATCCGCTACTCGCTGACCCCCGAGCCGGGCGGCGACCGGACCCGCGAGGTGATCGCCGCGCAGGAACTCCTGCAGACCATGGGGTTCCGCTCCTTCGTGCCCGTGGTGGCGGCCTGCCCGGGCTGCGGGCGGACCACCTCGACGGTGTTCCAGGAGCTGGCGCGCGACATCCAGGACCACATCCGGACGAACATGCCGGCTTGGCGCGAGAAGTATCCCGGGGTGGAGGCGCTGAACCTCGCCGTCATGGGCTGCATCGTGAACGGGCCGGGCGAGTCCAAGCATGCCGACATCGGCATCTCGCTGCCGGGAACGGGGGAGAGTCCGGCGGCGCCCGTCTTCATCGACGGGCAGAAGGCGACGACCTTGCGCGGGCCCGGAATCGCGGAAGCCTTCACGCGGCTGGTCGAGGACTATATCGAGGCCCGCTTCGGCAAGGGTGCCCGCGCCGCGGAGTGACCGAGCCGGTCCATCGTCCGACCCGGCCCGGACAGGGTCGGGCACAATGCCGAGGGGGATAGTCCGGATCGATCCCGGGCGGCTCGACAGGTGCGACGCGATTCGGGTCGGGCCCGGCCTCCGCGGCCTCGGGCCTAAATCGGTTGGAGCATCCCGATGCGTCGCCGCCCGCTTGAAACTTTTTTGGCCTGCCCTTAAGCGCAGGTTTTGCTTCCGCTAACAAAGTTGCGCCGGACGCTTCCCTACGGCAACGGAATGGCCTTTCAATCGGTTTGCAGTACGGCCGATTACCTGGGTTCGAGCGGACCAACGCAAATTCCTAATGTTTTCTTGACCGGCTAGGCTTTTGACGACAAGGGGACTTGGGCGTATATCGTTTTCACCCGCCGACGACGCGGGTCAACAAGCATTCGCAAGTTCAAGAGGAACGCCGGAAGGGGCACTGCCCCGTTGCGGGATGACGTCCCGCGCCCAGTTTCCGGGAGAAGCCTTCGATGTCTCGCATGGTCCTCGCCGCCGCTGCCTCCGCCCTCGCGGCCTCCGCGGCCCTCGCTCCGGCTTTCGCCGGCGACGTGCCGGCGGTTTACCCGGGCCTCGATGTCGGCTACTTCAAGACCGTCGTGCTGCCGGCCGCCAAGCCGGGCGCCGTGGTCACCGTCTATGCCGACGACGCGCGCTTCCAGCGCCTCTTCGCCGAAACGGTCGTGCCGCGGCTCGCCAAGTCGCACGGCTTCCAGGTCCGCTTCGTGGTCAAGCCGGCGGACGTCATCCTGTCCGAGATCGCCAACGCCAGGGCCGCCGGGGAACCGAGCCCGGCCGACCTCGTGCTGGTCGGCGAGCGCACCACGCGCCGGCTCATGGACGCGAGCCTCGTCACACCCTTCGACCTCCGCGCCGTCCTGCCGAACGGCCGCGACCTCGACCCGCGGGTCGCCACGGTGGCGGACGGGGCCTACACGGGCGGGGTCGCGATCCCGTTCCACGTGGCCCGGCAGGTCGTGGCCTACGACTCGCGCAGCGTCTCGGCCGAGGATCTGTCCGACCTGGCGCGGCTCGCCAACTACGCTTCGGTCAACCCGGGCCGGTTCGGCTATGCGGGTTGGACGGGCGCCTCCGCGTCCTTCGTGGAGACCGCCGCGGTCGGGCTCGCCTCGCCTGCCTGCCGGTCGCGGCTCTACGACACCGAGATCGGCAGCGCCGCGGCGGGCTTCGCCAAGGGCGACTGCGGGCAGTCCGTGGCGGCCTACTTCAAGGGGCTCAGGCTGCATGCGACCGTCGCCCGCACGCCGGCCGAACTTCTGCTGAAGCTCTCCAACGGCAGCCTCAAGGTCGCGGTCACGGTCGACTCCGACGTGGCGGAAGCCGCCCTGCGCGGCGCGATGCCGGCCTCCGTGAAGGTCGCGACCGTGCCGGGCCAGGTCTTCGAGACGGTCGGCGTCATGGTGCCGAAGGGCGTCAAGGACTTCGCGCCGGCCCTCGTGGTCGCCGACGACCTGATGTCCGCGACGGTGCAGAAGACGAAGCTCGAGCGCTTCGGCTCGGCCTCCGCGCGGCTCTCCGTCAAGGCGCCGCCGGCGATCGCAGCCTGGTTCGCCCAGCCGGTGTCGGAGGATGCCAGCGCACGGGCCCGGCCGGTGTCGGAGGTTGCCGACGCGCTCGCGGCGCGGGTCTTCGGCCCGGCCTCGGATCTCGCCTCCCGCTGATCGACCAGCATCGTCGGACCGGCCCAGAGGCTCTCCCGCCTGCGGGCCGGTCCGCGTTCGAGCACCCCGGCGGCGAACCCCGATCGCCGCCGGGGTCGCGCTGCATTCAGCGCGACCGGAAGGCCACGAACAGGGCGGCGTCCGAGAGGGCGGCCGCGCGCGACCCGAAGGGCTCGAGGAGCGCTTCCGCCTCGGCGACGAGGCCGCCCAGCACCTCCCGCATGGCCTCGGCGCCCTCGAGGGCCACGAGCGTGGCCTTCCCGCGGGCGGCGTCCTTGCCGGTGGCCTTGCCGGCCGTCTCGGCACTCGCCTCCACGTCGATGAGATCGTCGGCGATCTGGAAGGCGCGGCCGAGCAGGCGGGCGTAGCGGGCGAGCCGGTCGCGCTCGGCCGGGTCGGCGCGACCCAGGAGGGCGCCGATTTCGACCGAGACGGCAATGAGGGCGCCGGTCTTCATGGCCTGCAGGCGGCCGATCTCCTCCGCGTCGAGGTCCTGCGGCCGGCCGTCCGGCTCGTAGCGGCCCTCCGCGGCGAGGTCGAGCGCCTGGCCGCCGACCATGCCGCCGGCGCCGGCGGCGCGGGCCAGCGCCAGCACCATGGCGGCGCGGACGGCCGGATCCGCGTCCGTGTCCGGATCGGCGAGGATGTCGAACGCCATGGTGAGCAGGGCGTCGCCGGCCAGGATGGCGGTCGCCTCGTCGTAGGCCCGGTGCACGGTCGGGCGGCCCCGGCGCATGTCGTCGTCGTCCATGGCGGGCAGGTCGTCATGCACGAGGCTGTAGCAGTGCACCATCTCGACCGCCGCGGCGGCGCGCAGCACGCCGGTGCCGTCGACGCCGAAGAGGCGGGCGGTCTCCACCACCAGCCACGGGCGCAGCCGCTTGCCGCCGGCCAGCGCGGCGTGGCGGATCGCCGCCATGAGGCGGGGCGGACGCTCGATCTCGCCCGGCCGGACGGTTTCGTCGAGCAGGTCCTCGAGGGCGGTCTCGAGGGCGGCGGCGAAGACGGCGAGTTCGATCTCGAACCCGGAGGTGCTCGGCAGGGTCACGGGATCACGGGCCTCGGCTTACGGCGGCTGGACGGGCTCAGTCGGGACGGCGGTATCGCCTTGGCTTGGGTAGCCGAAAACCGCTAGGCTTTGAAGCATGGGATCGACGGGCGGGAGAGCGGCCGGGTGAGGATCTGGATCCGGCGGGTCGCCTGGGCCCTCGTCGTCCTGGCGGCCGTGCCGCTCGGGCTGACCCTCCTGTACCGCATCGTCGATCCGGTCTCGACCCTGATGCTCGCCGACCAGGTGCGCGGCCGCCCGGTCGACCGGCGCTGGGTGCCGCTCGACCGGATCTCGCCGGAGGTGGTCAGGGCGGTGGTGAGTTCGGAGGACGCCCGCTTCTGCAGCCACCACGGCATCGACTGGGCGGAGATCGACCGGGCCGTGGACGTGTCGGAACGGACCGGGCGCGGCCCTCGCGGGGTCTCGACCCTGACCATGCAGGTCGCCAAAAACCTCTTCCTCTGGCCGCAGCGGTCCTGGCTGCGCAAGATCCTGGAGGCCCCGCTCGCGCTCTGGATCGACCTCGTGCTGCCGAAGCGGCGGGTGCTGGAGATCTACCTCAACATCGCCGAATGGGGCCCGGGCGGGGTCTACGGGATCGAGGCCGGCGCCCAGAGGGCGTTCCGCAAGCCCGCGTCCGCCCTGGGCCCCCGGGAGGCCGCCATCATGGCGACGGCCCTGCCGAACCCGATCCTGCGCGACCCGTCGCGCCCGAGCCGGCGTCACCAGGGGCTCGCCTCCATCATCGAGCGGCGCGCCCGGGCGGCCGGCGCGACACTCGACTGCCTGAAGGGATGACGTCGGGGCGGGGGCGGCATTTTTCGGACCGGGCACACTGGTCAAGTCCGGCGGACTTCTGTATAAGCCCCGCCATTCCACCGAAATGGACGCCCTCCTCCCGGGCGAAAGCCGGGTCGAGGGGCTTTGCCGTCGGTGTTGGCAGATGCCGGCAGGAGAGCGCGCCCCGCACCCGCCGCGCCCGACCGGAGTGAAGACTGATGGCCGTACCCAAGAGAAAGACGTCGCGCATGAAGCGCGGTTTCCGCCGCTCGGCGGACGCCCTCAAGGCGCCGACCTATACCGAAGACAAGGATTCCGGCGAGCTGCGCCGTCCGCACCACATCGACCTGAAGACGGGGATGTATCGCGGCAAGCAGGTCCTGGAGCCGAAGGCCGACTGACGGCTCACGGGCTCCCTTACGGAATGTGAAGGCCGGCCTCGTCGCCGGCCTTTGTCTTTTGTTCAGGTCCGGTGCATAGCTTCTGGCCGGATCGCCAACCCGGACGGATCGCCCATGCTGATGAACATCCCCTTCACGGTCGCGCCGCTCATCGTCTACAACCTCGTCGGCCTCGGCTTGCTCGGGGACTATCGGAACGGCGCCGTCTGGGCGACCGACATCCTGAACGTCACGATGGTGTCCGGCGCGACGTTCACCCTTGAGCTCGGCTACCTCATGGTGCTGGCCGGGCTGGTGTTCCTGTTCGTGGAGATCGTCAAGGCGACCCACACCTCGTCGCCGACCATCTTCGACCACGCGCTCTCGATGGTGGTCTTCATCATCTACCTGATCGAGTTCATCGCCATCGGCTACTGCGCCACCTCGGTCTTCTTCACCCTGACCATGATCGCCCTCATCGACGTGGTCGGCGGCTTCACGATCACGATCCGCAGCGCACGCCGGGACTTCGGCTTCGAGAAGGCCGAGTAGACCGGCCTGCGCAGGCGCCGCATACCTGAACGGCGATTGACAGGGCGAAATTCGGCGGTGACCCTCCGCGGGTTCGCTCCCGGAGGTCCCGCCTTGCGCAATTTCCATCTGCCCGGCCGCTCGCCCGTCCATGCGCTCAACGGCATGGCGGCCACGTCGCACCCGCTGGCGAGCCTCGCGGCGGTGGACTGCCTGCGGCAGGGCGGCAACGCGGTCGATGCCGCGGTGACGGCCTCGGCGGTCCTGGCCGTGGTCGAGCCTCACATGACCGGCATCGGCGGCGACTGCTTCGCCATCGTGGCGCTGCCGGACGGGACGCTGCAGGGGCTCAACGGTTCGGGCCGATCGGCCGCGGCGGCGACGACAGACTTCTTCCTCGAGCGCGGCATCACGGAGATCGCGGACGGGTCCGTCCATGCGGTCACGGTGCCGGGCGCCGTGGCGGCCTGGCACAGGCTCCTGTCCGATTTCGGCACATGGGGTCTCGACCGCTGCCTGCAGCCGGCGATCGCGCATGCGGCCGACGGCTTTGCGGTGGCGCAGCGCGTCGGCAGCGACTGGGCCAGGCTCGAGGCGAAGCTCGCGGCCGATCCCGGTTCGGCCCGGCACTACCTCCCGGGCGGGCGGGCGCCGCAGGTCGGCGACGTCGTCGCCTTGCCGGCGCTGGCCCGGACGCTCCGGGCGATCGCGGCCGGCGGCCCGGAGGCCTTCTACACGGGTGCCGTTGCGGAGGACATCGTGGCGACGGTCCGGGCCCGCGGCGGGCTCCTGTCCCTCGACGACCTGGCGGGGGTCGATCCCCTGGCGGTGAAGCCGGTCACGGCGGCGTACCGGGACCTGGAGGTCGCCGAGCTGCCGCCCAACGGGCAAGGCATCACGGCGCTGATCCTCCTCAACATCCTGAAGCGCTTCGACCTCGCCGGGCTCGACCCGACCGGCGCCGAGCGCTTCCACCTGGAGATCGAGGCTGCCCGCCTCGCCTATGCGTGCCGGGACGCCTTCATCGCCGACCCCGCAGCCATGACGGTGTCCGTCGAGGCCCTGGTCTCGGACGGCTACGGGGCCGCGCTCGCCGACCGCATCGACCGTCACCGGCGACTCGCCGACGTGACGCCGGAGACCATCCCGGATGCCGACACCATCTACCTGACGGTCGTGGACCGGGACCGGATGGCCGTCTCCTTCATCAACTCCATCTACGACCCCTTCGGGGTCGGCCTCTGCACCGAGGCGACCGGCATCCTCCTGCAGAACCGGGGTGCCTGCTTCCGGGTCGATCCGGCGCATCCGAACACGATCGGGCCGCGCAAGCGGCCCATGCACACGATCATCCCGGGGTTTGCGCTCAGGAAGGGGCGCCCGCTGATGCCCTTCGGCGTGATGGGCGGCGCCTACCAGGCCTGCGGACACGCCCACGTCATCTCCAACATGGTCGACTTCGGGATGGACGTGCAGGCCGCGATCGATGCGCCACGAGCCTTCTGGGGCGACGAGACGGACGCTGTCCTGGTCGAGGCGGGGGTGCCGGAGGCGACCCGGGCCGGGCTCCGGGAGCGCGGACACGCGGTGGCGGCGCGCGCGGAGCCGTTCGGGGGCGGGCAGGCGATCCTGATCGACTGGGAGCGGGGCGTCCTGGTCGGCGGCTCCGACCCGCGCAAGGACGGGCTCGCGATCGGCTACTGAACGGCGCTCAGCAACTCAGCGCCAGCATGCTGCCGGCGGGAAAGCGGTCGAGCCGCTTCAAGGCCTCTCCGTAGGCGCGGCCGGCCTCGAAGGGGGCGGCGCGGGGACGCGGCGCGGCGCCGAGGCGTTCGGACCGGCCGCCGATCAGCTGGGCCAGGACGGCGGCGCCGACCGTGGCCGTGCCGCTCGCGGCCGCCTCTTCGGCCTCGACCCGGGGGATCACCGCGAGGGCCCGGCCGGTGGCGCGTCCACGGTCGTCGCCGGCGCCGCTGCGCTGCGCGGCTGTCGCCGGAACGAGCGCCCGCCCGGTGCCCCGTCCCGCTCCCGTGCCGTGAAGACCGTCGATCCGCATCCTTGCCGTCCGGTTCCGGGGCGTCCCGCTTCGGGACGCCGTTAACACTTCGTCAACACATCAGCAAGGCGGATGCCAACCGGTCGATTCGGCCGGCGCTTAACCGAAACTTGGAAGGTCCGCGGCCATGCTCCCCCGGTGAAGCCGAGGGCCCAGGACGGGCCGGGCCGTGACCCTCGCGAGAGAATTCGCCGTGACCTCCACTCCTGCGGACTCGGGCAAGACCAGCGCCCTGGAAATCCTCACCTCGGTCGGCGAGGTCGTGTACGACTGGACGCTGCGGACCGACCGGCTCGTCTGGGGCGCGAACGCCCTGGAGGTGATCGGGGTTCCGGGCTTCGACGCGATCGCGACCGGCAAGGCCTGGCGGGCCCTCATCGATCCGGAGAGCGGGGACTCGCGGGAGGACGCCATCGCGTCCGCGCCCAACACGGACGACGGCCGCGGGGTGCCGTATGCCTCGGCGTACCGCCTGCGCCCCCAGGGGCCGTCGGGCCCCTCCGTCCCGGTGGAGGACGTCGGCCGGTGGTACGCGGACAGTCGCGGCAGGCCGGAGCGCGCGCAGGGCGTCATACGCCTCGCCGGTGCGCGGCGGGCCGCCGAGGGCGTGTCCCGCTTCGATCCCCTGACCGGGCAGCTCGACCGGACCCACCTGCTGGCCGCACTCGGCGAGGCGCTGCCGGCCATCGTGGCGGCCCGCAAGCCGGCCGCCTTCCTGCTCGTCTCGGTGGACGGTCTCGCGGAGGTCAACGAGAGCCTGGGCATCGCGGCGGGCGACCAGGTCATCGCCGAGGCGGCCCGGCGGATCCGGGCGCAGCTTCGGGCCGGCGACATCGTCGGCCGCTATTCGGGCAGCCTGCTCGGCATCCTGGTCATGAACTGCAGCGAGCGGGCCATGGCGAGGGCGGCCGAGCGCTTCGCGACGGCGGCCCGCAAGGGCATCCTGGAGATCGGGGCGGCGCCGATCGGCATCGCGGTGACGATCGGCGGGGTGTCGCTGCCGCGCCAGGCGCGCACGACCGAGGAGGCCATGCTGGGCGCCGAACGGGCGCTCCGGCAGGCGCGGCGCGTCAGTCCGGGCGGGTTCGCCGTGCTGGCGCCCGACGGGCCGCGGCCGATGTCGCCGCTGCGCTACCAGAAACTCTGCCAGGAGATCGTCGCCGGCCTCAACGACCGGCGGCTCGCCCTGGCCTTCGAGGTGGTGGTGGATCCGACGGGCGCGGCCGTGGGCCGCAAGGCGTCTCCGGTCGTGGTCACGGACCGGGGCGACCGGATCCTCGCCGAGGACCTCGGCGCGGTCGCGGCGCGCGCCGGCCTTTCGGAGATGATCGACCAGCGCGCGCTTGAGCTCGCGCTCGCCGAACTCGGCGCCGCCGCGGCGGCGGACCTGTCGCTCCCGGTCTCGGCCGAGTCCCTCTCCGCGGGCCGGCTCGTGGCGCAATGGAAGTCCGCGACCCTGCGGCATCCGGAGATCGCGGGCCGCCTCACCATCGAGGTCGCGGTGCCGCTCCTGGCCGCGCGGCCGGACGCCTGCCGGCACTTCGCCGCCGAGGCCCGCGCCGTGGGACTCGGGGTCGCGGTCACCGGCTTCGGCGTCGGGCCGGTCGCGCTCGAGGACCTCAGGCTGATCGCGCCGCGCCGGGTCGAGCTCGCCCCCGGCCTCACCGAAAGGGCCCTGGCGGGACCCGAGGAGGCCGCCTACGTGGCGGCGCTGGCCGGGCTCGTGCGGGCGATCGGGGCGGAGCCCTGCTGCACGGGCGTGGCGGCGCCGCGCGCGGCCCGGGCCCTGGCGGCGCAGGGCCTCGCGCGGTTTTCGGGTCCCTTCACGGCCGATGGGCCGGCCGGCGCCGGTGCGGCCCCGGCGACGGCGCTCGCCTGAGGGCCGGCCCGGGACCGCAGGCTCAGGCGCGCACCCGCCACACCACCGTCCGTTTCACGTCGGCGTCCTCGAGCGCCCGGGGGGTCGGCACGCGGTACTCGGCGAGGGCGTCCAGGTCCTGCCGGGGCAGGTAGCTGCGGCCCGGGTCGCCGACGAGCACGGTGCGCCCGGCCGCGGCCTCGGCGCGCGCCCAGGCGGCGACGCGGTCCGCCATCGGGCGCTCGTAGAAGACGTCGCCGAGCAAGAGCAGGTCGAAGCCGTCGAGGCTCGTGCCGACGAGGTCCGCGTCCGAGATCTCGAAGGCGACCCCGTTCTCCTCGGCATTGAGACGCATGGCGACGAGCGCGAAGGGATCGATGTCCGTGGCCAGGACACGGGCCGCGCCGGCCCTGGCGGCGCCGATCGCCTCCAGGCCGGAGCCGCCGGCGAAGACCATCACCCGCCGGCCCGCGACCGTCCCGGGCCGGTCGAGGAGGTAGCGCGCGAGCGCCTGGCCCCCGGCCCAGGCGAAGGCCCAGAAGGGCAGCGGCAGGCCGAGCGCCTCGAGCTCGGCCTCCGTCCTGTGCCAGAGGTCCACGGCCTCGTCGGCGAGATGGAGTCGGATCTCGGGGACGTGCGGCGGGGCGGAGACGCGGGTGTTGTCGCGGACGAAGCGGGCGAGGTCGCGCGGGGCGCCGCTCAACCGCCGGGGCTCCCGCCGAGGTCGAGGACGGCGGCCCACTCGGCGTCGGTCACGGGCTGGACGGAGAGGCGCGAGTTCTTGACCAGCACCATCTCGCCGAGCCGACGGTCGGCCTTGATGGCCGCGAGGCCGACGGGGCTCGGCAGCGGCGCGACGGCCTTGAGGGTCACGGCGCCGAAACGGCCGGTCTCGTCCTTGGGGTCGGGCGCCCAGGGCTTCACCACCTCGACGATGCCGACCACGGCCTTGCCGTCGTTGGAATGGTAGAAGAACCCGCGCTCGCCGACCTGCATGGCCTTCATGTGGTTGTTGGCGAGGTGGTTGCGGACGCCGTCCCAGAAGGTGCCGTCCGGGCCCGCGGCGAACTGGTCGTCCCAGGACCAGACCTCGGGCTCGGACTTGTAGAGCCAGTGCGGCATGGCGGTCTCCGGGTCAGGCGGGGGCGCCGAGGGTCCAGCGCCAGGGCTTCACCTCGACGGTTTCGAAGAGGCCGGCGGCCTTGTAGGGATCCTGCGCGAAGACGGCCCTGGCGGCGTCCAGACTGTCGGCCTCGATCACCACCAGCGACCCGCGCATCTCCTCGCCGGCGTCGTCCAGGAAGGGACCGGCGATCTTCAGGGCGGTGCCGAGGCTCTTCAGCCAGGCCACGTGGGTGTCGCGCGTGGCGGTGCGGACGTGCAGGTGTCCGGGCTTGTCGCGGCAGATGGCGAGATAGAGCATCGGGTCCTCCGGTCGGGGTGCTTACGATAGGGCGGGGGCGGTGCGGGGTCGAGGGCGGCGCTCAGGCTTCCTCGCGCTTGAGGGGGCGGGTCATCAGGCTCTCCACGGCGGCGTCGACCGAGAGCGTGCCGGCGAGCACGGCCGCCACCGCCGCGGTGATCGGTACGTCGACGGCGTGCCGCGCCGCCAGGTCGAGGGCGACCGCGGCCGTGAAGGCGCCCTCGGCGAGCTTGGCGCCGGCGCCGGTCAGGTCCGCGAGGGAGCGGCCTTCGCCGATCCCAAGGCCCAGCGAGAAGTTGCGGGACTGGCGGGAGGTCGCCGAGAGGACGAGGTCCCCGAGGCCGGACAGGCCCATCAGGGTCTCGGAACGGGCCCCGAGGGCGCGGCCGAGACGGGAGAGCTCGGCGAAGCCGCGCGCGGTCAGGGCGGCCTGGGCGCTGGCGCCGAGGCCGCGGCCGACCACGATCCCGGACGCGATAGCGAGGACGTTCTTGAGCGCGCCGCCGACCTGCACGCCGACGAGATCGGTGGAGGCATAGGGGCGGAAGGAGGGGGAGACGAGCGCCGCGGCGATCCGCTCGGCGATGTCGGCCTCCGCGGCCGCGACGGTCAGGGCGGTCGGCAGGCCGCGCGCGACGTCCTCGGCGAAGCTCGGGCCCGACAGGATCGCCGGGCGAGTGCCGGGTAGCTCGGCGGCCACCACGTCGGTCATCAGGGCGTCGGTGCCGCGCTCGATCCCCTTGGCGGCGACCACCACGATGGTGCCGGCTGCGACATGCGGCCGCGCCGCGGCCAGGGCGGCGCGCGTCGCCTGCGCGGGCACGGCGGAGACGAGCAGCGGGGCGCCCGCGCAGGCGGCGAGGTCGGCGGTGGCGGCGAACCGCGGCGACAGGGCGAGGCCGGGCAGGTAGCGGGGGTTTTCTCCGGTCCCGGCGACGGCGGCGGCCACGGCCGGGTCCCGGGCCCACAGGATCGTGCGCCGGCCGGCCCGGGCGGCGACCAGCGCCAGGGCGGTGCCCCAGGCGCCGCCGCCGAGGACGGCCACGTCGAAGGGTCCGCTCATGCCTTGGCTCCGTGCTGGCCCGAGCCGAGCTTCGGGGCGGCGCCGGGGTCGAGCGGCCAGCGGGCGCGGGCCGGCGCGTCGAGCCCGTCGACGAGGCCGGCGGCGAGGCGTTCGGCGCCCGCCCAGGCGATCATGGCGCCGTTGTCGGTGCAGAGGCGCGGGGGCGGCACGGCGAGGCGCCCGCCCGCAGCCGCGACGGCGTCGCGCAGCGCGGCCCCGATCGCCCGGTTGGCGGCGACGCCGCCGGCGACCACCAGGGTCGGCTCCGGCACGCCCGTGTCGGCCCGGAAGACCTTCAGGGCCCGTCGCGCCTTCTCGGCGACGACCTCCGTGACGGCCGCCTGGAAGCCGGCGGCGACGTCGGCGACGTCGCGGGGGGTCAGCGGGGCGACCGACTGCGCGGCCTGGCGCACGGCCGTCTTCAGGCCCGAGAAGGAGAAATCCAGGCTGTCCCGGCCGAGAAGCGGGCGCGGCAGGGCGAAGCGCGCCGGATCGCCCTCCGCGGCCGCGCGCTCGACCGCGGGGCCGCCGGGATAGGGCAGGCCGAGGAGCTTGGCGGTCTTGTCGAAGGCCTCGCCGAGCGCGTCGTCGATGGTGGTGCCGAGCCGGCGATAGCGGCCGAGGGCCTCGACGGCGACAAACTGGGTATGGCCGCCGGAGACGAGCAGCAGGAGGTACGGGAAGCCGATGCCGTCCGTCAGGCGCGCCGTCAGGGCGTGCCCCTCCAGGTGGTTGATGGCGAGGAGCGGCAGGCCCTCGGCGAGCGCGATCGCCTTGGCGGTCAGGAGCCCGACCAGCACCCCGCCGATCAGGCCCGGCCCGGCGGTCGCGGCGACACCGTCGAGGCGCTCGAGCCCGACCCCGGCCTCCGCGAGCGCGCGGGCCACGATGCCGTCGAGCGCCTCCACGTGGGCGCGGGCGGCGATCTCGGGCACCACGCCGCCGAAGGCGGCATGGTCGTCGAGCTGGGAGTGGACGACGTTCGACAGGATGCGACCGCGTCCGTCCGGCGTACGCTCCACCACGGCGGCGGCGGTCTCGTCGCAGCTGGTCTCGATGCCGAGGATCAGCATGGGCCGCAGCCCTCACGGCCGGCGGCGGCCCAGGGAGCGGCGCCCGAGTGCAAATACGGCTTCACAGTTCCGAGCGTCATCTCTAAGAACATTGGGGTCGCGCCCCCGCGCGGCGAGGACCCGTGGCCTATCACTCGGTGGACCCATCGTGCAAACGAAACCGTGGCGCATCGGCACGCGCGGCAGCGCCTTGGCGCTTGCGCAGGCCTACGAGACGCGGCTCCGCCTGATGAAGGCGACGGGCGCGCCGGAATCCGCCTTCGAGATCGCCGTCATCAAGACGTCCGGCGACCGCATCCTGGACCGGCCCCTCTCGGAGGTGGGCGGCAAGGGGCTCTTCACGAAGGAGATCGAGGAGGCCCTGCTCGACGGGTCCATCGACCTCGCGGTGCATTCCTCGAAGGACATGCCCACGGTTCTGCCCGACGGGCTCGCCATCACGGCCTTCCTGCCGCGTGAGGACGTGCGCGACGCCTTCGTGTCGGAAAAGGCGGCCTCGCTGGCCGACCTCCCCGCGGGCGCCCGCGTCGGAACCTCCTCGCTCCGGCGGCGGGCGATGGTGAAGCGGCTCAGGCCGGACCTCGAGGTCGTGGAATTCCGCGGCAACGTCCAGACGCGGCTCTCCAAGCTGCGCGACGGTGTGGCGGACGCCACGCTGCTCGCCTGCGCGGGCCTCAGGCGGCTCGGCCTCGCGCATCTGGCCGAGAAGGCCATCCCGGTCGAGGATTTCCTGCCCGCGGTCGGGCAGGGGGCGATCTGCATCGAGAGCCGGGCCGGCGACGCGGCCGTTGACGCGCTGGTGGCGCACCTGCACGACGCCCAGACCGGCACGGCGCTCGTCGCCGAGCGGGCGTTCCTGGCGGTGCTGGACGGGTCGTGTCGCACGCCGATCGGCGGGCTCGCGCGCATCGAGGGCGACCGGCTGCGCTTCGACGGGCTGATCCTGAAGACGGACGGGTCGGAGTGGCATGTGGTCCGCCGCGAGGGTCCGGCCGCGGACGCGGCGGCGATCGGCGCGGAGGCGGGCCGGATCCTCAAGGAGGCCGGCGGGCCGGACTTCTTCTCCGCGCCCCATTGATCCCATGCGGCTCCTCGTCACCCGGCCGGAGCCCGAGGCATCGCGGACCGCCGAGGCCCTGCGGGCCCGCGGCCACGAGGCGATCATCGCGCCGGCGCTCGAGATCGTGGCCGACCGGTCGGTGCCGCTGCCGGCCGAGGGCGTCCAGGCGGTCGTGGCCACCAGCGCGAACGCGCCGGCGGCGCTGGCCGGCCGGCCGGATGCCACGCCGCTTCTCCATCTTCCCTTCCTGGCCGTCGGCGGCGCGACCGCTCGGGCGGCCCGGCGCGCTGGTTTCGACCGGGTCGTGTCGGCGGACGGCGCCGTCGGGGACCTCGCCGCGACGGTCGCCAGGTCGGTCTCGCCCGAGGGGGGGGCGCTCCTGTACGTGGCGGGCCGGGACCGCACCGGCGACCTGGAGGGGCTGTTGGAGAGGGCCGGGTTCGCGGTTCGGCTGGCGGAGGTCTACAGGGCCGAGCCGGCCCGCGTCCCACCCGCCGAGGCCAGGGCCGCGCTCCTCGCCAACCGCGTCGACGGGGTGCTCATCTTCTCGAAACGGAGCGCCGAGACCGTAGTAAGTTGGCTGACTGAGTTGCGAGCCGGCGGAAATCCGGTGCATGTTGCCGTCCATGCCATCTCGGAGGCCGCCGCGGAGCCCTTTCTCCGCGCGGGTTTCGAGCGGGTTCGGGTGGCGGCCCGGCCGAATTCGGAAGCCCTTTTCGAGAGTCTCGAAAGGAACGATTGACCATCCATGGATCCCCCGGGGCCCCTGCCCCGTTTGAACAGGCCCGCCACGATCCCGCCGATACCTTCCATTAGGGGAGCCACGACCAGGGTGCGACCGCCGGACCGGCGGGCCGCAGGGAGACGCTGAATGAGTGCCAAGGACAAGGGCCGCCCCGGTAGCGGTCAGTCGGGATCCGGCAAGCGCCGCGACCCGGTGACGATCGACCTGAAGGCCACCTCGGTGAAGACCGGCCCCGGCCAGAGCCCTGCGCCGGCCGCCGGCGCCACGGGCCCGGTGCCCGAGACCGCGCCCGTCGTGCCGCCGGCTGTCGAGCCGGTCGAGGACGTCGTGGCGGACGCGCCCGCGACCCGGGCGCCCGCCGAGGCACCGGCGCCGGAGCCGGCGAAGGCCGCCGAGGCCGGTGCCGTGCCGGCCCCGGAAGTCTCCGCCCCGAACGAGGCGGCGCTCGCCGACGGCGCGCCCTCGGCCGGCGAGGCCGACGCCGCGCCCGCCGCCGCGCGCCCGACACCCACCGCAGACGAGAGTTCGACAGCCCGCATGACCGAAACCCGACCCGAGACCGCCGCCGAGCCGCCCCGCGCCGCCGTCCCGCCCCGTGCGGAGGAGGGCGAGGCCGCGGCGGCCGTGCCGGCGCGCGAGAGGTCGATCGGAGGGCCGCTGGCGGCCGCCGCCGTGGCGGGTGCGCTGCTCGGCTTCGGCGGATCCTGGCTGCTCGCCCATTCGGGCCGCTGGCCGGGGGGCGAGGGCGTCAACGCGCGCCTGGTCGACATCGAGCGGCGCCTGCAGGAGACCGGACGGGCCGACCCGCGCCTCGCGGAAGCGGAGCGTCGCGCCGACGCCGGCTTCCAGGCGGCCGGACGCGTCGCGGCACTCGATGCGCGCGTCGCCGAGATCGAAAAGAATTCGAGCCAGGTGCCCGACCTGGCTATGCGGCTGGCCGCGCTCGACAAGGCGGCCACGGAGCGGGCCGGCCGTCTCGAGGCGGTCGAGGGCGACGTCAAGGCCCTCAAGAACGCCCCGCCGCCGCCGCCGAGCGTGCCGCCCGAGCGGGTGGAGGAACTGGAGAAGCGCTTCCTCGCCGAGCTCGCCATCGTGCGCGGCAACTTCGAGCAGGCCATGGACGCGGCGCGCAAGGATCTCTCGGGCGAGAGCGCCCGCATCGCCGAAAGCGCCAAGGCGCTGTCGGACCGGCTCGCGGCGGCCGAGAAGGCCACGCAGGACGGGCTCGCGGCGGCCGCCAAGGCGACCGAGGAGGGCCTCGCGGCCGCGGACCGCACGTCGGCCGAGCGGGTCGCGGGCGTCGACAAGGCCGCAGCGGACCGGGTGGCGGCGGCCGCCAAGGAAATCTCGGACCGGCTCGCGGCCGGCGACGCGGCGCTCGACGGGCGCATCGCGGAGCTCTCCAATACGGTGAAGACCGAGACGGCGCGGCTCGACGCGGTGCAGAAGGGGGCGGAGCGGACCGAGCTGAAGACCGCCACCTACGAGGACTACCGCAAGACCGTGGACGTGCTGTTCGCCCGGGTGGCCGCCTTCGAGGAGATGCGCAAGCGCCTGGACGGGGTCGCTGGGCAAGTCGCCGCGCTCGAGGAGCTGAAGGGCCGGGTCGAGGCCAATGCCTCCGGGCTGCAGGCGGCGACCGGCAAGATCGACCAGCTCGGCGGCCGAGTGGCGGCCGTTGACCAGCTCTCGGCCGCCGTCAAGGCGACCTCCGACAAGACCGCGGCGGTGGAGAGCCGGTTCGGAACGATCTCCGACCGGATCGGGTCGATCGAGCAGTTCGCCCAGAAGGGTGCGGACGCGCGGACCGACGCCGTGCTGGCCCTCTCGCTCGGCGAGCTCAAGGGTGCGGTCGACAGCGGCCGGCCGTTCCCGACGGAGCTCACCACGGCGGCGACCGTCGGTCGCGGCCGGGTCGATCTCGCGCTGCTCGAACCGCATGCGCCGAAGGGCGTGCCCACCACCGCGGCCCTGATCGACGGCTTCGGGTCCGTGGCGAAGCGCATCCTCACCACCACGGCGGCCGCGCAGGCCCCCGGCGGCGGCGAGGGTTTCCTCGACAAGATGCTCGGCCAGGCCAGCCAGGCGGTGACCATCCGCAAGGTCGGCGAGGCGTCCGGCGACAGCGTCGAGGCGCGGGTCGCCCGCATGGAGGACCGGCTGAAGGCGCGCGACCTGCCGGCCGCGCTCGCCGAATGGAAGACTCTGCCCGAGCCCGCCCGCAAGGCTTCGGCCGACTGGGGCGCGGCCGTCGAGGCGCGCGTCACGGTCGACAAGGCGATCCAGTCCGTGACCCAGTCCGTCGTCGCCAAGCTCGTGCAGACCGGCCAGTGAGGAGTTGCCGATGATCCGCCTGCTCGTCTTCCTCGGATTCCTCCTGGCGCTCGCCTTCGGATTCTCGTGGCTCGCCGACAACCCCGGGGAGCTCACGCTCGTCTGGGGCGGGCGCGAGCTGAGGACCGGCACCATGGTGCTGGCCATCGGCCTGGTCGCCTTCGTGATCGCCATCCTGGCGGTCTGGTCGATCCTCAACGGGGTCATCCGGGCGCCGAAGTCGGTCGGCTCCTTCTTCAGCCGGCGTCGGCGGGAGCGGGGCTGGCGGGCGCTGTCGAACGGCATGATCGCGGTCGGGGCCGGCGACCCGCAGACCGCCGGCCGGCTCGCCGGGGAGGCGCGCCGGGTGCTCGGGGACGAGCCCCTCGCGCTTCTCCTCGAGGCGCAGGCGGCGCAGCTTTCGGGCGACCGGGCGGCGGCGCACGAGGCCTTCGAACGCATGCTCGAGACGCCCGAAACCAAGCTCCTCGGCCTGCGCGGGCTCTACGTGGAGGCGGGCCGCTACGGAGACGCCGCGGCCGCGCGGCATTTCGCCGACGAGGCCAACACGCTGGCGCCGCGGCTCGCCTGGGCCGGCCAGGCGCTGCTCGAGTTCCAGTCGCAGGAACGGGACTGGGAGGGGGCGCTGTCGACCCTCGACCGGAACGCCCGCAACAAGATCGCCGACAAGCCGCAGACGAAGCGGCTCCGGGCGGTGATCCTGACGGCCCGTGCCCTGGAGCTGGAGCTCGGCGACCCCGATACGGCGCGCAACCTCGCCCTCGAGGCGCACGGGCTGGCGCCCGACCTCGTGCCCGCCGCCGTGCTGGCCGGCAGGCTCCTGACGCGGGCGAACGACATCAAGCGGGCCTCGCGAGTGCTGGAGGCGACCTGGAAGCTCTCGCCGCACCCGGAGCTCGCGGAGGCCTATGCGCATGTCCGGTCCGGCGACAGCGCTCAGGACCGGCTGAGCCGGATCAAGGATCTCATCCGGGTGCGCGCGCACCATCCCGAATGCGCCTTCGCGCTCGCCCGCGGCGAGCTCGACGCGCGCAATTTCGCGGCGGCGCGGGCCGCCCTGAAGCCGGTGATGTCGCCGGCGCCGACGCGACGCGCCTGCCTGCTGATGGCCGAGATCGAGGAATGCGAGCACGGGGCCTCCGGACGGGTCCGGGGCTGGCTGACGCGCGCGGTCCGTGCCCCCCGCGATCCGGCCTGGATCGCCGACGGCTACGTGTCCGACCACTGGATGCCGGTCTCGCCGGTCTCCGGGCGGGTCGACGCCTTCGAGTGGCGTGTGCCTCCGGAGGAACTCGCAGCCCCGATCAGCGACCGCATCGACGATGCCGAGGAGGCCTTCGAGGAGAGCGGCACGCTGATCCCCCTGGAGAGCGCCCACCCTGCGGCGAAGCCGGCCGCGCCGGCCGAACCGCCTCCGGTCTCCCCGCCGGCTCCGGTCGCCGAGGAACTCGCGAAGCCCGTGGCCGCGGCCCCGGCGGCCGAACCCGCGCCGGCGGCGCCGGCCGCCCTGGCTCCGGCGCCCTCCGGCATCCCGGCGTCGACGCTGCCCACGCAGCCCCCCGCTGCCGACAAGGTCGTGGTCCTGCCGAAGGGCGGGGACGGCGCCGCGCAGCGGTCGTCGTCCTACGTGTTCCGCTCCGCGCCGGACGATCCCGGGCCCGACACCGCCGAGGGACACGAGGCGGACGAACCGAGCAAGCGGTTCCGGCTGTTCTCCTGAGACCTCGACGCAAGGCCCGCCGGGAGGACCGGGAGGTCCTCCCCATGGTCGGGGGCACCCCCAATGGGGCTCTCACGGATCGTCCGGTGTCCACCCCGGAGATCTGTACGTGCCACGTTGACCGGGACAAATGCCAAGACGTCGGGTTGCCCCGGCCCGGATTTCCGTAATGGCAAAACCACAAAATTAAGAACTCTGACCCATAGTAATATTTGAATATCGAATGAGCATGGGTCAGGGCCTATGGGTTCACTCGTTGCAGCTCGGGCCGCGTTGGCCGGCCTGATCGCGGCCGCGACGGCTCTTTTCGGCGGCACTGCCGTCGCGACGGCCGCGGACCCGGTGACCTTGAAGGTCGTCGGCGGCCTGGCCGGAATCCGGCAATATTCGGAGTTCGAAGAACCGTTCTGGCGGGTCGAGATGCCGGCCCGCACGGACGGTCGCGTCCGCGCGATCATCCACCCGTTCGACGGCAGCGGGCTGAGAGGGCAGGAGATGCTCCAGCTCATGCGCCTTGGCGTGGTGCCGTTCGGGACCGCGATCCTCAGCATGGCGGCGGCCGACGAGCCGGAACTGGCGATGGCCGACCTGCCGGCGCTCAATCCGGACCTCGAATCCCTGCGGACCACCGTCTCCCTGTACCGGCCCCGGCTGAAGCGGCTCCTGGCGGAGCGCTACGGCATCGAACTCCTGGGCGTCTACACCTATCCGGCGCAGGTGCTCTACTGCACCGGCGCCTTCGACGGCCTCGGGGATCTGGCAGGCCGGCGCATCCGGACCTCCTCGGCCGCGCAGTCCGACATGATGGCGGCGCTCGGCGCCGTCCCGGTCATCCTCCCCTTCGCGGAGATCGTCCCGAGCCTCCGGCGCAAGGTCGTGGACTGCGCGGTGACCGGCACGCTCAGCGGCAACGAGATCGGCCTCTACGAGGCGACGAGCCACATCCACGCCATGGCGATCAGCTGGGGGCTGTCGATCTTCGGGGCGAACCTGTCGGCCTGGGACGGGCTACCGCCGGACGTGCGCGGGGCGGTGCGGTCCGGCGTCGAGGAGCTCGAGCGGCGGATCTGGGCCGCCGCGGAGAGCGATACGACCCTCGGCTTCGCGTGCAATGCCGGCTGGCCGTCCTGCACGACGGCCCGGCGCGGCCGCATGACCATCGTGCCGGGGCGGGCGACGGACGACGAGAAGCGTCGGCGGCTCCTGCAGGACACCGTCCTGCCGCGCTGGATCGACCGCTGCGGCGCCGATTGCGTGCAGGCCTGGAACGAGACCCTGGCGCTCAACAGCGGCATCCGGGTCTGGCTGGACCGCGCCTCGGACGCCGCCAGGACCGAGCCGGTGCGGCTTCGGTCCGAATTGCCGCGGGTCCCGTGATGGCGGCCGCAGGCGTCCCGACAAAGGCCGAGGTGACCCCGTGCTCCGACGCCGCCTGATCCTCGCCGTCCTGGTCGGCACCGGGCTCGTCATCGCGACGTTGCTCGGCGGCACCCTGCTGGTCCTGTCGCGCGCTGAGGACGCGGCCTGGCGGGGGGCCCGGGAGAGCCTGGATCGCAGCGCGCGGACCGCGGAGGCGATCGTCAACCGGCACCTGCTCCAGGTCGACGGAGCGCTCGCGAGCCTGCCGGGGCTGATGCCGGCCCGGGACTGGGACGATCCGGCGGCCGCCTCGCGGCTGCTGAAGGGCCTCAACTTCCAGACCTTCGCGTTCCGCGACCTCCTCATCCTGGACGGTGCGGGCAACGTCCAGGCGGCGGGGCGGCATCGGCCGACGGGACGGACCTCGCCGATCGGCGCGGAGGCGGCCGCGGCGGCGACCGACACCGGCATCGGCACCCTGATCGGGCCGATCCGGGAGGCGCAGACCGGCGACTGGGCGGTCTACCTCGTCAGGGCCCTCGTGATGCCGGGACGCGAGACGGTGATCGCCGCCGCCGAGATCCCGATCGGCTTCATCACCACGCCCCTGGCGAGCCTCGGCGACACGCCGGGGCTCAGGATCCGGATCGAGCGTCCGGACGGGCACCTCTACGCCAGCCTGCCGCACGCGGAGCTGGCGCTCGGGCGCAAGGGACCGCCGCTCGGCCGCCCAGGGCGAGTCGAGAGGGGCGAGGCGGTGGACGGGGAGGGTCGGCGGCTGGAGGTGCTGGCGACCCGCCGCTCCACCCTCTACGCGGGCGTCGACGTGGCGCTCGACCTGGACACCGGCGTGGCGCTCGGCTCCTGGTCGCGCGAACGGGAGCGGATCACCCTGGCGGCGACCCTCGCGGCCCTGGTCATTCTCGCCTTCGCGGGGGCTCTCGTGGTCGCCCTGCGGCGGCAGGACCGGCTCGACCGGGAGCGGATCAGTGCCCAGGACCGGCTCGCGGAGGCGGTCGAGGCGATGTCGGACGGCTTCGTCATGTGGGACGAGGAGGACCGCCTGGTCACCTGCAACCGGCACTACCTGGATCTCTACGCGCTCAGCGCGCCATACATGGTCCCGGGCGCCACGTTCAGCGAGATCATGCGCCAGGGGGCGCTCGCCGGGCAGTATCCGCAGGCCGGCGACGACCTCGAGGGCTTCGTCGAGCGGACCGTGGCCTGGCACCGGGCCGGCAAGGGGACGATCGAGCGGCTCCTGCCGGACGGGCGCTGGCTCCTGGTGACCGAGCGGCGGACCGCCAACGGCGGCTATGTCGGCATCCGGACCGAGATCACGGCCCTGAAGAAGGCCCTCTCCGAGGTGGCGCTCGCCAACGAGAAGGTGCGGGCGACCATGGCGGAGATGCAGCACCAGAACCTGCTGTTCGACACGGCGCTGCGCAACATGCCGCACGGGCTGCTCATGGTGGACGCGGAGAACCGGGTCATCGTCTCGAACCGGCGCTTCGCCGACCTCTTCGGTCTCGACGCGGACCGCGACCTGCACGGCTGCCGCCTCGCCGACGTCTTCGCGACCGACGAGGAGGGCGCCCTGCAGGACCGGCTGGCGGCCCGGCAACGCTCCATCGCGTCGCGGGCCGCGGCAGCGAGCTTCGTGGTCGTCGACCGGCAGGGCCGCGCGGTCTCGGTCACCCAGCGGCCGATGCCGGACGGCGGTTTCGTGGCCATCTACGAGGATGTCACCGAGAAGCAGCAGACTGAGGCGCAGGTGCGCTACCTGGCGCACCACGATCCCCTGACGGGGCTGCCGAACCGGGTCCTGTTCCGCAAGGAGCTGGAGGAGCGGCTGAGGGGCTCTTCGCGCGAGAACGGGCTCGGGGTCCTCTACCTCGACCTCGACAAGTTCAAGGATGTCAACGACACGATGGGTCACCCGACCGGCGACGCGCTGCTGACGGCGGTGGCGGAGCGGCTCCGGCGAAGCCTGCGCGACTCGGATCTCGTCGCGCGGCTCGGGGGCGACGAGTTCGCGGTGGCGCTCGGCGGCCCCCGGATGGCCCAGAAGGCGCGCGACGTCAGCCGGAGGGTCATCGCGGAACTGTCCCGGCCCTACCGGCTTGGCGACCGGACCGTCAACATCGGGGTCAGCATCGGGGCCGCCGTGGCGGGGCGGGCCACGCCCGACGTCGACAGCCTGATGAAGAACGCGGACCTGGCGCTCTACGAGGCCAAGGCCAGCGGCCGCGGCACGGTCGCGATGTTCCGGCCGGCCTTCGCGGCCAAGCTGCACGAGCGGCTGGAACTGGAAAGCGACCTGCGGGGCGCCCTCGCGCAGGCGCAGATGGAGCTCGACTACCAGCCGCTCTTCCACCTGGAGAGCCAGCGCGTGGTGGGCTTCGAGGCGCTCTTGCGCTGGAACCACCCCGGACGTGGCCGGATCGCGCCCGCGGCCTTTGTCCCGCTCGCCGAAGACACGGGCCTGATCGACGAGATCGGGCTCTTCGCCCTCGACCGGGCCTGCCGGGACATTGCGCCGCTGCCGGACGTGAAGGTCGCCGTCAACCTGTCGCCCATGCAGCTTAAGTCGCCGACGCTCACCCGGTCCGTCCTCGACGCGCTCGCCGGGTCCGGCCTGGCGCCGACGCGCCTGGAACTGGAGGTCACCGAGACCGTGCTCCTGGAGGAGGACGAGCGCATCCTGGCGACGCTGCACGGCCTCCGCGAGGCGGGGATCCGCATCGTGCTGGACGACTTCGGCACCGGCTACTCGTCGCTCGCCTACCTGCGCCGGTTCCCCTTCGACAAGATCAAGATCGACAAGGTGTTCGTGCGCGACGCGACGAGCCGGCCAGACTGCGCGGCCATCGTGACCTCGATCATCGATCTCGCCCAGCGCCTCGGCATCGGCACCACGGCGGAAGGGATCGAGACGCAGGAACAGCTCGACCTGGTGCGCCGCCTGGGCTGCACGGAGGGGCAGGGCTACCTTCTCGGCGAGCCGGCGTCGGCCCTCAACGCGGTCAAGACGCTGAGGGACGAGGCCGCCGTCAAGCGGCCCCGTCTCCTGGTGGCGCAGGCCGGATGAGGCCCGGCGTCAGCGGAAGAGGTCGCGGTCGATCTCGGCGAAATAGGCCGGTGCCGGCAGGCCCCGGCGCCGGCAGGCCGCGATCAGGGTGTTGCCGAGCAGGGTCGCGATGGTCATCGGGCCGACGCCGCCGGGGACCGGCGTGATGTGTCCGGCGACGGCTGCGGCGCTCTCGTAGTCCACGTCGCCGACGAGCTTGGTCTTGCCCTCACCCTTCTCGGGGGCGGGGACGCGGTTGATGCCGACGTCGATGACCGTCGCGCCGGGCTTGATCCAGTCGCCCTTCACCATCTCGGGAATGCCCACGGCAGCCACCACGATGTCGGCGCGGCGGCAGACGGCGGGCAGGTCCTTGGTGCGCGAATGCGCGATCGTGACGGTGCAGTTGGCCTTGAGCAGGAGCTGGGCCATCGGCTTGCCGACGATGTTGGAGCGGCCGACCACGACGGCGTCGAGCCCCGAGAGCTTGCCGAGGGTAGCGCGCAGCAGGATCATCGAGCCGTAGGGGGTGCAGGGGACCAGGCTCCACTGGCCGGTTGCCAGCTTGCCGACGTTGACGACGTGGAAGCCGTCGACGTCCTTCTCGGGCGTGATCGCCTCGAGCACCTTGGCGCTGTCGATGTGCTTGGGCAGGGGCAGCTGCACCAGGATGCCGTCGACCGCCGGATCGGCGTTGAGCTTAGCGATGAGCGCGAGGAGATCGGCCTCGGCGGTGGCCGCGTCGAGCTTGTGCTCGATCGAGTTCATGCCGACCTCGACGGTCTGCTTCGCCTTGGAGGAGACGTAGACCTTGCTGGCCGGGTCCTCGCCAACGAGCACGACCGCGAGGCCGGGCACGAAGCCGTGGTCGTTCTTCAGGCGGGTCACTTCGCCCGCGACCGCGGCGCGCAGCGCCTCCGCCTGGGCCTTGCCGTCGATGATCTCAGCCGTCATGCACGTTCCCTCTCCGGCGGCCTCCGTGGGGCCGCGTCATTGGCATCCCTCTCCGTACGGGCCGAAGCCGCGCGCGGTTCTCTGGTGTCTCCGAGGAGCAGGTATCTGGTATACCAGATCTCAGCCGCGGACCAGCCGCAGGACGGCCGTCTCGAGGGCGTTCGGGTCGCCCTCGATCCTGACCGTCTTGATCCGCGACGCGTGGCCGGAGACGACGCTCACCCGCGACTTGGCGATCCCGAGCCCGCGGGCCAGCATCTCCTCCAGCGCCGCATTGGCGGCGCCGTCCTCGGGCACCGCCCGGACCCGGGCGGCCAGCACGTTCTCGCCGTTCGCCAGTTCCTCGAACGGGCCGACGCTATCGCGCGGGGCGTTCGGGGTCAGCCGGACGCGCAGTCGCACGGACTCTTCGTCGCGGAGGAGGACGCGGGGCGGGATCACGGGCGGGCTCGTCGGGAGGGTCAGAAGACGCGGGGGAGGACGTAGAGCTGGATCGAGCGCTGGATGATGAAGATCAGCAGCAGGAGCACGATCGGGGAGAGGTCGAGGCCGCCCATGGAGGGCAGGAAGCGCCGGATCGGGCGCAGCACCGGCTCGGTCAGGCGGTAGAGCGTCTCGCCCACCATGGAGACGAACTGGTTGCGCGTGTTGACCACGTTGAAGGCGTAGAGCCAGGAGAAGATGGCCGAGAGGATGACGACCCAGACATAGAGGTCCAGGACGAGAAGTACGGCTTCCACGAGGGGGCGCATGGGCAGGTCGGCTCCGTGATGGTCCCACCCATGTAACGGCCGCGGCGGCGCTTCACAAGGTCGCGCCGCATGCACCTCGGCGAAGCCCGGCCATCAGGGCCGGATCTCGCCGCCACGACGCTCCAGCTGCGACAGCTCGCGCCCGATCTCGGCGATCGCTAACGCGGTGATCACTACGCCGGCCGGGATCCACATGACGAGGCCGCCGAGCTGCTGATCCTCAAGGGGGCTGAGGCCCCAGGGCACGGTCGTGACCGCATGCACGGCGTACCAGGGGCGCGCCGCGAAGGTCAGGAGCGCGCCGAGGCCGGACATCTGCAGGGCCGTCGCGAAGCCGACCGCCAGGGAATGGCCGAAGCGGCCGGCGGGGCGGGCCAGCAGGGCGGTCCACAGCCAGACGGCCGTGGCGAAGAGGCTCGCCTGCATGGCCCAGTAGAGGGTGGCGCTCGTGAAAGTGGCCTCGTAGGGGGCCGGCAGGTGCCAGGCCCAGAGCACGGCCGCGAAGGCGGCGGTGGCGGTCCAGAGGCCGTCGCGGAGGAAGCGCGGGAGGGACGGGAGCCCGGCGAGGCCGGCGGCGACCAGCGGGGCGGCGACCAGCGTCAGCAGCATATGCTGGGTGGCGCGGGCGGAGAAGAGAGCGACGCTCAGGTTGCAGAGCGGGGAGATCACTGACACCGCCAGGATCGCCCAGCCTGCGGCGGCGAGCGAGGTGCGGGCCGGTCCGGCGCCGCGCAGCGCCCGGAGATGCAGGCCGGCCGCCAGCGCGAGGACGAAGATCAGGACGGGATCGAGGTTCCAGGACACCGCGCCGGGAAGGGGCGGCGTTCCGCAATAGGCGGTCGGGGTCGGGTCGGCCATGACGGATCTCCGGCGCGTCGAAGGGTCTGGCAGGAGGAACCCGCGGAGGCGGCCGTTTGTTCTGCCGGGTGCGGGGCGGGCCGTCCGGTCCGGCGCGACGGGAGGCCGGGATGGCACCGAGGACGTTCTGGAAGGGTTACCTCAAGCTGTCGCTCGTCACCTGCCCGGTGGCGATGACGCCGGCGACGACGGAGGCCGAGCACGTCCGGCTGCACATGCTGAACCGGGCCACCGGTCATCGGGTGCGCAGCCACTACGTGGATTCGGTCACCGGCGGGGCCGTGGAGGACGGCGACCAGGTCATGGGCTGGCCGAGCGGGCCGGACCAGTACGTGATGCTCGAAGAGGACGAACTCGACGCGATCGGGCTCGAGAGCACGCATACGATCGACATCGAGCGGTTCGTGCCGAAGGACCAGATCGACCGGCTGTGGCTCGACGGCGCCCACTACCTGGTGCCGAACGATCCGGTCGGCGAGGAGGCGTTCAGCGTCATCCGCGAGGCGATGGCGGCGACCGGCAAGGTCGGCATCTCGCGGCTGGTGCTCGGGCGGCGCGAACGCTTCGTCATGCTGGAGGCGCGCGGCAAGGGCATCATCGTCTGGACCCTCAGGGTCTTCGGCGAGATCCGGGACGAGGACGCGTATTTCGGCCATCTCGGGGGGGAGAAGCCGCCCGCCGAGCAGGTCGATCTGGCCGTGAAGGTCATCAGGGAGCGCATCGCCGGCTTCGACGCGGACCTCCTGGAGGACACCCGCGACGCCGCGCTGGAGCACCTGATCGCCGCCAAGTCGAAGGGCCGCCCGCCACCGGCCGCGGAAGCGCCCGCCGAGCCGAAGGCCACCAACGTGGTCGGGATCATGGACGCGCTCCGGCGCAGCCTCGCCAAGGAGACCGCGGCGGCGAACGACACGGGGACCCCCGACGCGGGCGCGCCCGCCGGCAAGCCCAAGGCCAAGCCGCGCCGCAAGGGCTGAGGGACGGCGCGCGGGCCGGGGAACGTCCGGGCCCCGACCGGCATTGACTCGCGGTCAACGAGGAAGCCGCCATGCCGCGCGCGAATTGGAAGGGGTATCTGAAGCTCGGGGCGCTCACCTGCCCGGTGGCGCTCTACACCGCCGCCTCCACCTCGGAGCGGGTCGAGCTCAACACGCTGAACCGCGGCACGGGCAACCGGGTCCGCCGGGAATGGGTGGACGAGGAGACCGGCAAGGCGGTCGAGACGGAGGAGACCGTGCGGGGCTACGAGGTCGCGCCGGGCGACTACGTGGTCCTGGAGAAGGAGGAGATCGACGCGGCGACGCCGGCCTCCGACAAGACGATCGCGCTGGAGCGCTTCGTGCCGGCCGGCGACGTCGACGAGGTCTTCTTCGACCGGCCCTACTATCTCGCCGCCTACGACAAGCCCGGCGAGGCCGCCTTCGCTGTGTTGGCGGCGGCGATCGCCAAGAGCGGCACCATGGCACTCGGCCGCACGGTGCTGTTCCGCCGCGACCGGTGGCTGGCGATCCAGCCGCGCGGCCGGGGCCTCCTGGCCCATACGCTGCATACGGACAACGAGGTGCGCGACTGGCGCGCGCTGTTCGACGAGGTGCCGGACATGGCCATCGCGGGCGAGATGCTCGACTTGGCCCGCCACATCATCGACACCAAGACGGGCAGCTTCGAGCCGACCGCGGTCAAGGACCGCTACGAGGAGGCGCTGGTGGAGCTGATCCGCGCCAAGCAGGCGGGCCGCGCGCCGAACCTGCCGAAGCCCGCGACGCCGTCCAATGTGGTCGACCTCATGGAGGCCTTGCGGCGCAGCGCCGGGCTGGCCGGCGGCAAGGCGCCCTCCGCATCGAAAGCATCGGGGGGGGCCAAGCCCACGGCCGGGGCCAAGCGCGGGAAGGCCAAGGCGCCGCCGGCCGGCCGCGCGCCTGCCGCGAAGCCTGCGCCGAAGCGCAAGGCCGGGTAGGATCGGGCGATGGCGGACCTCGACACCTACCGTGCCAAGCGGGACTTCGCGAAAACCCCGGAGCCGAGCGGCGAGGCTGCCGCCGCCGGCGCCGGGGACAGCTTCGTCATCCAGAAGCACGCGGCGACGCGGCTCCACTACGATTTCCGGCTGGAGCTGGACGGGGTCCTGAAGAGCTGGGCGGTGACGCGCGGCCCCAGCCTCGTGCCCGGCGAGAAGCGGCTGGCGGTGGAGACCGAGGACCATCCGCTCGACTACGGCGGCTTCGAGGGCACGATCCCCAAGGGTCAGTACGGCGGCGGCACGGTGATCCTCTGGGACCGCGGCCGCTGGAGGCCGCTCTTCGATCCGCACAAGGGGCTCGCCAAGGGACACCTGGAATTCGAGCTGGAGGGCGAGCGGCTGCATGGGCGCTGGCACCTCGTGCGCATGAAGGGACGGCGCGGCGAGAAGCGGACCAACTGGCTGCTGATCAAGGGCGAGGACGAGCATGCGCGCGCCGAGGGTGACCCGGAGATCGTCGAGGAGGCGCTCACCTCGGTGGAGTCCGGCCGGACCATCGAGGACGTTACGCATGGGGTCGGCGAGGTGGCGGTGTGGCAGAGCAAGCCGGTGGAGCGGTCCGGCGCGCGGCGCAAGGCGCGGATCACGAAGGCGGCCGACGCGGCGGCCCCGGATCGGCCAGAGGCCGGCCCCGGCGAGCCGATCCCTGCGGTCGCGGATCCGGCTGCGATCCCGAAGTCGAAGGCCGGGCGACTCCCGGACTTCGTCGAGCCCTGCCTGGCGACCCTGCAGCCGAAGCCGCCCTCCGGGGCGGCGTGGCTGCACGAGATCAAGTTCGACGGCTATCGGCTGCAGGCCCGGATCAAGGACGGGCGCGTGGCGTTGCGCACGCGCAGCGGGCTCGACTGGACGTCCAAGTTCGGCGCCCGCGTGCCGGAGGCCCTGGCGCGCCTGCCGGTGCGGACGGCGCTCCTCGACGGGGAACTGGTCGTCGAAGGGCCGAACGGCGCGTCCGACTTCTCCGCCCTGCAGGCGGACCTCGGGGCGGAGCGGAGCGACCGCTTCGTCTACTACGCCTTCGACCTCCTGCATCTCGACGGCCGGGACCTGACCGGGTCGCCGCTCGGAGCCCGCAAGGCGACGCTCGAGCAGGTGATGGCCGGCGTCGAGCCCCTGGGTCCGATCCGCTACTCGGCGCATTTCGAGGTCTCGGGCGACGCGATGCTCCGCCACGCCTGCCGGCTCAGCCTCGAGGGCGTGGTCTCCAAGCGCGCGGACCGGCCCTACCGCGGCGGGCGCGGCAAGGACTGGGTCAAGTCCAAGTGCGCCGACCGCCAGGAGTTCGTGGTGGCCGGCTACGTGCCGTCGACCGTCAACGCGAAGGCGATCGGTTCGCTGGTGCTCGGCTACCACGACGCGTCGGGGCTGCGGCATGCCGGGCGGGTCGGGACCGGGTTCACGAACGCGGTGGCCACGGAGCTGAAGCGCCGGCTCGATCGCCTCCGGGCGGCGAGGCCGACTTTCGCCGCGAAATTGCCGGCCGCCGAGGCGCGCGGGGTAACCTGGGTCCGGCCGGAGTTGGTGGCGGAAGTGGAATTCCGGGGCTGGACGGCGGCCGAGAGCCTGAGGCACGCTTCCTTCCGGGGCCTTCGGGACGACAAGGCGGCTGCGGATGTGGTGCGCGAGGGGAAACAGGGGGCCGAGACGGCGTCGGAGGCTCCGGCTGTGATGTCGGCGGCGCGGACGAGCGTCAAGCTCACCCATCCCGACCGTGTCTACTGGCCCGAGACGGGGGTCACGAAGGCCGGGCTCGCCGACTACTATGCCGAGGTCTGGCGGCTGATCGCGCCGCACGTGGTCGGACGGCCGCTCAGCCTGGTGCGCTGCCCGGGCGGGACCGCCGAGGCCTGCTTCTTCCAGAAGCACGCCTGGAAGGGCATCCACCGCGCGATCCAGCGGCACCCCGATCCCCTCGACGAGGCCGGCGAGGACATTCTCTGGATCCGGGACTTCGACGGGCTCGTCGCGCTGGTGCAGGCGGGCGTGCTGGAAATCCATCCCTGGGGCTCCGCGCTCGCCGACCTGGAGCGGCCGGACCGGATCGTCATGGACCTCGACCCGCACGAGGACGTGCCGTGGAGCGCCATGATCGCTGCGGCCGAGGAACTCCGGGAGCGGATGCGGGCGGCCGGGCTGGTGCCCTTCCTGAAGAACACCGGGGGCAAGGGGCTGCATGTCTGCGCGCCGCTGAAGCCGGCGGCCGACTGGGAGACCGTCAAGGGCTTCTGCCGGGACCTGGCCGAGGCGATGGAGCGTGATGCCCCGGCGCGCTTCGTCTCGACCGCCACCAAGGCGAAGCGGACGGGCCGGATCTTCGTCGACTACCTGCGCAACGGACGGGGCGCAACGGTTGTCGCCCCCTACTCGACCCGGGCACGCACGGGGGCGACGGTGTCGACGCCGCTCGCCTGGGACGAGCTCGGGCCGGAGATCGGGCCGGCCCACTACACCGTCCTCAACCTCGGCCAGCGGCTCGCCGGCCTCCCGGGCGATCCCTGGGCCGATTTCGGGGCCTCCGCAGTGCCGCTGGAGGCTGCCAAGCCGGCGCGCAAGCGCGCGAAACGGTGAGGTCCCACCACCGGAACCAAGCCTCCGCGGCCGGGTTCTCCTCCCACCGCCAGGAGGACCCCCGTGCTGAGAGACAGTCTCGACGACGCCGCACCCGGTCCCGGGCCCGGCGAGCCCCTGCCGGACGCTCCGGACCTGATCTTCTCGTCCGACGAGTTCCCCGGCATCCGCCGGCGCCGGGCCGGCAAGGGCTTCAGCTACATCGGCCCGGACGGGCTGACGATCCGCGATCGCGAGACGCTGGCGCGCATCCGCAAGCTCGCCATTCCGCCGGCCTGGACGGACGTCTGGATCTCGGCGGATCCGCGCGGGCACATGCAGGCGACCGGGCGCGACGCCAAGGGGCGCAAGCAGTACCGCTACCACCCGGACTTCCGTGCCGCCCGCGAGGCGGCCAAGTACGAGCACCTGACCGCCTTCGCGCGGGCGCTGCCGCTGATCCGCCGGCGCGTCGCCGAGGACATGGGCCGGCGCGGCCTGCCACGAGAAAAGGTGCTGGCGGCGATCGTGCACCTGCTCGAAAACACGCTCATCCGCATCGGCAACGCCGAATACGCCAAGGAGAACAAGAGCTACGGGCTGACCACTCTGCGCGACCGGCACGTCGCCGTGGAGGGGTCGGAGATGCGCTTCGCCTTCAAGGGCAAGAGCGGCAAGACCTGGAAGCTGCAGCTCAAGGACCGCCGTGCCGCCCGCGTGGTCAAGCAGTGCCAGGACCTGCCCGGCCAGCACCTGTTTCAGTATGTCGACGAGAACGGCGAGCGGCAGGCTGTGAAGTCCGAGGACGTGAACCGGTACCTGAAGGAGATCACCGGGCAGGACATCACCGCCAAGGACTTCCGCACCTGGGGCGGGACGGTGCTGGCCGCCGTGACCCTTCACGAATACCAGAAGATCGACAATCACGTGCTCTCGAAGAAGAACGTCAAGACGGCCATCGAGCAGGTCGCCGCGAGGCTCGGCAACACGCCGACCATCTGCCGGAAGTGCTACGTGCATCCGGAGGTGGTGGCGAGCTACCTGGACGGGGCGCTGGCGCTCGAGGTCAAGGAGGAGATCGAGGCCGAGCTCCGGGACGGGCTCGACCGGCTGACGACCGAGGAGGTCGCCGTGATGGGGCTCCTGCGCGCGCGGCTGGAACGGGAGGCGGCGTGACCGCTCAGCGGCGACCCTCGCCGTCCGCCTCGCGGGCGTCCCGCAGGAGCGCCTCGAGATCCTCGCTGAGCGGGTCGTGGCGCGTGCCGTCGAGCCTCCGGCGCAGGTCCTTGCCGATGCCGTCGATCATGTCGACGACGAGCCGCGGGGTCGTGATGTCGGACGGGCGGGCGCGGGATGCGGGGTCTTTCGCGGGCATGGCGATATCCAGGGCTGCCTGTCGGTGACAACACGCTGTCGGGAGTCCGGTTCCCGGGCACCCGCGCCGGTTCGCGTCTTTCTGGTCGGAATCGTACGAAATTGGTTCGGAACGCCCGCACGGGGCTGCGCGTTCGGGCGCAACGGCGTTGCGAAGGATCGGAGCATGACCATAGCGCTGGCGGCCTCCGAGGCTGTCGCCCGGCCCTGGGGCATTCCCGCGGCGCATTTCGGCTTCGAGCCCGGCGGCGGCATCGAGAGGGTCGGCGAGGTGCGGTTCCGGCGGCCGGACACCATGGCGGCCGGGAGACTCGGCCTGCGGCTCGTACTGGCCGGGGAACCGGTGGCGGTCGAGGTGCATCCGCCGGGACGCGGCGGCGAGGCCTGCTACGTCCTGCAGGCCGGCCCGGAGGCGCGCATCGGGCACGGGCTGCGCAAGGAGGCGACAGCCGATGCGGTGCATGCCGCGCTCGACCTGCAGGTACTGCCCCGGCTCCTGCGCTGGATCGGCGTCAAGGCCGGGGACGCCTTGCCGATTCCGGCGGGGGTGCTGCATGCGATCGGCGGCGGCCTCGTGTTGGCGGTGGTGGGGCCGGAGCGTGAGGAGGCCCTCATCCTGCACGACTACCGGCGCGGGCAACCGCTCGACGTGGAGGCCGGGATCGCGGCCGCGGACCTCGGGCCCGGGCCCGACATCCCGGGATCCGTCCAGGTGGACCAGGGGCGGACGGTGCTGGTCGAAGGGCCGGACCTGGTGCTCGAACGGGTTGTCCTGCAGCCGGGCCGGCCGTGTCGGCTGGAGTTCGCGGAGGAGACTTGGGTACTGGTGGTGGCGGGCGAAGGACGGCTCGGCGGGGCCATGCCGCTGCCGAGTTTCGCGGCGGCCGTGGCCGACGGCGGGGCCGCAGACTTCGAGCCGGGTCCGCGCGGCGCCACGCTGCTGGTCGCCTATGCGCGCGACCGCGTGCGGCCGGGCTTGGTACGGCCGGGAGTCCTGAGCCACCGCTGACCGGCCGTCAGCCGGCGCGGCCCTCCGCGGGGGCGAGCCTCGCGCGGGTGTCGAAGAAGAGCGCCTGCGCGATCAGCGCCTCGACCATCTCGGTCTGGAACGGCTTGGTGACCAGGAAGGCCGGTTCCGGCCGGAGGCCGGTCAGGAGCCGTTCGGGGTAGGCGGTGATGAACACGACCGGGACCTCGCGATCGGCCAGGATCTCGTTGACGGCGTCCAGGCCGGAACTGCCGTCGGCGAGCTGGATGTCGGCCAGGATCAGGCCGGGCGGGTCGTCGCGGGCGAGGAAGAGCGCGTCGCGGCGGGTGCGGGCGACGCCGGTGATGCGGTGGCCGAGCGCGCCCACCAGGGATTCCAGGTCCATGGCGATCAGCGGCTCGTCCTCGATGATCAGGACCTCGGTCCTCAGCTGGTCGGCGAGCTCGTGGCCGGCGACGCCGAGGAGATGGCCGAAGACATGGGTGTCCACGTCCAGGATGGTCGCGGCCTCGGCGGCCGAAAAGTCTTCGACGGCGACCAGCAGGAAGGCCTGGCGCGGATAGGGCGGCAGCGCCTGCAGGTTCTCGCGCGCCTTCGCTTCCCAGGCCGGGGCCTCGACCGGCACGGCGGGTCGAGGCGGGCCCGAAAGACGGGTGAACAGCCGGTAGAGCCCGATCCTCGGGCCCAGGTGCTGGGGGAAGACGGAGGGGTCCGCGATCACGGCGCGGAGCAGATCCGCGACCCGCGCATCGCCCTCCGTCTGCGATCCGGTCAGAGCGCGTGCGTAGCGTCGCAGATAGGGGAGATGCGGGGCGATCGATTCGGCAAGGGACATGGGGGCTCCGGGCCGGCCACCGACGTGTCCGGCCTCAGGATCAACGTCTTTCGGCGAGGCACGGTTCCGGGCCGCGAGGCCGGCGGCGCGCCGTCCTGCGCCAGGGGAGCCGCCGTCGGCGCGCGGATTGGGACAGCCCCGTCGAACAAAGCGGCGGCTCGGGCGTTTGATGGAACCTCTGGCGTCTCAACCGTTCCCGAAAGGGTCCGACCCGTGTTCGAGATCTCCCTGATGTTCCTGCTGGCCGGCCTGGCCGCCGCCGGTCTGGAGTATCCGCTGACTTCGGCCGCCGCCATCCTGCTCTCGGCCGCCTGCATGGCGCTACGCGTCGGCGAGGGGGCGCCCGCGGACGGCGACGACCGATGAAGGCGGGTCAGTCGAGAAGGTCGGCGAATTCGCGGTGCCGCCTCATCCAGGCGGCCGCATAGCCGCAGATGGGCGCGAGCTTCAGGCCTTCGCTGCGGGCCGTCTCGGCCACGCCGCGCATCAGGCGGTCCGCCGCCCCGGTGCCGCGCAGGGGGCGCGGCGCCTCGACGTGGGTGACGAGCAGGAGGTCGCCGCGCCGGCGGTAGTCGGCGAAGACGATCTCCCCGGCCACGTCGAGCTCGAAACGGCTGCGCTCGGGATTGTCGCGGATCTGGTCTGTCGACATCGGGTCCTCCCGCCTTCCTGGCCAACGCCCGGCGCGGCGGAGCGTTCCCGCGCCGGCCCGTGGGCGAGGCCGGGTCAGACCCAGCCGCCGTCGACCACGTAATGCTGGTTGGTGCAGCCGGAGGCTTCGTCGGAGGCGAGGAAGACGGTGAACTTGGCGATGTCGGCGGGCACCATCTTGCGCTTCAGGCACTGGCGCTGCATCAGCTCCACCTCGCCCTCCGGGGTCATCCACTTGGTGATCTGGCGCTCGGTCATGATCCAGCCCGGCGCGATCGCGTTGACGCGGACATTGTAGGGACCGTAGTCGCGCGCCAGCGAGCGTGTGAGGCCGAGCACCGCCGACTTGGCCGCCGTGTAGGCCGCCATCCCGCCCTGGCCGACCATCCAGCTGACCGAGCCGAAGTTGACGATCGCACCGGCGCGCGCCTCGCGCATGTCGGGCAGGACCGCCTGGGCGGCGAAGAACTGGTGCTTCAGGTTGACGGCGATGCGGTCGTCCCAGAGCTCCTCGGTGACGGTCTCGGTGGGGTGGCGCTCGTCATGGGCCGCGTTGTTGATCAGGATCTGGACGGGGCCGGTCTGGTTGCGGACCTCCGCGATCGCGCGCTTCAGGGACGGAATGTCGGTCAGGTCGCAATATTTGAAGGTCACGTCGCCGCCGGCGTCGCGACACCCGGCCACGACGGCCTCGGACGCCTCGCGGGCGATGTCGACGAACACCACGCGGCTCTTCTGGCGGGCGAAGTGGCGGACGATCTCGGCGCCGATGCCGGAGCCGCCGCCGGTGACGAGCACGACCTTGCCTTCGAGGTCGGGGTAGATGGCGCCGCTCATGGAATGTCTCCTCGGATCTTGGTGGTTGTCGTCGGCCGGGTCAGGCCCGGCTCTTCGTGAACGCGTCGCGGGTGGCGGCGAGGGCCTGGTCGATCAGGGCCGTCATGGTCGCGCGGGCGCCGGCGGCGTCGCGGGCCTGGATGGCCTCGAAAACCTGCCGGTGCTCGGCCAGGGGATCGCGCGGCAGGGTGCCGGTCCTCTGCTTGAACGTGGTGGTCCAGCGGATGGTGGTGCCGATGCCGCTGGAGAGCGCCGTCAGGGGCTCGTTGCCGGTCGCCACCAGGATGGCGTGGTGGAATTCGAGGTCGGCCTGCAGGGCGCGCTCGGAAGAGAGCCCGTCCCTCTCCATCAGGGTCAGGGCGGTGAGCATGGCGGCGAGGTCGTCGTCGGTCCGGCGTTCCGCCGCCATCCCGGCGGCTGCGGGCTCGACGATGCGGCGGAGTTCGAAGAGCGCATCGATCAGGCCGTCGCTCGGGGCAGCCTCGAGATGCCAGGCGAGCACGTCGGGGTCGATGATGTTCCACCGGGTGCGGTCGCAGATCCGGGTACCGGTCTTCGGCCGGCTCTCGACGAGCCCCTTGGCGGCGAGGATGCGCACCGCCTCCCGGTAGGCGGTGCGCGAGACCGAGAGCTGCTGGCTGAACAGGTCCTCGTTGGGCAGCACGTCGCCCGGCCGGTAGCGGCCGCCCACGATCGCGACCGCGAGGTCGTGCGCGATGGAGCCGTGCAGGCGACGGCGGTCGTTCGGCGCCGTCGGCACCGCCGCGGCGCGGCGTTCCGGCCGGACTTTCTCCCTGAGGCTCATGGCAATTCCCCCCTGACGAGAAGGCCCGATGCGATCCCGCGAATCAAGCGCCCACTCCGCCGCGCCACGTCGCCACGAAGGCCTCGGCGCGCGTGCCGACGTCGCGGGCCGTCATGCCGGGCTTGTAGAGGGCGGATCCGAGACCGAAGCCGTCGGCGCCCGCCGCCCGGTAGGGCGCCATGCGGGCGGGGTCGATGCCGCCCACCGGCAGGAGGCGCGTGCCGGGCGGCAGCACCGCGCGCCAGGCCTTCAGTACCTCCGGCGGAAGACCCTCGGCGGGGAAGAGCTTGACCCCGTCGGCGCCGGCCGCGAGGGCCGCGAAGGCCTCCGTCGGAGTCGCGGCTCCCGGCAGCGAGGCGAGGCCCGCCGCCTTGGTGGCGCGGATCACGGCCGGGTCGGTGTTGGGCGAGACGACGAGCCCCGCGCCGGTCGCCGCGACGGCCTGCGCCTCGGCGGGCGTGAGCACCGTCCCGGCGCCGAAGAGGGCGGCCTCGCCGAAGCGGCGGACCAGGCCGGCGATGGTGGCGAACGGGTCGGGAGAGTTGAGCGGCACCTCGATCAGTCGGAAGCCGGCCTCGACCAGGGCGGCGACGACCGGCTCCGCCTCGTCGGTGCGGATGCCGCGCAGGATGGCCACCAGGGGCAGGGCCGCGAAGGCCTCGTCGAAGGTCACGGAACCAACTCCATGGCACGCGCGAGGGCGAAGAGGCCCCGGAAGGCCGCGTCGGCCGGCCCCGGGGCGAGATCCAGGCCGAAGAGGCGGGCGGCGTCGCGGTAGAGGGCGGCGAGCCGCGGGTCTCCGACCACGACGGCGGGGAGGCTTCGGTCCAGGCCCGGCAGGGCGGCGGCGAGCTCGGCGCCGATCAGGATGCCGGACAGGTAGGCCGACACGGAGTGGGCCGGCAGGCGTCCGGCCAGCGGCAGGGTCCGGGCCGTGAAGACCGCGTGGGCGAGGGCCGGGTCGCGGCGCGTGCGCTCGACCCCGGCCGCGAAGGCCTCCGGGTCCGGCTCGTCGCCCTCGGCGAGCTGGCCGATGATGGTGTGGTGCCGGATCGCCGCGAACAGCTCGCCGGTCATGTGGGTGGCGAAGCCGGCGACGCGGCCGTCCCGCAGCCGCGCCCACTTGGAGTGGCTGCCGGGCAGGACCACCTCGGCGTCGTGCAGGCCCCCGGCGGCGCCGAAGATCTGCACCTCCTCGCCGCGCATGACGTCCGGCAGGCCGTCGGAATCCGCCGACGAGAGGCCCGAGACGAAGACGAGCGGCACCCGGTCCTCGACGCGCCGCGTCCCGCGGGCAAGGTCGGCGAAGCCGGCCGGGCAGGGCACATGCGGCACCTCGACCCAGCCGTTGCGGCTGCCGATCATGCCCGAGAGCAGGACGGGCAGGGGTCCGTGCCGGTCGAGCCAGGGTCCGACATGCCGGAACAGCGTCGCCGCGAAGGCGCGGTCCGGCACCCTGGTGATGCCGTCCGGCCCCTGCGCCTCGGCCATGGCGCGGCCGTCCCCGGCCAGCAGCGCGGCGCGGAACGAGGACGTCCCCCAGTCGACGGCGATCAGGTGCGGCGTTTCGGTCATGCGGGCCGGGTTTGCGGTAATTCTCGGACAAAATAGCCCGCGCGGGCCGGGCCGTCACCGGCAAATCGACCGAGGTGCCTCACTTTCCGGCAAGCATGGCGTCGACTTCCGCCCGGGTCGGCATGGACGGCACGGCGCCCGGTAGGCCAACCGAGACGGCCGCCGCGGCATTGGCGAAGCGCAGGGCGGCGGCGAGGTCCTCGCCGCGGGCGAGTTCGGCGGCGAGCGCGCCGACGAAGCAGTCGCCGGCGCCGGTGGTGTCGACGGCGGCGACCCGATGGCCGCGCGCCTCGACCCGCTCCGCACCGCCGCCGAACGCGACCGCCCCCGCGGCCCCGAGGGTGACCACCACGGTGCCGCAGCCCGTCGCGCGGAGCCGGGCGGCGGCGTCGGCGACCTCGTCGGCACGGTTCGCATCGACGGCGCGACCGGCCAGAAGCCCGAGTTCGTGCTCGTTGACGACCAGGATGTCGACGAGGGGCAGCAGCGCGCGGGCCTCCTCGAGGGCCGGGGCGGCGTTGAGGAGCGTGCCGGCGCCGGCGGCGCGGGCCTGTTCGAAGGCGGCGCGGATGGCGGCGAGCGGGACTTCGAGCTGGGCCACGACCCGGTCGCCGGGCGAGAGCGGGACGGCGGCGGCGTCCTCGGGCCGGATCTCGCCGTTGGCGCCGGCCACCACCACGATGGTGTTCTCCGCCCTGGCGACCGTGATGACGGCCGTCCCGGTCGGGGTGCCGGGCAGAACCCGGATGCGCGCGACGTCGATCCCGTCCCGGGCCAGGCCTTGCGTGAGCGACGCTCCGAAGGGGTCGTCGCCCACGGCGCCGACGAAGGTGACGGCCGCCCCCGCGCGGGCGGCCGCGACCGCCTGGTTGGCGCCCTTGCCGCCGGCGTAGCGGGCGAAGCCGGTGCCCGGGATGGTCTCGCCGGGGCCGGGGAAACGCTCGGCGGTGACCACGAGGTCCATGTTGATCGATCCGACCACGACCAGCTTCGGCATGCCGTCCTCCCGTTTTCGCCGAGGGATAGCACGGATCGGCCGGGGCCGGACTAGCGCAGGGGGACCTTCTCGGCGCCGCCGGACTCGGCCGGCTTCTGGCCGGGCGCGGCGGGCTGGGCCGGCTGGGCGGCGCGCGGGGCCGCGGCGAGGACCGGCAGGGCGATCGGCACCGGGGGCGCCGCGCGGCCCGACGCCGGCGCGACGGTCAGTTCCAGGAGGCGCGGCATGGCTTTCGGGTCGGTCCAGTCGTCGCGCCGCTCGCCCTTGGCGGAGACGGAGGCGAAGCTGAACCGGTAGGGGCCGGAGGCGATCGTGGTCGCGCCGGCAAATTCCCGCGGGTCGCGGTCCGCCGCCCCGGGCTCGTAGGGGACCGACCGGCGGACCAGGGCCTCGCCGTCGTCCGCGGCCTCGACCGTGAGCGCAACGGCCTCGAGCGCCGCGCCGGCGGCGGCCGAAAGGGCCGGGCGGACGAAGACCACCTCGCGGCTGCCGGCCCGGAAGACGAGGCGGGGGGTCTTCTCGTCGCCCGTCATGACCGGCACGGCACGGGCGAGGTCGTCGCCGAGGCGCGCGGTCGCCCGCATCCACAGGTCCGCGTCCTCGATCTTGCGCTGGCCGGTCATCCAGCGCGCCGCGACGGTGCCGGCGAAGGGCATCAGGGCGGCGACCAGCGCCACGGTGAGCACGAGGGCGGCGATCACCTCGACGAGCGAGAAGCCGGCCGTGCGGCCTCGGCCGCGGCGCCGGAGGGCCTCAGCGGGCCGGAAGGAGCTTGGCGGTCTCAAGGCGGACGCTCCGGCCGGAGGGGGTGGTGACCACGACGGCGATGTCGACAGGCTGCGGGGGCGGGGTCGGGGCCGCGGCCGGCCTGGCGGGAGGAGCGGCCGAGCCGCCGGCGCCCGCGGCCTGCGGCTCGGACCGCTTCGCCGCGCCGTCGAGCGGGGCGGGCGGGACGGGCGGGCGCAGGTATTCGATGAGGGCCGGCCGGGTGGTCACCTCGTAGCGGTAGTCGCCGGCGCGCCCCGGCCCGGCCGTGGGGATGCTGTCCGGCTCGGCCCTGAGGGCGCCGATGACACCGCGCGCCACGGTCACGGCGGCGAGCGTGTCGGCGGGCGCGCGCGCCCCCGCCCAGGCGCCCGACAGGGCGCGCGACAGGGTGGTGACCATCAGGCTGGCGATCACGATGGCGACCAGGACCTCGATCAGCGAGAAGCCGGCGCGCGGATCCGCGGCGGGCGCCGCGGCCGCGTTCCGTCCGCGGTCAGACGCCTTCGAGGATCGCCACATTGCCGGTCGCCCAGTTGACGCGGACCCGGAAGGCGCGGGGTCCCTTCGCGAGGCGGAGCACGCCGCCGCAGCTCGTCCCGTCCGGCCGGAACAGAATCCCGACCCGGTCGCCGTCGCGCCGGCAGGTGTCGCCGGACAGCAGGGAGGCGTCGACGTCGCGCGGGACCGCGACGCTGCGTCCGCCGAGGCTCAGGCTGCGCTGCCGCGTGTCGAAGACGGCGGCCTGCTCGCGCCCGCTGGCGATCGAGGCCGTCCGGGTCTCGCGCAGGAGGGCGGCGGCGTCGACGGCGGTCGCCAGGAGGCGCGCCGCGCCGGTCCCGCGCGGGATCGCCGGGAAGGCCATCATGACCATCAGGCCGAAGATGATCAGCGCCGGGATCACCTCCAGGAGGACGAAGCCGGCGCGGCGGTGGCGGCCCGGGCACTCAGCGCTGCCAGCTGAGGACGTCGGCGGCACTGTCGCTCCCTCCCTCGCGGCCGTCCGAGCCGAGCGAGACGATCTCGTAGGGGCGGCCCTGGCCCGGCGAGCGATACACGTAGGCGTTGTTCCAAGGGTCCTTGGGGACGCCGTTGCCGCGCAGGTACGGGCCGTTCCAGGTGCCCGCGTTGCTGGGGCGGGCCATCAGGGCGTTGAGGCCCTCGGCGGTGGTCGGATAGCGGCCCATGTCGAGGAAGAAGAGGTCCAGCGCGTTGGTGAAGCTCTCGAGCTGGATGCGCGCGGTCTTGGTCTTGGCATCGGACAGCTGGTTGAAGACGCGCGGCCCCACGAGGCCGACCAGGAGGCCGATGATGACCAGGACGACCAGCATCTCCACCAGGGTGAAGCCCGAGCGGCGCGGGTCGGGCCGGCGACGGCGTCCGGCGAGGTCGACGATGCCGGGCTCCGCGAGGAGCTTGCCGGCCGGACGGAGCCGCGGGAGGGGGACTGTCGGGTGTTCCATCATTGCACCAGCTGGTTGACGCTCATCAGCGCCGACATGATCGTGACCATCAGCCCGCCGATCACCACCGCGATGGTGATGATGGCGATCGGGCCCACCAGGGCGCCGACCCGGTCGAGGCGGTCGGTGAGTTTCTTCTCGTAGAGGGCGCCCGCCTCGGCGGCGACGGTGGCGAGCTCGCCGGTCTCCTCGCCCATGCGCAGCATGCGGACGGCGACGTCGGGCAGGAGGTCGACCCGGCCCAGGGCCTCGCTCAGCCGTCCGCCGCGGCGGACCTCGTCGCCGACGGCGGCGACGGCCTCCTGGCCGGCCGGGCCGAGGATGCTCTCCAGCACCTTCAGGGCTTCGGAGAGGGGCACACCCTGCCCGAGCAGGGTGCCGAGGTTGGTGGTGAAGAGCGCCGTCCGGCGCAGGGACCAGACGCCGCGCACGATCGGCAGGGTGGTGGCGGAGCGGATGAAGCCGTCGCGGACCGACTTGACGCGGGATCCCAGCAGGCCGGCGGAGAGGACGGCGATCAGCACGCCGCCGACCAGGTCGAAGTTGGCGGCGAGCCAGGCGGAGAGGCCCAGGACGGCGGTGACGAGCGCCCCCGGATTGCCGCCCGAATCGGCGATCAGCCCGGCGAATTGCGGGACGACGCTGACGAGGAAGAAGGTCAGCACGCCGACGGCGCCGACGAGCAGGAAGGCCGGGTAGCGCAGGGCGGCGCCGACCTTGTCGGCGAGCGCGTGGCTGCGGGCGCGCTGGGCCGCGACGGCGGCCAGGACCCGGTCGAGGTGGCCGGTGGCTTCCGCCACCTTGGCCATGGCGACCACCTCGGGGGGGAATACCTCGCCGTGACGCTCCAGGCTCTGCACCACGCCGCTGCCGGCCAGGATGTCGCTGCGCAGGGTCCGGACGGTGTCCCGGAGGCCGCCTTTCAGGTCCTCCGAGGCGAGGAGGAGCGCCTCGTCGATGGTGAGGCCGCTCCTCAGCATGAGCGCCAGGTCGCCGAGGAAGCGCGTGACGGCGCGCGGGTCGACGCGGGTGGCGAAGAGGCTCGCGCCCCCGCCCGCGGACGCCAGCCGCTTCGCCTCGACCAGCATCAGCCCGCGGGCGCCGAGCTCGTTGGCGACGCCGAATTCGTCGGCGGCCTCGGCCTCTCCGGTGAGGGAGCGGCCGTCGCTGGCGAGCGCGGTGTAGGCGAAGCGAGCCATCGGGTGCCGGGCTCCCTAGCGCAGCGCGGCGACGCGGAAGACCTCGTCCACCGAGGTCGATCCGTCGAGGGACTTGGCGCGGCCGTCCTCGATCATGGTGCTCATGCCCTCCCGGCGCGCCTCCGCCTCGACGGCGCGGTCGTCGCTGCCGGAGAGGATCAGGCGGCGGATCGGCTCGCTGACCTCGAGCACCTCGAAGATGGCGCGGCGGCCGCGGTAGCCGATGCCGGCGCAGCGGTCGCAGCCCTGCGGCTCCCACACGGTCGCGCCCGGCTCCAGGCCGATGGCGGCGAAGCGGGGATTCTTGTCGAAGTCGCGGGCCTGCAGCTTCCGCTTCCGGCGGCAATCGGGGCACAGGATGCGGACGAGGCGCTGGCCGACCACGGCGCGCAGGGACGAGGCGATCAGGAAGGGCTCGACGCCCATGTCGACGAGGCGGGTGACCGCCGCCGCGGCCGTGTTGGTGTGGAGGGTCGTCATCACCAGGTGGCCGGTCAGCGAGGCCTGGATGGCGATGTCGGCGGTCTCCTTGTCGCGCACCTCGCCGACCATGATCACGTCCGGGTCCTGGCGCAGGAAGGCGCGTAGCGCGGAGGCGAAGGTCAGGCCGACATTGGGGCGGACCTGGGACTGGCTGACGCCGGGGATCTCGTATTCGACCGGGTCCTCGACGGTCAGGATCTTGCGGGTCTGGTCGTTGAGGGCGGCGATGCAGGCGGCCAGCGTGGTGGTCTTGCCGCTGCCGGTCGGGCCGGTGACGACGACGAGGCCGTAGGGCATCTCGATCTGCCGGCGCAGGACCTCGCCGTCGCGCTGGCGCAGGCCGAGCTGGGCGAGTTCGACCAGCTTGCCGGACCGCTCCAGCAGGCGGAGGATCACGGCCTCGCCGGCGGTCGTGGGCATGACGGCGACGCGGACGTCGTAGTCCCGGCCGCGCACCTTGGTGCGGGTACGGCCGTCCTGGGGCAGGCGGTGCTCCGCGATGTTGAGGCCGGACAGGATCTTGATGCGGGAGACGAGCGCGCGGTGGGGCACGCGCGGGGAAGGGATCGACCTGAGGACGCCGTCGATGCGCAGCCGGACCTGCGTGTCGCGGCGGGTCGGCTCGACGTGGATGTCGGTGGCGCGCATGGAGACCGCCCGCTCGAACAGCTCCTCGACGGCGCGCACCACCGGGGCGCCGCTCGCCAGGTCGCGCAGTTCGTCCAGATTCTCGTGGCCTTGCGGGGCCGGCTGGTCGCCGTCCGGATCCTCCTGGCGGGCGTCCTCGGCCTCCCCGGCGCGCTCCAGGGCGATCTCGACCTCGTCGAAGCCGGCGACCTCGATCCGGGTCTCCGGGCCGAGCGTCAGCAGGATGGCGTCGATGGCGTCCCGGCGGCTCGGGTCCGCCACCGCCAGGCGCAGGCTGCCGTCGCGGTGGCGATAGGGGATCATGCCCGCGTCGGTCAGGTAGAGGCGCGAGAAGCGCTCGGCGAGCGACTGACCGGCGAGGATGTCCTCGAGCCGCGCGCGGGGCAGGCCGTGGTGCTCGGCGGCGACCTCGGCGAAGCGGGCCGCGACCATGCCCGAGACTTCGAGGAGCTTGCGGTAGGCGCGCGTGGCGTCGTCCCCGGCCCCCTTGGAGGGCAGCCGGTCGGGATCGAGATGGCCCCCTTCGACGAGGCGCTCGGCGAGGCTCGTCATGGCGGGCCTCAAGCGCGGCGCGTCGGAGCTGCGGTCCGGCTGTCCGAGATCGTCATCCCCGTTCCTTCGGTCCGCCGCATGGCCCGCCGGTGCGGCGGGCGGACTGCGTCACCTAAGTCTCGCCGGGAGTTGGTTAACAGGTCTCTAATAAATCGACCCCGATGGGCTCTTCCCTAGGGACACCTCAGCCCCCGGGGCAAATCCCGGTCTCAATGTTTCGTTAACCATCCTTGGCGAATAGTTGCCCCGCGGAACGAGGCTTAACCGCCCGTTCGTCATTCTTAATCGGGCGTTCGCACAGTCCCATGGACCTGAAGCCGAGATCGACCGCCTCGCCCCTCCCGGGCCGCGCGGACCTGCCGGGCCGGACCGGGCCACGGACGTCCCGCGGACAGGGGACCGCGCGTGCGGTCCGCGCCCTGGCGCTGGCGGCCGCGGTCGCGCTGGTCGGCGGTTGCGGGCAGAAGGACACCTCGGGCAGCTTCACCCAGCAGTTCACCGGCATGGGCGCCAACGATCTGGCGGCGCGCCGCCACGAGGCGGGCGGCAGCTACGGGACGCAAGGCGGCGGGGCGGTCGCGCGGGTCCAGCGCTACCTGGCGGACGGCCGGGTCGACCGCACCGTCACGGGCAGCGTGGGGGGCAACGCCGACGGCGTCCCCGAAGGGTCCGTCGTGGCGGAAGGCGACGGCTACGTGCTCAATTTCGAGAGCGTGGAGATCTCGGCCCTCGCCAAGTCGATCCTGGGCGACATCCTGGCGCAGAACTACACGGTCGACCCGCGGGCCTCCGGCACCGTCAGCCTCACCTCGGCGCGGGCGATCCCGCGCAACCGGCTGATCACCGTGCTGGAGACGACCCTGAAGGCCGTCAACGTGGCGGTCGTCAAGGAGGGCGGCACCTACCGGCTGACACCGGTCAGCGAGGCCGTCGGCTCGGGCAACTTCGACGTCGGCAACGCCGGCGAGGGCTACGGCACCTCGGTCATTCCCGTGAAGTACGTGTCGGCCCAGACCGTCGCCCGCGTGCTGGAGAGCTTCGCGAGCCGGCCGGGCTCGCTGAAGGTCGACCCGGCCACCGGCTACGTCCTCGTCCAGGGCACCTCGGCGGAGCGCAAGGCGGTGATCGACGCCGCGTCGCTGGTCGACGCCGACTACATGAAGGACCAGTCGGTCGGGATCTTCCCGCTCGCCAACTCGTCGCCCGAGACCATCATCTCGGAACTGCAGCGGATCCTGGATTCCGGCGAGGGCGGGCTCGGGCAGGGCCAGGTCGTCATGCAGCCGATGGGCCGGCTCAACGCCGTCCTGGTCGTGTCGCGGCGGCGGGACGGCATCGACATGGTGGGCCGCTGGGTGAAGCGCCTCGACCGCGCCGACCAGGCGGCGAGCGGGGTCAAGGTCTACCGGTTGAAATACGGCCAGGCCAAGAACGTCGCCGCCCTGCTCAACGACATCTACGCCGGCCGGGGCAACGGGGCGGCGGGCTCGCGCGACCGCGACGCGCTGGAGCCCTCCGGCGGCGATAGCGGCGGGACGACGGCGCATGCGCCCGCGGCGGGCTCGGGCATGGGCGGGGCCGGCACCGCGATGGCGGGCGCGGCGCCCCAGTCGCGCATCGGCTCGGCCTTCGCGAGCTTCGGCTCCGCATCCAATCCCGCCTCGGCGTCCAGTGCCTCCGACGACGGCTCCGACCCCTCGCGCGGCGGGTCGTCGTCGAGCTACGGCGGGGGCGGCGGGGGCGGCAGCGGCGGGGGGCGCGCCCTGATGCCGAACGTGCGGATCACGCCGGACGTGATGAACAACTCGCTCCTGATCTATGCGTCCGCGGGCGAGTACCGGCAGATCGAGCGGACCATCCGCGAACTCGACCGGCCACCCGTGCAGGTCGCCATCGAGGCCACCATCGCGGAGGTGAAGCTTTCGGACGATCTCAACTACGGGGTGCAGTTCTTCCTCAAGAACACCGACCTGGGGATCAAGACGCCCGGCTCGGTCAGCTACTCGAACCAGGCCAACCTGACCCGGACCTTCCCGGGCCTGAACCTGCTGGTCGGCCGGGCGTCGGACCCGCGCTTCGTGCTCGACGCGCTGCGCAGCATGACCAACGTCAAGATCCTGTCCTCGCCCTCGCTCGTGGTGATCGACAACCAGCCTGCGGTCCTGCAGGTCGGCGACCAGGTCCCGATCACGACCCGGTCGGCGACCTCGGTGGAGAACCCGACCGCGCCGGTGGTCAACAACGTCGAGTTCCGCGACACCGGCATCATCCTCCGGGTGCTGCCGCGGGTGAACGCCAACGGTGTCGTGACCCTCGAGGTGGAGCAGGAGATCTCGAACGTCGTCGACAAGACCGGCGGGCAGACCCTGACGCCGACCATCGCGCAGCGCCGCATCCGCAGCCAGATCGCGGTCTCGAGCGGCCAGACGGTGATGCTCGCGGGCCTCATCACCGAGCGGCAGGAGCGCGGGCGGTCGGGCATTCCCGGGCTCGTGGACATCAAGTTCATCAACGAGATCCTGTCGACCAACACGAACGTGGCCGAGCGCAAGGAGCTCATCATCTTCATCAAGCCGCAGATCATGCGCGACCAGGTCGACGCGCAGTCGATCTCGGAGGAATTCCGGGCCCGCATGGTCAACATGCGCCAGCCCATGACCCTGCCGCGCTGAGGAGACGGGAATGGCGGAGGCCGGGACGAGAGGCAAGCCGGGAGGCCGCGGGGCCTGGGTGGCGGCGGGTGGCCTCGGCGCGCTCGCCGCGGCGGCGCTCGCGGACCCGGGCGAGGCCGGCTTCGCGATCGTGCTCTGGGCCCTGGTCCTCGTCGTGGTGGCGAGCGATCTCGCCGACTACACGATACCCGACCTCGCCTCGGCGGCCATCGCGGCCGTCGGCCTCCTGCGGGCGGCCGTGCTCCTGCCCGGCGGCGAGACGGTCCGGGATGCCGTTGTCCTGGCCGCCCTGCAGGGCCTCGGGGCGCTGGCCGCCTTCTGGGCGGTCCGGGCTGTGCACATGCGGCTCGCCGGGCGCGAGGGGCTCGGATTCGGGGACGTGAAGCTCGCCGGGGCGCTCGGCGTCTGGCTCGACTGGGGCGCGCAGGCGCTCGCCCTGCAGGCGGCGGCGGTCGCGGCGCTGGCGGCCGTGCTGGTCGCGCGGCGGCGCGGCGCGCCGGGCGGGCGGGATCTCGCGGTGCCGCTCGGCGCCTTCCTGGCGCCCGCGGCCTTCGCGGTGCACCTTCTCCTGCCCTACCTGGATGCCCTGCCGTGAGCGCGCGCGCCGAAGGCTCGGACCCGCGGCGGGGGGCCGTGCTCCTGATGGTGCTGGTGCTCGGGCTCGTCGCCTCGAGCGTGACGGTCGTCGCCCTCAGGGCGTCCTCGGCGGGTGTGCGGTCCGCGACGGTGTTTGTCGACGAGATGCGCGCGGAGGCGCTCGGGCAGGCGGCGACCGACCTGGTGGCCGCCGCGGTCGCCTCCGGGCGACCGGACGCGGCGCGGGCGGGCGCCTTCCGGTCGCGCTTCGCGGACGGCGAGGCGATCGTGGAATACCGGGCCGAGACGGCGCGGGTCGACCTGAACCTGGCGGCGCCGGAGCTCATGACGACGCTGTTCGAGGCGGCCGGGGCGGAGCCGCGCGTGGCGCGGGAACTCGCCGACCGGGTGGTCGACTGGCGCGACCCGGACAGCGCCAAGCGACCGTCGGGTGCGGAGCGCGACGACTACCGCGCGGCCGGCCGGTCGGGGCCGGCGAACCGGCCCTTTTCGCATATGGCGGAGGTCGAGGGCGTGCTCGGGATGGGCCGGGGGCTCCTGGCGCGGCTCGCGCCGGCCGTGACGGTCGCCTCGGGGAGCGCGCGGGTGGATCCGATCCTGGCAGACCCGCTGGTGGTGCTCGCCCTGATGGGCGGGGACCGGCGGCGGACGGAGGATTTCCTCGCCCTGCGGCGGCAGCCCTTCGCCCGGATGGAGGACGTCACGGCGCCGTTCCCGAACGCCTCGCGCGCCTTCATCGGGCTCGACGGGGGCAAGGCCGTACGCGCGGCGATCCGGATCGTGCTCAGGGACGGGTTCGAGCGGCGCTACGAGGCGGTGGTCGGGGGCGCGGAGGCCGGGGCCGGGCCGTCCGTGCTGGCCTGGGAATCGGTCAAATAACACGCGGGCCCTTAGCCGGACGGCAAGGGTTCCCGGCTTACGCGAGGAGCCATGTTCCAGTCGATCGAGACCTGGACGAGACAGTGGATCGGAACCCTCGCGGGCTTCGCGGCCGCCGCGCTCGACCGTCTGTCGCCGACGGGCAGCTTCCGGCTCGCCTTCGCGGACGGGGCCTGGACGGTCGCGGAGGCGGGCGCCGCCACGCCGATCGGCCGGATCATGCCGGAGGGTGCGGGGGCGCGGTTCGATCCCCCGACGCTCGGGAGCCGGCTGGCCGGGGCGACCGTCGCGCTCGAGGTTCCGCCCGCCTGGATGATCCGGCGCGCGCTCGACCCGGTCGCGGCCCGGAGCGTGCCCTATCTCGACGCCTTCCTGCGCCACCAGGTGGAGCGCGTGACCCCGTGGCGGGTCGCCGACACCTATTTCGGCGGCGCCACGGAGCCGCTCGCGGAGGATCCGGCGCGGGTGGCGGTGACGATCGGCGTCGTGCCGCGGCAGCTCGTGGCCCCGGCGGTCGCGCTTCTGGCGGGATGCCGGCCGGCCCGCCTTTCGCTGGTCGCTCCGGACGGCGCCGGGCCTGCGATCACGGTCGCCGCCAATCCGTCGCGGCGGGAGGTGGAGGTGCGGCGGGCGATCGGCGGCGCGGCGGCGGCCCTGGTGGTTGCCACGGTCGTGGTGCTCGGCGCGGCGTCCTGGTGGAGCACCGCCCTGGACACGGAGATCGCCGAGCTGGACGGCCTCGCACGCGAGCGCAAGGCGGTTCTGGCGACGGCAGCCGAGCGCAACCGGCCGAAGGGCGATCCGGCGGCCGGGCTGAGGGCGCTCAGGGCCGGCACGCCGACGGCGGTGGTCCTCCTCGACGCGCTCTCGGAGGTGCTGCCGGACGGTGCCTGGCTGACCGACCTCAGGATCGAACGGGGCGTGCTGCGCATCACCGGCATCGCATCCGACAGCGCGCAGCTGGTGCCCCTGCTGGAGGCCTCGCCGCGCTTCGAGGCCGTGTCCTTCTTCGCGCCTACCACGCGGCTGCCCTCCGGCGGGCAGGACCGCTTCCACATCGAGCTGAAGGTCGAGCCCGTCCGCTCGGCGGGGGTGATGCGATGATCCTGCCCAACCGCGAACAGTCGGTGGCGCTCGGGATCTTCGCCGGGCTGGTGCTCCTGTTCCTCGTCGTCGCGGTATCGTCCTTCCAGTCCGTCGCCGCGCTGATGGAGGAGCGGGACGCGCGGCTGGGGCTCCTCGACACGCTCAAGCGCCAGACGCCCCTGCGGGCCGGGGCGGGGGATCCGGCCGACCAGCGCGACCCGTTCCTGCCCGGTGAGAGCGAGACCATCGCGGCGGCCGGCATGCAGCAGCGCGTGCGCGGGCTCATCGAGGCGGCCGGGGGCCAGGTCTTCTCGGCGCAGATCCTGTTCCGCAGCGAGGAGGGGGACCCGGACCGGCGGGTCGAGCTGCAGGTGGTCTTCGAGGCGGGCATCGAGGCCGTCCAGAAGGCGCTCTACCGGATCGAGACCGAGGCGCCCTTCGGCTTCGTCGACGAACTGTCGATCCAGCCGGCGCGGACCGACGGCGAGGCGGAGGCGGATCCCGGGCGGCTCCTGCGCACGACCGTCACCGTCACCAGCCACTGGCGGAGGGCGTCGTGAGGGCGCGCGCGGGCCTCGCGCTCCTGGCCGTGCTCGCCGGGCCGGCGGCGGCGGCTTCGATCGAGCACGACGATCCCGGGCTCGGCGCTCTGGTGGCGACGCGCGAGCGGCCGCTCTTCTCGCCGTCGCGGCGGGCGCCGGCGGCTCCGCCGGCGCCGGACGTGCAGCCGGCCGCCGTCCCGGTGCCCGTGGCCGAGCCGGTGCAGCCGCCGGCGGCCCAGCTGATGGGCGTCGTGATCGGCGGCGACATGCGGATGGCCGTGTTCGCCGACAACGGCCGGACGCTGACGGTGCGCCAGGGCGAGGAGATCGAGGGCTGGACGATCGCGGACGTGCAGCGCCGGGCGATCGTGCTCGAACGCGACGGCGAGACCCTGGAACTGAAGCTGCGCGATCCCGCGCAGCCGTGAGGGTCAGGGCGCCGGGGCCGGCTCGACGAGGCGTCGATAGAGATGCCAGGTGGTGTGGCCGAGGATCGGCATCACCACGAGGAGCCCCAGGAAGGCCGGCAGCAGCGAAACGATCAGCAGGACCACCACGATGCCGGCCCAGACCAGCATGGGGCCCGGGCTCGTCGTGACGGCGCGCACGCTCGTGATCATGGCCGTGATGAAATCGACGTCGCGGTCGAGCAGAAGCGGGAAGGAGACGACCGTCAGCGAGAACAGGACGAGGGACAGGACGGCCCCGATGACATGGCCGATGGCCAGGAACAGGAGGCCCTCCGGCGTGCCCAGCACCACGCCGAGGAACTCGCGGAAGGTGGCGAAGGACTGGAAGCCGAGGAAGAGGGCGAGCAGGAGCCGGATCTGGTACATCCAGACCACGAAGACGAAGAGAGTGACGAAGGCCATCCAGCCGAGCTCGCGGTGCCGCTGGTCGAGGACGACCTGCAGGATCGGCCGCCAGCGCAAGGGTATGCCGTGCTCGCGCCGGCGGCTCACCTCGTAGAGGCCGACGGCCACGAAGGGGCCCAGCAGCGCGAAGCCGGCCGCGGTCGGATAGGGAAGGTAGCCCATTCCCAGACGGGTTGCGGCGAGCACGATGAAGAGGCCGCCGGCGGCGTAGATGGCGCCGAAGAAGAGGCCGTAGAGCGGGGCGGCCTGGAAGTCCCTCAGGCCTTCCCCGAGCGCCTCGAAAATGACCGGCAGTGTGATGGGTCTGACCACCGGGTCGGGGCGCCGGGCCTCCGGCCCGGAGCCCTCCAGGTCCTCGATCGCCTCAGACATCCCCCACCCTCCCCTGGTTTTGCCCGAGTGTCGGCCACGACAGGGGCTCGGGCAATCCGGGAGGGTACGGAGACGCGGAAGGGCCCGTGGGCCGGCGTCAGACGCCGAACATCCGTGCCTTGAGGTAGTGGCCCATGCCCTGTCCGCAGACCGCGTCCACGGTGCCGTTGCAGGCGACCTCGTAGGAACCGCGCCAGACCATGTCGACGGCCACGTAGAGGATGACCGCGAAACCGAGCCAGGCGATCCAGCGGTAGCGGGTCAGCAGGTGGGCGATCAGCGAGGCGGCCGCGCCCATCAGGGCGACCGACAGAACGAGGCCGACGACCAGGATCCAGAGGTGCTCCTTGGCGGCACCCGCGACCGCGAGGACGTTGTCGAGCGACATGGAGACGTCGGCGATCACGATCTGCATCATGGCGTCGGTGAAGCTGGTCCCGCCATGCGCGGTCGCCTCCGAGATGACCGCGCCCGCCGCGACGGCGCCACCGGCCGCGGTGGCGACCTCGGCGGGGGCCCCCTCGGCGAGGGTCTCCTCGGCGAGCGTGACGGCGGCCTCCTCCTCCTCGACGGTCTCGGTCATCTCGCGGTACATCTTCCAGCACACCCAGAGCAGCAGGACGCCGCCCGCCAGCGTGAGGCCGACGACCGAGAGGAGCTTGGTGGCGATGAGCGCGAAGATAATGCGGAGCACGACGGCGCCGCCGATACCCCAGAGGATCACCTTCTTGCGGATCGAGTGGTGCACGTTGGCGGCCGCCATGCCGACCACGATGGCGTTGTCGCCGGACAGCACGACGTTGATGAAGATGACCTGCGTGAGCGCGATCATCTCGGGGTAGAGGTTCTGGAACATGAGCGGGCAATCCTCGCCACGAGATCTCGATACACGAACCCGTTCGGGCGGCCCCGGTTCGGGGCGGCCGCGCAGGTCCGGCGGATCGGGCCAGATTCCCCACTCCGGAGAACGCCGCCGCGGCGCGCTCTGGAGTGGGGACGTCGACCCTCTTCCGTGGTAACCGATCGGGAAGATGACCGCAACATATCTGGCATACCTGACAGTGCTTATTCTGATGGGCCGCGGTCTCAAAGCTGACGGCCGACTTGCGTGTCAGCTTCTTGTCATGTCTAAAATGCCGATGCGGGCCCGACTACTCTGTCAGCTTTATGTCACATTCGATCGGAGACCATAATACCATGGCCGGAAGTCAGGACTTCGCCTCGGACCCGCGCAACGCCGCGGTCAAGATCTACCTGAACGGCGACCTGGTCGCCCGCGAGGACGCCCGCGTGTCGGTCTTCGATGCGGGCTTCGTGCTCGGCGACGGGGTGTGGGAAGGCTTCCGGCTGCACAAGGGCACGGTCGTGTTCGCCGACCGGCACTTCGACCGGCTCTACGCCGGCGCCCGGGCCATCGACATGGACGTCGGCCTGCCCAAGGCGGCGCTCGCGGCCGAGCTCGACCGGATGCTCGCCGCCAACGGGATGCGGGACGGCGTGCATATCCGGCTGATGGTGACGCGCGGGCTGAAGAAGACGCCGAACCAGGACCCGCGCCACACGATCTCGAAGGCGACCATCGTCATCGTGGCCGAGTACAAGCAGCCCTCGCCGGAACTCGCGTCCACGGGCCTGTCTCTCTTCACCTCGACGGTCCGCTGCTCGCCGCCCGACATGTTCGACATGCGGCTCAACTCGCACAGCCGGCTGAACCTGATCCAGGCGCTGATCCAGGCCATCAAGGCCGGGGCCGACGAGGCGCTGATGCTGGACCCCAACGGCTTCGTGTCGAGCTGCAACGCGACGAACTTCTTCTTCGTCAAGGACGGCGAGGTCCGGACGTCGCGGGGCGGCTATTGCTTCAACGGCATCACGCGGGCCCACGTGATTGAGCTCTGCGAGCGGCACGGGATCCCGGTCCGGCTCGCCGACTTCACCCTGGCGGAGGTCTACGACGCCGAGGAGGCCTTCGTGACCGGCACCTTCGGGGGGCTGACCCCGGTCCGGCGCATCGACGGCCGCGACTTCGCGGGCGGGCTGCCGGGGCCGATGACGGCCCGGCTGCGCCGGCACTATGGCGACCTGATGGACGAGGCGGCCGGCGTCGTCTCGGTCTGACGGGGCGGCTCCGGAACCTCCAGGACGTCGACCTCCACCGACAGGCCCTGGCCGCCGGAAGACAGCACGACGCCGTCGACGGGGGAGACGTCCGCATAGTCGCGGCCGACCGCGAGGACCACGTGGCTCTCGCGCGCCGGGCAGGCGTTGGTCGGGTCGAGGCCGATCCAGCCGGCGGCGGGGCCGCACCACACCTCGACCCAGGCGTGGGTGGCGTCGGCGCCCTGCAGGCGCGGCCGGCCGGGCGGGGGGACGGTGCGCAGGTAGCCGGAGACGTAGCGGGCGGCGAGGCCGAGGCCGCGCAGGCCGGCGATCATGACATGGGCGAAGTCCTGGCAGACCCCGCGGCGGGTGGCGAGGACCCGGGCGACCGGGGTGGTCACGTCGGTGGCGCCGGACTCGTAGGTGAAGTCGGTCCTGATCCGGCGGTTGAGCTCGACGGCGGCTTCCAGAAGGCGGCGACCTTGCGGGAACGAGACGGCGGCGTAGCGGGTGGCGTCCTCGGACAGCGGCACGAGCCGGCTCGGGAACAGGCCGTGCACCGGGGCGGCGGGGCCGAGGTCGCGGCCGGCGGCCGCCAGCGCGGCTACCGTTTCCCACGCCGGGATCGAAGCCTCCGGGGGCAAGGGCGGCGGTTCGACCGCGACGGTCGAGGCGGCGCGGATCTCGAGGCTGTCGTGGGCCTTGCGGGTGGTCGCGCGGAGGAGTCGGTTGCCGAAGAAGTCGACCGCCTCCGAGCGCTCGGCGGGTGCCGGGTCGATGGTGACCGCGCTGGCGAGCACGCGCTGGCCGGGGCGGTCGGCCGGCATCAGGCGCAGGAGGCAGCGCGTGTAGGGGACGGTCGCCCGGTAGTGGTAGCGGGTGACGTGCGTGACCGCGTAGATCATGCCGGCGTCTCCGGCATCGGCGTCTCGTCCGTCGCCTCGTCGGGCAGCGCCTCGCCGAAGTAGCGCGTCGTGATGGCGTCGGACACCTGCATGAGGCTCGTTTCCAGCACCATGATCCGCTCCGGATCGAAGTCGGCCGCCTCGGCGGTGCGCAGCGCCGTGGACAGCCTCAGCGCGGCCCGTTCGGCCGGGTCGGCCCGCCGGCCCTCGTGGCGGTCGGCGAGGTGGCACAGGTGGTCCACCAAGCGCTCGAGCTGAAAGGCGACCGAGCGCGGGTTCGCCTCGTCGAGGAGGATGAGGTCGACGACCGGCTTCAGGGCGGCGCCGTTGATGTAGCGGGCCCGGTAGACGACCTGGCTGTCGGTCAGGTCGAGGAGCCGCATCAGCATGTCGGAGCCGACCGGGCCCTCGGCGAGGCGGCGGGTGAAGCGGGCGACCGCGATGGCGCGCTCGACCCTTGCGCCCATGTCCAGGAATCGCCAGCCGGCCGGACGGTACATGTTCTCGTGGGCGAGGCCCGTGAAGGCCGCTATCGTGCGCAGCCCCGCGTCGGCAGCCTCGAAGAGCTCGCCGGCCCCGAGTTCGACCCGCACCGGCGGCCTGGGGAAGAACCCCGTCAGGTCGGCGAGCGCGCGCCAGGCGTCCGGCGAGATGCGGTCACGCACCACGGAAGCGGTGCGGCGCGCCTCGCGCACGAGCTGGGCAACGGCGCCGGCCGAGGCCCCGAAGAGAGCCTCGCGGGCGATCTCGCCGAAATCCTCCAGGCCGAAGGGCGTCGCCCCCCAGGCGGCGAGAAGGTCCGCGATCCGGCGGGCGGCGGGTTCGTCGGCGTCGTCCGGCCCGTCGTCGTCGGTCTGGCCCGCGAGGCCGCGGGCGAGGCGGAGCGTCGCCTCGGCGCGTTCCAGGTAGCGGCCAAGCCAGTAGAGGTTGTCGGCGGCGCGGCTCGGCAGGCCGCCGGTCTCGCGGCGGACCTCGATCTCGTCGGGGTTGGGGATGAGGTTGACGGGGACGACCGGCTTCTCGGCGAGGACCCAGACATCGGCCGACCGGCCGCCGCGCTGCATGGAGAGGCCGCGCGCGTCGGGCCCGCCGGCGATCCGGCAGAGCCCGCCGGGCATCACCGTCCAGGCGCCGTCGGGGCCGCGGGCGGCGAAGACACGCAGCGAATAGGGACGGGGCTGCAGGCGGCCCTGCGACCATACCGGGGTGGTGGCGAGGCGGACGGGCTCCTGGCCGATGACATCGATGCCGCGCCGCTCGACATGGTTGCGCAGCCGGGTCGCATCGGCCGGGTCGAGTGCGGCGCCGAGCGTGCCGACATTGTCGAGGATGCCGCGGAGGGTCCGGCCGAAGGCGGGCAGGAGCGCCTTGGCGGCGAAATCCTGCAGGACGGCCTTGCGGGCGCCCTCTTCGCCGCACCACCAGGTGGCGAGGTTCGGCAGAACGAGATCCTCGCCGAGGAGCTTGCGTGCGAGGGCCGGCAGGAAGGCGAGGAGGGCGGGGGCCTCGACGAGGCCGGAGCCGAGCGCGTTGGCGACCACCACGTTGCCGGCGCGGACCGCCTGGGCGAGGCCGGGGACGCCGAGCCGGGAGGCGGCGTTGAACTCCAGGGGATCGGCCCAGTCGGCGTCGAGCCGGCGCAGGATCGCATCGGCGCGGACAGGGCCGTCTACCGTCCTCAGGTACACGGCGTCGTGGCGGACCGACAGGTCGCCGCCCTCGACCAGGAGGAAGCCGAGGGCGCGGGCCAGGTAGGCGTGCTCGAAATAGGTCTCGTTGGCGGGGCCGGGGGAGAGGAGCGCGATGCGGGGCTCGTCCCGGCCGGTCGCCGCGGCGAGGCCGGAGCGGAGCGTCTGGTAGAAGCCCGCCAGACGCTCGACGTTGAGGGCGCGGAAGACGTCCGGCATGGCGCGGGAGCCGAGCGCGATGCGGTTCTCGATGGCGTATCCGGCGCCGGACGGAGCCTGGGTGCGGTCGGCGAGGATCCACCAGCGGCCGTCCGGCCCCCGGCTGACGTCGGCGGCGTAGACGTGGAGCCAATGCCCGCCGGGCGGGCGGACGCCCACGAGCGGTCGGAGATACTCGGAGTTGCCGGCGACCAGCGCGGCGGGCAGGTGCCCCTGGGCGACGAGGCGGGCCGGGCCGTAGAGGTCGGCGAGCACGGCCTCGAGCAGTTCGGCGCGCTGGGCGACCCCGCGGGCGAGGCCGGACCAGTCGGCCTCGGACAGGACGAGCGGCACGTGGGAGAGGGGCCAGGGCCGTTCCGCGCCGTTCGGGTCGCCGTAGACCCGGTAGACGACGCCGGCGTCGGCCAGGTGGCGGTCGGCGACCTCGAAGCGGCGGCGCAGTTCCGCCTCGCCGAGGGCGGCGGCGGCGCGAAGGACCGGCTGCCAATGGGGGCGCGGGCGGCCAGCCTCGTCGATCAGCTCGTCGGGGACCCCCGGAACCGGCTTGTAGGCGGCCACGAGCGCGGCCACGCCGGCGCTGCCGCCGTCGCTCCCGCCGCCGGGCGGCATTGCCAGTTCGAGCTGCGTTTCGGCAGCCAGCTGCGGGTCGGCAGCCATCGGGTCTCCATGCCGGTCAGGCCCGCGGGGCCGGCCGCCTCAGGTCGAGCGTCAACGGGAAGTCCAGGCTGCGCTCGTCGGGCGGGACCTGGACGAAGCCCGGGGTATGGCCGTGATCCAGGAAGCGCGCAAGCCGCCGGGCCTCCGCCTCGTAGGAATTGACGGGGAAGGTATCGTAGTTCCGGCCGCCCGGATGCGCGACATGGTAGACGCAGCCGCCGAGCGAGCGTCCGGTCCACTTGTCGAGCAGGTCGATGGTGAGGGGGGCGTGCGTAGGCAAGGTCGGGTGCAGGCCGGACGCGGGCTGCCAGGCCTTGTAGCGGATGCCGGCCACGAACTCGCCCGAGCGGCCGGTCGAGGTCAGCGGCACGCGGCGTCCGTTGACGGCGACGACGTGGCGGGCTTCGTTCAGGCCCTCGGCCTTGACCTGCAGCCGCTCCACCGAGCTGTCGACGTAGCGGACGGTGCCGCCCGCCGCGCCCTCCTCGCCGGTGACGTGCCAGGGCTCGAGGGCCTGCCGGAGCTCGATCTTGACGCCGCCATGCTCGACGGACCCGCAGAAGGGGAAGCGGAACTCCCGCTGGGCCTCGAACCAGAGGGGGTCGAAGGGGTAGCCGGCGCGCCCGAGGTCGTCGAGCAGGCCCAGGAAGTCCTCCCAGACGAAATGCGGCAGCATGAAGCGGTCGTGCAGGGCGGTGCCCCAGCGGACGAAGGCGCCGTCCTGCGGCTCGCGCCAGAGCCACGCCACCACGGCCCGCAGGAGCAGTTGCTGGGCGAGGCTCATGCGGGCGTCGGGCGGCATCTCGAAGGAGCGGAACTCGACGAGGCCGAGGCGGCCGGTCGGGCCGTCGGGGGAGAACAGCTTGTCGATACAGATCTCGGTCCGGTGCGTGTTGCCGGTCACGTCCGTCAGGAGATTGCGGAAGAGGCGATCGGTCAGCCAGGGAAGCGGCGGCTCGCCCCGGCCCGGAGCCGGCACGTTGGCGAGCGCGATCTCCAGCTCGTAGAGGGTGTCGTGGCGGGCCTCGTCGATGCGCGGCGCCTGGGAGGTCGGGCCGATGAAGAGGCCGGAGAAGAGGTAGGAGAGCGAAGGCCGGCGCTGCCAGGTGAGGACCAGGCTCTTCAGGAGGTCCGGCCGGCGCAGGAAGGGGCTGTCGACGGGGGAGCGGGCGCCGACGACCACGTGATTGCCGCCGCCCGTGCCGGTGTGGCGTCCGTCGATCATGAACTTCTCGGTGCCGAGGCGGGAGAGCCGCGCCTCCTCGTAGAGGCCGGTGGTGATCGCCACCGCCTCGTCCCAGCTCGCGGCCGGCTGGACGTTGACCTCGATGACGCCGGGGTCGGGCGTGACCTTGATCACGTCCAGTCGCGGGTCCCAGGGGGGCGGGTAGCCCTCGATGTGGACCGGCAGGCCCTCGGCCTCGGCGGTCGCCTCGACGGCGGCGAGGAGCTCGAGGTAGTCGTCGAGCGACTGGACGGGCGGCATGAAGACATGAAGGATGCCGTCGCGGGGCTCCACGCTCAGGGCGGTGCGCACGGTGGCGGCGCCGATCTCCTCGACCCAGCGCTGGGTGGCGCGGGTCTCGGCGTGGGTGCGGCTGTAGACCTGGGCGAGGCGGTCCGGATCGGGCAGCTCGCCGCGCGGCACGAAGGTATCGAGCTCGGTCACGTAAGGGTAGCTCGACGGCGGAACGTAGGGCAGCGAGGCGATCGGCAGGCGGTAGCCGACAGGGCTGTCGCCGGGGATCAGGAACAGCTTCTGCCGGCGCAGCCGCCACTTCTCGGAGTACCAGCCGGTGCCGGCCTCCGCGTTCCAGCGCTGGACGGGCAGCACGTAGCCGGTCGGCCGGCCGAGGCCGTGCTCGAAGACCTTGGCGATGCGGTGCCGCTCCTCGGGATCGTCGAGCTTGGAGTCGGCCGTGGTGACGTTCTCGGGAAGCTCGGCCTCCTTGATGATCCAGTGCGCCGTGTCCTCGTAGGCGGGCAGGACGTAGTCGGCGCCGATGTCGAGCCGTTCGGCGATGCCGGCGGCGATGCGCTCCGCCCCGCCGACGGTCGCGTCGCGGCGGCCGGATTCCAGCGCGATCAGCGCCGGGTTGCGCCAGATCGGCTTGCCGTCCTTGCGCCAGTAGAGCGCGAAGGCCCAGCGTGGCAGGCTTTCGCCGGGATACCACTTGCCCTGGCCGTAGTGGAGGAATCCGCCGGGGGCGAAGCGGTTGCGCAGGCGCCGGATGAGGTCGTCGGCGCGGGCCCGCTTGGTCGGGCCGACCGCGGCGGTGTTCCATTCGGCGGACTGGTAGTCGTCGATCGACACGAAGGTCGGCTCGCCGCCCATGGTCAGGCGGACGTCGCCGGCGGCGAGATCCGCGTCGACCCTGCGCCCGAGGGCATCGAGCGCGGCCCAGGCCTCGTCCGCGAAGGGCGCCGTGACGCGCGGCTTCTCGGCGATGCGCGTCACCTTCATGGCGAAGTGGAACTCGACCTCGGCGGGCTCGACGAGGCCGGTGATCGGGGCCGCGGAGCGGTAGTGGGGCGTGCCGGCGAGCGGGATGTGGCCCTCGCCGGCGAAGAGGCCCGAGGTCGGGTCGAGGCCGACCCAGCCGGCGCCGGGGATGTAGACCTCGCACCAGGCGTGCAGGTCGGTGAAGTCGTGGTCGGTGCCGGCCGGGCCGTCGAGGGCGGCGACGTCGGGCTTCAGCTGGATCAGATAGCCGGAGACGAAGCGGGCGGCCAGGCCCAGCCGGCGGAGGATCTGGACGAGGAGCCAGCCCGTGTCGCGGCAGGACCCGGAGCCGAGCGTGAGCGTCTCCTCGGGCTCCTGGACGCCCGGTTCCATGCGGATCACGTAGCGGATCTCGCGGCTGAGGCGCTGGTTCAGCTCGACCAGGAAATCGACGATGGGGGTCTCGGCACGGGACACGGAGGCCACGAAGGCGTCGGCCTTCGCCCCCATGGGCTCGGCGACCAGGTAGGGCGCCAGCTCCTCGGCGAGCTCGGGGGCGTACGCGAAGGGATACTTCTCGGCGTAGGCCTCCACGAAGAAGTCGAACGGATTGACGACGGCCAGCTCGGCCAGGAGGTCGACCTCGATGCGGAACTCGGTGGTGCGTTCCGGGAAGACGAGGCGGGCGAGCCAGTTGCCGTGGGGATCCTGCTGCCAGTTGATGAAATGCTGCTCGGGGACGACCTTGAGCGCATAGCTCGGCACCTTCGTGCGCGTGTGCGGCGCCGGCCGGAGCCGCACGACCTGCGGCCCGAGGGCGACGGGGCGGTCGTACGTGTAGGCGGTGACGTGGTGGAGGGCGGTCAGAATGGCCAAGGGTCGGAGCTCGCTGGTGCCGGGCCCGGCCGGCGCGCCGGCGGGCTATCGCGAAAGCCTATTCGCTGGGCAGGGGTCTGCATAGCCTTGTTGTTAGGCGGATGCCGGCGGCTCCCGGGCGTGGCCCAACGGCAACGCTCCGGCTCCGTTCGGGTCCCCGTCGCCTGCCGTCACGGCGTCCCCGGATCGTTTCGCCGGGGCGCTGGTGCTAGCGTCCGGGCCCCTCCTCGTTTTCCGGTCCCGCCCCGATGCGTCTCGGTCCCCTCCCCGCCATCGCCCTCGTCCTCGCCGCCGCGCCGGCCCTCGCGGCCGAGACTTATCCATGCGCGGGCGAGTACCGGCCGCTGGAGCGGCGGGAGGGGCCGCCGGATCTTCTCAAGGCGATCTTCCTGCCGCTCGCGGTCATCGACGCCCTGACGCGCGACCATCTCGCCGACAAGCCGCGCAAGCCGGTGCCGGTCCGGGTCGTCACCGCCGACGGCGCGCCGGCCGCGGAGGCGCGCGTCGGGTTCATCCATGCCGGCGAGGGGCGGTTCGTCGCCGAGGTCCCGGCGTCCTCGGGCAGCGCGGCGCTGCCGGAGGGCCGCTACCGGGTCGTGGCGGCGCTGCCGGGCAAGCCGGTGCGCTGGGGCGTGGCGGAGGTGACGGTCGGGGCCAAGACCCCAGCGACCGTGGCGGTCCGCCTCGACCGCACGATCCCCGCCGTGGCGGCCGGGGCCGTCGAGACGGCCGCGCCGGCCGGCGGCACCGTGACGGTGCCCATCTCCGGCTTCACGGAGGGGCGGCTCGGCATGGTGGCGGCCGGCGGCGGCAAGATGGCGGCCGAGGCAGAGCTCGACGAGACCGGGGCGGGGTCGATCCGGGTGCCGTCGAAGCCGGGGACCTACCGGCTGGCCTACATGCTCTGCGCGCCCCGGCTCGTGCTCGCCGAATGGACGATCGGCGTGGGCGCGGCTGACCTGCGGATCGCGGCACCCGACAGCGTCCCGGCCGGGGAGGCCTTCACGGTTTCTGCCGACGGCCGCTCCGTGCAGGCTGGTGACACGCCCGATCTCCTCGACTCGGGTGCGGGGCCCGACGCGGACCCGGTCTCGAGCGGGACGACGGAGGCCGGCGCGGCGGGGCCGTTCCGCTACGGGTTCCGGGCGCCCGTCAAGGCGGGCCGCTACGAGATCGCGTTCCGGCACCCGGTCGGCGACGGGGTCCTGGGGCGTCGGACGATCACCGTCACCGAGAAGGCCTTCTCGCTGGACCTGCCGGACGAGATCTCGCTCGCCGCGCCGTTCCGCTTCGCCGACGTGATCCCGGAGGGGGCCAAGCTCGAGGTCTGGGCGCTCTCCAAGGACGGCAAGCCGTTCCGGCTCGCGGCGGAGGACGTCGGCAAGGACGTGGAGCGCTTCCCGGCGCCGGCCGGCCGCTACGAGGTCCGGCTCCTGCCGGCGGACGGCGGCAAGGTGCTGGCGCGGCGCGGCGTGACCGTCACGGGCCGGGCTTTCGCGTCCGTCACGGGGCGGGTCCGACCGGGCGGGGCGATCGAGGCGGTGCTGACCACCAAGGGCGCCTTTTTCGACAAGGTCGTGCTGCTCGCCCCCGGCCAGGGCTACGAGACCTTCGGGGAGTACCCGGAAGCGGACGCCAACACGGAGACGGCCGTCACCGTGACGGCGCCGAAGAAGCCGGGGAAGTACGAACTCGTCTACGTGCTCGGCCGCCCGGGCCACGACGACGCCGTGATCGAGCGGGTTCCGGTCGAGGTGCGGTGAGGCCGGCCCCCCCAAAGGGGCCGGGGACGCTCACGCGGTCAGGTGGTCGAGCTCCTTGAGGATGGCGGCGCCCATCTCCTTGGTGCCGACCGCGTTGGCGCCCTTGTCGGCGATGTCCTTGGTGCGGGTGCCCGAGGCGAGCACGTTGGCGATCGCCTTGTCGACGAGGTCGGCCGCCTCGCCGAGGCCGAAGGAATAGCGCAGCGCCATGCCGACCGAGGCGATCATGGCGATCGGGTTGGCGAGGCCCTTGCCGGCGATGTCCGGGGCGGAGCCGTGGACGGGCTCGTAGAGCGACTTGCGCTTGCCGGTGGCCGGGTCGGGGGCGCCGAGCGAGGCGGAGGGCAGCATGCCGAGCGAGCCGGTCAGCATGGCGGCCACGTCCGAGAGGATGTCGCCGAAGAGGTTGTCGCAGACGATGACGTCGTACTGCTTGGGCCAGCGGACGAGCTGCATGGCGCAGTTGTCGGCGAGGACGTGCTCGAGCTGGACGTCCGGGTACTCTTCCTTGCCGACCTTGGTGACGACCTGGTTCCAGAGCACGCCGGACTTCATGACGTTGCGCTTCTCGGCCGAGGAGACCTTGTTGCGGCGGGTGCGGGCGAGGTCGAAGGCGACCCGGGCGATGCGCTCGATCTCGTGGGTCGTGTAGACCTGGGTGTCGACGGCGCGCTTCTCGCCGTTCTCGAGCGTCACGATCTCCTTCGGCTCGCCGAAATAGACGCCGCCGGTCAGCTCGCGCAGGATCAGGATGTCGAGGCCCTCGACCACGTCGCGCTTCAGCGAGGAGGCATCGGCGAGCGCCGGGTAGCAGATCGCGGGACGCAGGTTGGCGAAGAGGCCGAGATCCTTGCGCAGGCGCAGCAGGCCGGCCTCGGGACGCACGTCGTAGGGCACGCCGTCCCACTTCGGCCCGCCCACGGCGCCGAACAGGACCGCGTCCGCGCTCTCGGCGAGGCGCATGGTCTCCTCGGAGATCGCCTTGCCGCAGGCGTCGTAGGAGGAGCCGCCGACGAGGGCCGTCTCGGTCTCGAAGCCGACGATGCCGCGCTTGCCGAACCAGTCGAGGATGCCCTTCACCTCGCCCATGATCTCGGGGCCGATGCCGTCGCCGGGGAGAAGCAGGAGATTGTGCGAAGCCATGGGCGCGTACCTCGGGAAGGGGAGTTTCGGACGGGGCATCCCTCTAGCAGGGGAGATCCGCGCCGGCAATCGGATCTCGTCGCCGCGGTCCGGCCGGTTGCCAACCGGCGCCGGGCGGGACATGTAGGGATCCGCAAGGAGGACGCATGCCGCATGGACCCGCCCCCGGGCTTCTGGTGCCCGCCGGCCTCATCGGGGCGGCCGGGGTCGGCCTCGCGGCCGCCGCGAGCCATGTGGCCGGCGGGGCCGGGCTGACCACCGCGGCGGTGCTGCTGGTCCTGCACGCGGCGGCGCTGACGGGCCTCGCGGCGCTCGGCGGGCGCGGGGCCGCGACGGCCGGCCTCGTCCTGGCCGCAGGCAGCACGCTCTTCGCCGCCGACCTCTCCCTGCGCGCCTTCGCGGGGCACGCGCTGTTCGCCTACGCGGCCCCGACCGGCGGCTTCCTGATGATCGGCGGATGGCTCGCCGTCGCGGGCCTTGGGCTGGCGCGCTGGCGCGGGCAGCCCTGAGCCTTGTCGCCGCTCACCGGCTGTGGGTCGCGCGGAAGAGCTCCATGTCGCGGCCGCGGCCGAGGAGCAGGTGGGCGTCCTCGGGGATCGAGGTCTCCGACACGGGGCGGAAGCCCTCGAGCGTCTCGGCGAGGCCGGCGTCCGGGACGGAGACGTAGAAGTCGGCCACGCCGGCCCGGGTCCGGCCGAGCATCATCATGCCCTCCGGGGCGCCGGCGGCGGCGTAGAGGGCGGCGAAGCGGTCCTCGACCTCGATCTCGGCGCCGTCGCCGAGCCTCATCATCCGATGCAGCCACATGGGGGGTCTCCTTTCCGGTCTGCGGACGTTGCGCCGGCGCTTGGGCAGCCGGCCCCGGGTCAGGACGGCGTCCTGGCCCGGCGGGTAGCTCTCGCCGACATGGTCGGCCACGAAGGCGCCGCGGGTGCCGAGCGGCCGGGGCGGCCCGTCGGTGGTGTCGCGGGCGGTCTGGTGCTCGGTCTCCGCGTTGATCTCCGCACCCAGGAGAACGACCACGACCGAGATCCAGGTCCATGACATGAATCCGACCGCGGCGCCGAGCGAGCCGTAGATCCGATTGTAGCTGTCGAAGGAGACGACGTACCAGGAGAACACCATGGAGGTCGCCAGCCAGGCCAGGGACGCGACGGCGCTGCCCCAGGTGACCCAGCGCCAGCGGGCGTCGCGGCGGCTCGGGCCGTAGCGGTAGAGGCAGGCGAGGCCGATGCCCAGCATGGCGAGGAGGATCGGCCAGCGCAGGACCGAGACGATCAGCTCCGCCATCGAGGAGAGGCCGAAGACGCCGAGCACGAAGGGGAGCACGACCACGGCGGTGAGGGCCAGGATCGTGAACAGGATGGCGGTCACGGTGAAGAGGAACGTGGTGGCGTAGAGCTTCAGGAGGCTGCGCTGCTCGCTCTCGCCGTAGACGACGTTGAGGGCGTCGAACAGGGCGACGACGCCGGAGTTGGCGCTCCACAGCGCGATCACGAGGCCGATCGTGAAGGCCGTGCCGAGGGTGGTCGAGCTCTGCTTCAGGGCGAGCGCGATCTGGTCGGCGAAGAGCTGCAGGACGGTCGGCGGCAGGATGTCGGAGAGGATGCCGACATGGTTGACGATGGTGCTGGTGTCGGCGAAGAGGCCGTAGAGGGAGACGACGGTGGCGACGCCGGGGAAGATCGCCAGCAGGGCGAAGAAGGCCACGCCCCCGGCGGTGGACAGGATGCGGTCCTCGCCGAGCGCGAGGAAGACCCGCCAGGCGATGTCGCGCCAGCCGCGGGCGGGGATCTGCGACGGGTGCAGGGCGTCGCGCCCGCGTCCCGGCTCGGCGGCGCGCGCCAGGTCGGCGGCGTTGGGCAGGTAGCTGTGATCGCGCAGGCGGGACCGCCAGTCCTCGCCCTTGTGCTCCGCATGCATCCCGCGTGTCCCCGACCTTGCCGCTCCGTCTCCGCTTGCCGGGGTGAACGTCCACGGCCGTCCCGGGTTCCTTGGCGGGGCGCGGCGGCCCGTCGTGGCGGCCTGCCGGCCGGGGCGGCGGCGCGCTTAGGCGCCGCACTGCCAAGACCGGGGATCCGCCCTATCCTCTCCTGCGTCACCGGGCCGCCTCTCGGCCCGTTTCTCTTTTGCGACTTTCGTGGTATTTGGTATGCCAATGCTTCCGTCGCCCCGGAAGCGAGGGGCCGGCAAGAGCCCCGGGCCCGATCTCGCGCGGTGAGGCCGCGCGCTCTCGGGCCGGCGGGCGGGAGGAGACGCGCCGATGAACCTCTACGAGTTCCAGGCCAAGGAGCTGCTGTCGCGCTACGGCGTGCCGTCGCCGGGCGGCCGGGTGGCGATCACGCCCGACGAGGCGGAGGCGATCGCGCGGTCGCTCGGGACGCCGATGGTCGCCGTCAAGGCCCAGGTGCATGCGGGTGGCCGCGGGCGGGCCGGAGGGGTTCGGCTGGTGACCTCCCCGGCAGCGGCGCGCGAGGCGGCGGCCGGCATGCTGGGGCGAAAGCTGGTCACCGCCCAGACCGGTCCCGAGGGCCGGGTGGTGCGCCGCGTTTATGTCGAGGCGGGCCTGCAGAGCCGGCTCGACCTGCATCTCGCCGTGATGGTCGACCGGACGACCGGCGAGGTGGTGGCGATCGGCAGCCCCACGGGAGGCGAGGACATGGAGGAGCGGGCGGCGACCGGCGACCTGCCGATCGAGCGGGTGTCGCTCGGTACGGGACGGGAGCCCCGGCCCGAGGCGCTCGCCGCCTTCGCGGCGCGGCTCGGCCTGACGGGCGCCACCGCGGAGGCCTTCGCGGCCGTCGCGGACGGGGTCCGGCGCGCCTTCGTGGAGAGCGACGCGAGCCTCATCGAGATCAACCCGCTGGCGGTGGTCGGCGAGGGACAGCTCTCGGCCTTCGACGCCAAGATCATCGTCGACGACAACGCGCTCTTCCGGCAGCCGGAAATCGCGGGGCTGGCGGACGGGGAGGAGACGGACCCGGTCGAGCTGCAGGCGCAGCGCCACCAGCTCAACTACGTGCGGCTGGACGGGGACATCGGGGTGGTGGTGAACGGCGCCGGGCTCGGGCTCGCCACCCTCGACATGCTGCGCGACGCGCAGGGCCGGCCGGCCAATTTCATGGACATCCGCACCACCGCCAACAGCCTGCACATCGCCTACGGGTTCGGGCTGCTGTTCGACAACCCCGCCGTGAAGGCGATCCTGGTCAACATCCACGGCGGCGGCATGCAGCCCTGCGACACGGTCGCGGAGGGGCTCGGCATCGCGCAGAGGAAGAGCGGCCGGCAGATTCCGGTCGTGGTGCGGATGGCCGGCAACAACGCCGAGTTCGCCCGCTCCCGCTTCGTGAACTTCGGCTGCCCCATCATCGAATGCCCGGACATGTGGACCGCCGCCACGCGGGCGGTCGCGGTCGCGCGGCACGGGAGGTGACGATGGCGATCCTGGTCTCCGCCGAAACGCGCGTCGTCTGCCAGGGCATGACCGGCTGGGCCGGCACGCACCACACGGCGCTCATGATGGATTACGGCACCCGCGTGGTCGCGGGCGTCACGCCCGGCAAGGGCGGCCGGCACCACCTCAACGTCCCGGTCTTCGACCGCGTCGCGGACGCGGTGCGCGAGACGGGCGCGGACGCCAGCATGATCTTCGTGCCGCCGGCGCATGCGGCGGAGGCCATGATCGAGGCGATCGAGGCGGAACTGCCGCTGGTGGTCGCGGTCACCGAGCGGGTGCCGGTCCTCGACATGGTGCGCGTCCGGGCGGCCCTGAAGGGGAGCCGGACGCGGCTCGTCGGGCCGAATTCGCAGGGGATCCTGGCGCCCGGCGTCTGCAAGATCGGCGTGATGGCGACGGGGAGCGAGCGGCCGGGGCCGGTCGGGATCGTGTCGCGGTCGGCCTCGCTGACGACCGAGATCGTCGACCAGGTGACGCGGGCGGGGCTCGGGCAATCGACGACGGTCGGGGTCGGGGGCGACCCGATCCACGGCATCGGCATGGTCGACTGCCTCGAGCTCTTCTTCGCCGATCCGGACACCCGGGCGGTCGTCCTGATCGGGGAGATCGGCGGCACCGAGGAGCAGGAGGCGGCCGAGTTCCTGCAGTCGGCGGCGAACCGGAAGCCCGTCGTGGCGCTGATCGCGGGACGCCACGCGCCGCCGGAGCGGCGCATGGGGCACGCCGGCACGCTCACGCTGCACGGGCGCGGCGACGCCAAGGCGAAGATCGCGGCACTCAGGGCGGCCGGGGTGACGGTGTGCCAGAGCGCCCATCTCGTCGGCGAGACCGTCCGGCAGGTTCTGGCGCGCTAGACCGTATCCCGGCGTCGGCGCGCCATGCCGCGCGTCAGCGGGTCGCGGTCACAGGACGCGCGCCATCAGACATACCGTATACCAGACCAAGAACCCAGGGAGAGGCGAGCCCATGAAGGTGTGCATCTACGGAGCCGGCGCGATCGGCGGCTACATGGCGGTCATGATGAAGCGGGTCGGGGTCGACGTCTCGCTCATCGCGCGCGGGCCGCACCTGGAGGCCATCAAGCAGAAGGGCCTGACCCTCCTGATCAATGGCGAGACGATCACGGAGCGCATGCCGGCCGCCAAGGACCCGGCCGAGATCGGGCCGCAGGACTACGTCATCGTGGCCCTCAAGGCGCACCAGGCCTGGGAGTCGGCGGAGGCCATGAAGCCGCTGCTCGGGCCCGGCACCGCCGTGGTGACGGCACAGAACGGCGTGCCCTGGTGGTACTTCCACGGCATCGAGGGGCAGTATTCCGACCTGCGCCTGATGAGCGTCGATCCGGACAACCGCCAGTGGGACGCGATCGGTCCGGAGCGGGTGATCGGCTGCACGGTCTATCCCGCCACGGAGATCACCGAGCCGGGGGTCATCAAGCACATCTACGGCGACCAGTTCGGCCTCGGCGAGCCGTCGAAGCAGATCACTCCGCGGGTCGAGGCGCTGGCGGCGGCGATCAACAAGAGCGGGCTCAAGGCCAAGATCTATCCCGACATCCGCAACGACATCTGGCTGAAGCTCTGGGGCAACCTCTGCTTCAACCCGATCTCGGCGCTGACCCACGCCACCCTCGACATCGTGGCGACCGACCCGGGGACCCGCACTCTCGCGCGCAACATGATGATCGAGGCGCAGCGGATCGGGGCGCGGCTCGGCGTGCATTTCCGGGTCGACGTCGACCGGCGCATCAACGGCGCCGCCAAGGTCGGGGCGCACCGCACCTCCATGCTGCAGGATCTCGACAAGGGCCGGCCCCTGGAGATCGACGCGCTGCTGACGGCCGTGCAGGAGATGGGCCGGCTGGTCGAACTGGAGACGCCCTACATCGACAGTGTCCTGGCGCTCGTCCAGCAGATGGGGCGCGTCAAGGGCGTGTACCCGACCTTCCCCGAGAAGGCGGCCGACGAGGAGGGACGGGCGCTCGCGCCCTGACCCCGGCCGGCCCCCGGGGCTCCGATCCCCGGGGCAGGAACCCGCGGCGGCGACGGCGGTTCGGGCGGCATGCCCGACCGCCTTTCGCATCCGCCCCGCCCCCCGCACCCGCCCTGGCACGACGCCGTCTTCCTCGTCGCCCTGATGGCGACCGCGCTCGCCCTCGGGGCGGCGCTGGCTCATGCCTACGAGCTTCCCAACAAGATCGGCCTGGACCGCGAGGCCTACTTCACGGTGCAGCGGATCTATGCCGGGTGGAACCGCCTCGGCTTCGTGCTGCTCATCCAGCTCCTGAGCCTGGCGGCAACCGCCGTCCTGTGGCGGCGCGAGCCGCCGGTGCTGCTGCCCGTGCTCCTGGCGATCCTCGGCCTTCTCTCGGCGCAGGCCGTCTTCTGGATCTGGACGCAGCCCGCCAACGTGGCGACCGACAATTGGACCCGGGTTCCGGAGGGGTGGGAGGCGGTGCGCCGGGATTGGGAATATTCCCATCTCGCCGGCGCGGCGTTCCAGCTGCTCGCCACGGCGGGTCTCGGAGTCGCGGCGATCGGGCGGGCACGGCGGCGGCTCTGACCGGCCGGCCCGCGAGGTCAAGACCCCCCGCACAGTCCTGCTTTCTGTCGTGCCCGGGTGTGTCCCGGGCCTCCACGACAGGCAGCCGGTCCTCGGGGAGCGGATCGCCGGGACGCGCCCGGCAATGACAGATCGAAAGGTCCGACCGTCATTGGGGCCCGTGCGAGGCGCGCCGCCTTCAGGGCTCGACCAGCAGGCTTTCCGGTCCGCGCGCCACGGCCGGGCCGCGGCGGCTCGTGCCGCGGCGCTCGACCTTGCCGATCCGCGAGAGGAGGACGAGAGGCAGCAGGCCGACCAGCACGATGGCGAGCGCGGCCGGCGCGGCGTCGCCGACCGCCTCGCGGGAGGCCTGGACGTAGACCCAGGTGGCCAGGGTCTCGACGTTGAACGGACGGAGCAACAGGGTGGCGGGCAGCTCCTTCATGGCGTCGACGAAGACCAGGAGCGCGGCGGAGACGAGCACGGGCCGGAGCAGCGGCAAGTGGACCTCGACGAGCGTCCGCTCGGCGGTCCGCCCGAGGGTCCGGGACGCCATGTCCAGGTGCAGGCTGATCTTGGAGAGGCCGGACTCGATCGAGCCGATCGAGACGGCGAGGAAGCGGACCACGTAGGCGTAGACGAGGCCGACGCCCGAGGAGACCAGGACGAGCCCCAGGGCGGTGCCGGTCAGGGCGACCGAGAGGTCGTTCAGGCGGTTGTCCAGGTAGGCGAGCGGCAGCAGGATGCCGACCGCCAGGACGGCGCCCGGGACCGCGTAGCCGACCGAGCTGGCCCGGGCGAGCGCGCGGACGAGGCGCGTCGGCCGCAGCCGCACCGCATAGGCGAGGACGAGGCCGAGGCCGACCGTCAGCGCCGCGGCGGAGAGCGCCAGGAGCAGGCTGTTGACCCCGGCCCGGATCAGCCCGGGATCGGCGAAGACGTCGAGCCGGCGCGAGGCGTAGTCGGCGAGGAGCACGACCGGCACCACGAAGCCCATCAGCACCGGCAGGGCGCAGGCCGCAAAGGCCAGGGCGGCGCGCCAGCCCGCCAGTTCGTAGCCGGAGAGCGGCCGCGCCTTGGAGGCGGCGTGGGCGAAGCGCTGGCCGCGACGGGCGTGGCGTTCGGCCCAGACCAGCAGGAAGACGACCACCAGCATGAGGCAGGCGATCTGGGCGGCGCCGGACAGGCTGCCGCGGTTCAGCCAGGTGTCGTAGACCGCGAAGGTGAGCGTCTTGACGCCCAGGTACTCGACCGCGCCGATGTCGTTCAGGCACTCCATCAGCGAGAGCGTGACGCCGACCGCGAGCGCCGGCCGGGCGAGCGGCAGGGCGACGCGGAAGAACACCCGCCAGGGGCTCGCGCCGAGCGTGCGGGCGACCTCGATGGTGGCGGCGGACTGGAGTTCGAAGATGGCCCGGACGGTCATGTAGACGTAGGGGTAGAGCACCAGACTCATGACGAAGATGGCGCCGCCGAGGGAGCGGGGCGAGGGAAACCAGTAGTCGCGGGCGGACTTGAAGCCGAACAGCCAGCGCAGGGCCGTCTGCGCCGGACCGGTGTAGTCCATCAGCTCCACATGCGCGTAGGCGACGATGTAGGTCGGGATCGCGAGCGGCAGGAGCAGCGCCCATTCGAGGACGCCGCGGCCCGGAAAGCGGCAGGTCGCCACGATCCAGGCGGTGCCGACCCCGATCACGGCGGTCGTCAGGCCGATGCCGGCCATCAGCTTGAGCGTGGTCCAGGCGGAGCCGGGCAGGACGGTGCCGATCAGGTGCAGCCACGGCGAGGTGCCGTCGTCGCCGCCGGCCGGGACGAGCGCCACGACGACGAGCACGGCCAGGGGCAGCACCGCCAGGCCCGCCACGACGACGACGGCGGCCCGCCAGCCGGCGCCCCCGTCCGAGCGAACGAGGGATCGGGCAGCGCCGTCGGGGGCAGGGGCTTCGATCAGGCTCATCGGCGGGCGGGACCGGACGGCGGGACGTTTCGGAGGGCGCCCGCGCCGGCCCGGCGGTCCGGGCGGCGCGGGGACGGGCCACGGCTTAGCTGGCGGGGCCCTCGTCGAATGCGACCCTGTCGACGAGTTCGCTCGCCTTGGCGCGGAACTTCGCCACCTCGGCCAGATTCGGCTTGTCGGGCTTGACGGTGCCGAGGTCGGCGATCAGCGGGGCGACGGCCACGCCGGGGACGACCGGGTACTCGAAGTTCAACTCGGCGTAGAGCTTCTGGGCCTCGTTGGAGACCATGAACTCGACCAGCTTGACGGCGGCGTCGCGGTTGGGCGCGTGCCGGGCCAGGAGGGCGCCGGAGACGTTGACGTGGCTGCCGCCGGACTCGAAGGTGGGCATGATCACCTTGACGGACTTCGCCCACTCCTTCTGCTCCGGCTCCTTGTCGTTGGTCGCCATCAGCCCGTAGTAGTAGGTGTTGCCTATGCCCAGGTCGCACTCTCCGGCGAAGATCGCCTTGACTTGGCTGCGGTCGTTGCCCGCCGGCTTGCCGTTCAGGTTGGCCTTGACGCCCTTCAGCCAGGCCTCGGCCTTGTCGAGACCGTAGTCGGCGATGACGTTCGAGATCAGCCCGATGTTGTAGGGGTGCTGGCCCGAGCGGGTGCAGACCTTGCCCTTCCACTTCGGGTCGGCGAGGTCGGCATACGAGAGGGCGTTCTCCTTCACGCGCTCCTTCGAGGCGTAGACGACCCGGGCGCGGTAGGTCAGCGCCGTCCAGGTGCCGTTCGGGTCGCGGAAGGTGGCCGGCACGGCCTTGTCGACGGCGGCGGACCGGATCGGCTGGCCGATGTCCATGCCGCGCGCCTTCTCGAGGATGGCCGCATCGGTGGCGATGAGGAGGTCGGCCGGGCTCGCGGCGGCCTCGGCGCGGATGCGCTCCTCCAGTCCCTTGTTGGCGTAGATCACGTTCACGCGGATGCCGGTCTCCTTCGTGAAGCGGTCGAAGATCGGCTGGATCAGGGGCTGTTCGCGGTAGGTGTAGACGTTGACCTCGGCGGCCGCGGCGGCGCCGGCGGTCAGGGCCAGGCCGACGGCGGCGGGCAGGAAGGCATTGCGGAACATCGGGTTCTCCTCGACGCATCAGGGTTCAAGGCCCTGCGGTTCAGGCGGTGCCGCCCGCCCGGCGAGCGGCACCGGGAGCGGTCATAGAGGCCCAGAGGCCTCGTGTCAAACCTGATTTGCCTTCCGGAACAAAGAGTTAGAACAATTCCAAACTGACCGGGGGAGAACCCGTACCGGCGTCTCGCATCCGCGCGCCCGGCAGGGGACGCCAAGCCGATGCGGACAGTCTTGTATCTTATAGAAGACATGATATGGTCAGGGTCAGTGAGGGCCGCGCCAGACGGCCCGGGGCCCGCCGGCCCCCCCATCCGGGAGGTTGCCCATGTGCCATCCGCCACCGAGCGGCCGATCTCGCGCGTCCGCCTTCCATCCGGCCTTCTGCTGACGGTCCCCGCCATGGCCCAGATCAGCCTTGCCCAGGTCGTCAAGATGTTCGGCACCGTGACGGTCGTGCACGGGGTCGACCTCGCCATCCGGTCCGGCGAATTCGTCGTGTTCGTCGGTCCGTCGGGCTGCGGGAAGTCGACGCTGCTCAGGATGATCGCCGGCCTGGAGTCCGTCTCCGGCGGCGAGATCCGCATCGGCGAGCGGGTCGTCAACGACCTGCCGCCGCGCGACCGGGACATCGCCATGGTGTTCCAGGACTACGCGCTCTATCCCCACAAGAGCGTCTACGACAATATGGCGTTCGGGCTGAAGCTCCGGAAGCGGCCCGAGGCCGAGATCCGCGCCAAGGTCGAGCAGGCGGCCGACGTCCTGCAGATCCGCCACCTGCTCGAACGCAAGCCGCGCCAGCTCTCCGGCGGCCAGCGGCAGCGCGTCGCCATGGGCCGCGCCATCGTGCGCAACCCCAAGGCCTTCCTGTTCGACGAGCCGCTGTCGAACCTCGACGCGCTCCTGCGCTCGGAGATGCGGGTCGAGATCAAGAAGCTGCACCAGCGGATCGGCACCACGTCGATCTACGTCACGCACGACCAGGTCGAGGCGATGACGCTCGCCGACCGCATCGTCGTCCTGCAGGGCGGCCGCATCATGCAGGTCGGCAGCCCGGACGCGATCTACAACCGGCCCGCCCACCGCTTCGTCGCGGGCTTCACCGGCTCGCCGCCGATGAACTTCGCGCCGGCGCGGGTCGAGGCCGAGGGCGCCGCGGTGCGCCTCGGCGGCGACATCGTGCTGCCCGTGCCGGAGCCGGCGCAGAGCCGGGCCGCGGCCTTCGCGGGCCGCCCGGTGGAGTTCGGCCTCCGGCCCGAGCACATCGGCACGCAGGCCAAGGGCCCCGGCTCGCTGACGGTGGAGGCGGACGTGATCCTGGCCGAGCCGCTCGGCTCGGAGACCCTCGGCCGGCTGCGCATCGGCGAAGCCGAGATCACCGGCCGCTTCCCGCCCGAGGTGCGGCTCGTCGCCGGCAGCCGGATGCCGGTCGTGCTCGCCCTCGAATCCATGCATCTCTTCGACCCCGACAGCGGGGCCGCGATCTTCTGAGCCACCGACCCTACCGCCCGGCCATGAGCCCAGGGCGGCGCACCGTACCGGGAGGACATCGATGAGGAACTGCATTCTGCTGACGACCGCCGTCTCGGCCTTCGCCGTCGCCTTCGCGGGCGCGGCCTCGGCGCAGAGCCTGAAGATCTTCACCGGCGGGCAGCAGCGCCCCGACGTGATGCGCAAGATCCTGGACGTCTACCAGGAGCGCAATCCCGGCGTGAAGGCCGAGGTCGAGGTCGGCGGCGCCACCTCGGAGCAGCAGCAGCAGTATCTCAACACGGTGCTGGCCTCGAAGGACTCGACGCTCGACCTGATCCTCATCGACGTGATCCGGCCCGCCCAGTGGCAGGCGGCGCAGTGGGCCGAGCCGATGGACAGGTATCTCGGCGCCGACAAGGACAAGATCATGGCCCGCTACCTCCCGGCCTACCGGGAGGCCAACATCGTCAACGGCCAAGTGGTGGCGCTGCCCTATTTCGCGGACGCGCAATTCCTCTACTACCGCAAGGACCTGCTGGCGAAGCACGGTCTCAAGGCGCCGACCACCTGGGCGGAGCTGAAGGATACGGCCGAGAAGGTCATGAAGGCCGAGGGCAACGCCAACCTGTCGGGCTTCCAGACCGCGGGCGCGCCGATCGAGGGGACGGTGTGCACCTACCTGGTCCCGGTCTGGGGCGCCGGCGGCGCGCTGACCGACGCGGCCGGCAAGCTGTCGCTCGCCACGGACGCGGCCAAGAAGCCCTTCGAACTCTGGGGCGGCCTCAAGGCCTCCAACGTGCTGCCCGCCAACATCGCCGAGATCCCGACCGACCGGATCCGCCAGAACATGCAGGCCGGCAATCTGCTCTACGGGATGACCTGGGGCTACGTCTGGAACCGCCTGCAGAACGACGGCGACAGCGCGGTCAAGGACAAGATCGGGGTCGTGCCGCTGCCGGGCTTCACGGCCGACAAGGCGGCGACCTGCGTGGGCGGGTGGCAGATCGCCATCTCGTCCTACTCGAAGAACAAGGAAGCGGCGGCCAAGCTCGCCCTGTTCCTGTCGAGCCCCGAGGTGTCCAAGATGCAGGCGATCCTCGCCTCGCACCTGCCGGTCTTCCCGGAGGTCTACACGGACGCCGCCGTGCTGGAGGCCAATCCCTGGTTCAAGGACGCCCTGCCGGTCGTCCAGTCGGCCCGCTCGCGGCCCGTGACCCCGCGCTACAACGAGGTCTCGGAGATCATCCGGACCAACATGAACGCCTACCTGGCGGGCTCGAAGACCGCCGAGGCGGCGCTCCAGGACATGAGCACCCGGCTCGGCGGCATCTACCGCTGAAGCCCAGTGCCGGTCCGGCTCCGCGCCGGGCCGGACGCCTCCGATCGCATCCGGGGCGGCGAGCCGCCCCGGCGGACCCGCGCCGCCGCCTCCCCGCCGGGGGGCTCCCGCCAATCCGTCCCGGGCACCCGACCATGGCCGACGCCTCGACCGCCCTGCCGATCGCCGCGCCGCCGGCACCGGCGCGCCACCGGCTCACCGCGCTGGAACGCGCCGAGCAGCGCCTCGGGTTCGCGCTTCTGGTGCCCGCCTTCGGGCTGCTGGCGCTGGTGGTCGTCTACCCGATCGCGCGGCTGATCCAGTCGAGCTTCTACATGGAGCGGCTCGCCGAGCCCTGGCTCGGGACGCCCTTCGTGGGGCTGGAGAACTACCAGAGGGCTCTCGCCGACCCGCGCTTCTGGGAGGGCGTCGCCAACACCGCCCTCTATATCGTGGTGACGGTCCCGGGGGCGGTCGCGGTCGGGCTCGGGCTGGCGCTGCTCGCCAACCAGCCCTTCCGGGTGAAGTGGCCGGTGCGGCTCGGGCTGCTCCTGCCCTGGGCGCTGCCGCTGGTCTTCGCCGGCCTGATCTTCCGCTGGTTCTTCGAGTACAACCAGGGGCTGGTGAACCATGTGCTCGTGCTGGTCGGCATCGGCCGTCTGCCCTGGCTGACCGACACGGTGCTGGCCCAGTTCGCGATCTGCATCGCGATCATGTGGAAGACGTCGAGCTTCGCGGCGCTCGTGCTGCTCGCCGGCCTGCAGACCATCCCGAAGTCGCTCTACGAGGCCGCGGCGGTCGACGGTGCTTCGAAATGGCAGCAGTTCGTCGAGATCACCCTGCCGATGCTCAGGCCCGCGATCGTGGTGGCGTTGATCTTCCGTACCATCACGGCGATCCAGACCTTCGACATCCCCTATGCGATGACGAACGGCGGGCCGGGTTCGTCGACCGAGACGCTCGCCATGTTCATCCACAAGACCACGATCGACTTCCTCGACTTCGGCTACGGCTCGGCGCTGGCCGTCCTGATGTTCGTCGTCTCGTCGGTCGCCACGGCCGGCTACCTGCGCTACACCCGACGCGACAAGGACGCCTGAGATGGACCGCCTCCCCGACCGCCGCCGGATGACCTGGATCGCCGCCGCGATCGTGGCGCTGAACGGTTTCTTCCCGGCGCTCTGGATCCTTTTCACCTCGCTCAAGACCGAGAGCGAGCTGATGCGCCAGCCGATCACCATCATCCCGGCGGCGCCGACCCTCGACAACTACGTGCGCGTCTTCGTCGACCAGCCGATCCTGAAGTTCCTGTGGAACTCCGTGGCGGTGGCGACCCTGTCGACCGCCCTTTGCGTCGTGGTATCCGCCCTCGCCGCCTATGCGCTCGTCCGCCTGAGGCTCCCGTATCGAAACGTCATCCTGACCGTCCTCCTGGCGGTCGCCATGTTCCCGCTCGTCTCGCTCATGGTGCCGCTGTTCCAGGTCATGCGGGCGCTGGAACTCCTCAACACCTGGCCGGCGCTGGTGCTGCCCTATGCGGTGCTGTCGATGCCGGTCTGCACCCTGGTCCTGATGAGCTTCTTCCAGGACATCCCGGCCGACCTCGAGAACGCCGCGATGATCGACGGCTGCACCCGGCTCGGCGCGCTCTGGCACGTGGTCATCCCCCTGACCGCGCCGGGGGTCTTCACCGCCGCGATCCTCGCCTTCGTCAACGCCTGGGACGAATTCCTGCTCGCCCTGACCCTGTCGAGCCGGGTGGCGAGCCGGACGGTGCCGGTGGGGATCACGCTCTACCAGGGGGAGTTCTCGTTCCCCTGGCCGATCATCTCGGCGGCCCTGGTGGTTGCCATCGTGCCGGTCTGCGTCATCATCGCGATCTTCCAGGAGCGGGTGGTCGGCGGGCTGACGGCCGGCGGCGTGAAGGGATGACGCCATCATGACGGGTGTTCTGATCGCCGGTGTCGCGGTGCACGACTTCGTGTTCGGGCTCGACCGCATGCCGGACCGCGCCGAGAAGTACCGCGCCTCGAGCTTCGCGGCCGTCGGCGGCGGTTGCGGGGCGAATGCGGCGGTCGCCGTGGCGGTGCTGGGCGGCGACGCCCTGCTGGCGAGCCGGCTCGGGGCCGACGAGGTGGGCGACCTGATCGTGCGGGATCTGGAGGCCTTTGGGGTCGACTGCTCGAATGTGGGGCGCTTCACCGGCCGGCGCTCGTCGCTCTCCGCCGTGCTGGTCGACGCCGCGGGCGAGCGGCTCATCGTGAACTACCGCGACCCGGACCTGCCCGACGCCACGGACCTCATCCCGGATTCGCTGCCGCGCGGGATACGGGCCGTCCTCGCGGACACCCGCTGGCCGGCCGGGGCGGAGCGGGCCATGGGGGTCGCCAACCGGAGCGGCGTCGCCGGGATCCTGGACGGCGAGGCGCCCTGGGCCGGGCTGGCTCCGGCCCTGTCGCTCGCCTCCCACGTGGTCTTCTCGGCGCAGGGCCTCGCCGACCTGACGGGCACGCGCGACCTTGCCGCAGGCCTGCGCGCCGCCCGTGCCCATGCGCCCGGCTGGCTCGCGGTCACGGACGGCGCGGCCGGAACGCTCTTCCTCGCCGACGGCGAGGTCCGACGCGTGCCGACGCTCGTCGTCGCGGCCGTCGACACGCTCGGCGCCGGAGACGTCTGGCACGGGGCCTTCGCGCTGCGGCTCGCCGAAGGCGCCCGCGAAGCGGAGGCGGCCCGCTTCGCCAACGTCACGGCGGCGCTGAAATGCACCCGCTTCGGCGGCCGCGCCGGGGTCCCGACCCGATCGGAGGTCGTGGACGCGCTGGCCGCCCATCCCCTTCCCGAGGAGGCAGTTCCATGACCCTTTCCGCCGGCAAGCTCTGGGGCATGCGCCGCATGGCCGACGCCAACGGCCGCTTCAAGATGACAGCCGTCGACCAGCGCCCGCCGATCAAGAAGCCGATCGCGGCGAAGCGGGGGCTCGCCGAGGCGCCCTGGGAGGACGTGGCCGGCTTCAAGGCCATGCTGATCGAGGAACTGCAGGCGCAGTCCTCCGCGCTGCTGCTCGACCCGCATTTCGCGCTGCCGGCGGGGGTCCACCGGCTCTCGCCCACGAAGGGCCTGATCGTGACGCTGGAGGACTCGATCTTCCGCGAGACCGAGGGCGGGCGGCTGTCGAGCGAGATCGACCACTGGTCGGTGGAGAAGATCAAGCGGGTGGGGGGCGACGCCGTGAAGGTGCTCGCCTGGTACCGGCCCGACGCCGACCCGGCGGTCAACCGCCACCAGCAGGACTTCACCAAGCGGATCGGCGAGGCCTGCGCGCGCTACGACATCCCGTTCCTGTTCGAACTCCTGGTCTATCCGCTCGCCCGCGACGCGCATCAGACGAAGGACTACGTCGAGATGCAGGGCAAGCGCGCCGACGACGTGCTGCGCTCGGTCGAGGCCTTCGCGGGGGCCGACTACGGCATCGACGTCTTCAAGCTGGAGAGCCCGGTCGAGGCCGCTTCCGTGCCCGGCGTCGGCGGCGAAGGCTGGGAGGAGACCCAGCGGCTCTTCGACGAGATGGGCCGGCTCGCGGGGCGGCCCTGGGTGATGCTCTCGGCCGGGGCCGGCAAGGAGGCGTTCCGGCGCATCCTCACCCATGCGTACCGGGCCGGGGCCTCCGGGTATCTCGCCGGGCGCGCCATCTGGGCCGACGCCTTCGAGGCCTTCCCGGACTGGGATGCGATCCGGAGCGGCTTGCGCGCGGACTCGGTTCCCTACATGGACGCGCTGAACCGCCTGACCGACGAGGCCGCGCTCCCCTGGTTCGACCATCCCCTCCACGGCGGCTCCACCCGGGTGTCGCCGCCCGACCACCGCTTCCGTTTCGACTATCCGGGCTTCGACGGCGTCGCCTGAAGTCCCTTCCGGAGTTCCCTGCCCATGCGCATCGGCGTCCTTCCGCTCGCCCGCCCGACCTTCGACGTGCCCTTCGCGGAGGCGCAGGCCGCCGCCGCCTTCGCGGCGCTCGACGCGACCGGCCACGACCTGGTCGGGCCGCGCGGCCTGCTCTTCGACGCGGCGGCGACCCGCGAGGCGCTGGCCGCCCTGAAGGGCGAGGCGCTCGACCGGGTCCTGGTGCTGCAGGTCACCTTCACGGACGCGTCGATGACCTGCGTGATCGCCGAGGAGCTGACGGCGCCGCTCCTGCTCTGGGCCGTGCCGGAGCCGCGGGCCGGCGGGCGGCTGCGCCTCAACGCCTTCTGCGGCCTCAACCTGGCCGCCCACGCGCTGAAGCTCAGGGGCAAGGACTTCGGCTGGCTCTATGCGGCGCCGGACTCACCCGGCCTCGACGAATCCCTCGCGCTCCTCGTCTCCGGCGGCCTCGCGGCCGAGGGCCGCGGGGTCGAGGACCGGCCGGACGCGACCTTCGTCGACGCCAAGGCGGTCGCGGGCGTCCTGAAGCGGCTCGGGAACGCGCGGATCGGGGTCGTCGGCGAGCACCCGCTCGGCTTCGACACCTGCGCGTACGATCCGGACGCCATGGCGCGGCTGTGCGGGGCGTCGGCGGAGCGGATCGAACTGCCGGCCCTGTTCGACCGGGCGCGCGCCGCCGATCCAGGGCGCATCGCCGCCGTGAGGGCCGAGACCGCGACGCGGCTCGGCGGCCTCGACGCGGTCGACCAGGAGCAGCTCGACCGGTCGCTCCGGGTCTTCGCGGGGCTCTCGGACCTGGCGCGCGAGAAGTCGCTCGACGCGCTGGCTGTCCGCTGCTGGCCGGAGATGTTCACCGAGTACGGCTGCGCGGCCTGCGGCCCGATGGCGATGATGAACGGCGCCAAGGTGCCGGCGGCCTGCGAGGCGGACGTCTACGGGGCGCTGTCGGCGCTTGTCCTGCAGGAGCTCGCCGGAGAGCCGTCGCTGCTCGTCGACCTGGTCGACCTCGATCCGGCCTCCGATACCGGGGTCGTCTGGCACTGCGGGCTGGCGCCGCTCACCATGGCGGATCCCTCGACCCCGCCGCGGGCCACCATCCATTCGAACCGGCGCATGCCGCTTCTCCACGAGTTCGCCCTGAAGCCGGGCCGCATCACGGCGGCGCGCTTCACCCAGGCGCAGGGTCGGCCGCGGCTGATGATCGCCGGGGCGACCATGCTGCAGGCGCCGATGAGCTTCACCGGAACCTCCGGGGTCCTGCGCTTCGACGCCGACGCCGGCACCGTGGCCGAGCGCATCATGGGCGAGGGCCTCGAGCACCACTTCGCCTTCGCGTATGGCGAGTGGCGGCCGCAGCTCCGGGCCGTCGCGGGCGCGCTCGGCCTCCCCGTTCTCGAAATCGCCTGAGGATCCGGCCATGACCACCCGCTACGCCCTGATCGGCTCCGGCATGATGGGCCAGGAGCACATCCGCAACATCGCCCTCCTGCCCGACGCCCGCGTGGTCGCGGTGGCGGACCCGGACGAGGGCATGCGGGAGAGCGCCGCCCGGCTCGCCGGCGAGGGCTGCCGTGCCTTCGCGGACTACCGGGCGATCCTATCGGCCGGCCTCGCCGACGTGCTCCTGATCGCGAGCCCCAACCACACGCATGCCGGGATCCTGGCGGACGTGATGCCCTCGAACCTTCCGATCCTCGCCGAGAAGCCGGTGATCACCGACTGGGCCGATGCCGCAAGGCTGAGGGCGCTGGCGGAGGGGCGCAGCGCGCCGCTCTGGGTGGCCATGGAATACCGCTACATGGCTCCGGTGGCGCGGCTGGTGCAGGCGGTTCACGGGGGCGAGATCGGGCGCCTCAAGATGCTGGCGATCCGCGAGCACCGCTTCCCCTTCCTGAAGAAGGTGGGCGACTGGAACCGCTTTTCCCAGAACACGGGCGGCACGCTCGTGGAGAAGTGCTGCCACTTCTTCGACCTGATGCGCCTCATCACCGAGAGCGAGGCGGTGCGCGTCTACGCCTCCGGGGCGATGGACGTGAACCACGTGGACGAACGCTACGGGGGGCGGCAGCCCGACATCCTCGACAATGCCTTCGTGACCGTCGACTTCGCCAACGGGGTCCGGGCCATGCTCGACCTCTGCATGTTCGCGGAAGGCACCTACTTCCAGGAGGACATCGCGGCGACCGGCGACAAGGCCAAGGTCGAGGCGCGCTGCCCCGGGCCGGCGCGGTTCTGGCCGGGCCACGTGGAGCGGGAGGCCGAGGTGGTGATCTCGGACCGGGAGACCAAGCGTCAGGTCCGCGAGGTGCCGAAGGTCGACGAGGCAATCCTGAAGGTCGGCGACCACCACGGCTCGACCTACTTCCAGCACGCGCGCTTCCTGGAGATCGTGCGCAAGGGCGGCCGGCCGGAGGTCGGCCTCGAGGACGGGCTGGCGGCGGTGCGCATCGGGCTCGCCGCGGAGGAGAGCGCCCGGTCGGGCGAGGTCGTCCGCTTCTGAGGCGCGCCGGCCGGGACCGCTACTTGAGGTCGCTCAGGTAGTGGTGGCGGTCGGTGAGGCACATGCTGACGCGCCATTCGATCGGACGACCGTCGACCGACCAGGCCAGGCGGTCGATGGCCAGGAGGGGCGTGCCTTCGGGCACCCCGAGGGCGGCGGCCTCGCGGGGACCGGCCGCCACGGCCTTGAGCTTCTCCTGGGCGCGGACCACGACGACGCCGTAGCGCTCCGAATAGAGCCCGTAGAGGTTGTTGGGGATCTCGCCGATCTCGATCCCCGGCAGGGCGTCGGCGGGCGCCACGATCCGCTCCACCAGAACCGGCTCGCCGGAGAGCGAGCGCGTCCGCTCGATGGCGACGACCTCGTCGGTGCCGGTCAGTCCGAGCCGGTCCCGCTCGGAGGGCAGCGCGACGCGCCGGACGGCCTCGGTGACCACCGAATCCGGGAACCTGAGCGGCCCGTCGTCGGGCGTCAGCTTGAAGAACTGGAACAGGATCCGCTTCTCGTCGTGGCTCGCCACGTAGGTGCCGCGGCCCTGGCGGCGGACCAGGATGTTGTCGGCCGTCATCTCGTCGAGGGCCTTGCGCACCGTGCCCTGGCTGACCGACAGCTCGCTCGCCAGTTGCATCTCGCTCGGCAGGATCTGGCCGGCGGCCCAGGTGCCCTCCGCGATCCGCTGCTCGAACATGTCGCGGACCTGGCGGTAGAGGGGCCGGAAGCCGACCGTCCGGCCCGGCCTTCGGTCGTCCTCGGAGGAAGTTCGGTCGGCCATGAGAACCCTTGTTGACGGCGGGGGTCTGTTCAGTCTTATATAAGATATCTTTTCGGGCCTGTCGACCGGGCCCGCCCGGGGTGTGCGACCCGCCCGCCCCTGCCCAACGCGAGAACAAGCCGAAGAGGGGAGCGTCCGGACACCATGAGCCATCCGCATCTGCTCGTCCACGAACACGACGACAACGTCGGCGTGGTGGTCGTCGAAGGCCTGACGGCCGGGACCGACATGCTGTGCGTCGTCACCCACGACAATTCGTCCTTCCGGCTGACGGCCCGGGGGGACGTTCCGATCGGCCACAAGGTGGCGCTCAGGGACCTGAAGGCCGGCGACACGGCGATCAAGTACGGCCAGGACATCGGCCGGATGGTCGGCGACGTCCAGGCCGGCGGCCACGTGCATGTGCAAAATCTCAAGACGAAGCGCTGGTGAGGTCGCCATGGGTGTCGAATTGTCCAACCTGAAGGTCACCGGCTGGCGCCGCGCGAACGGCCGCGTGGGCGTGCGCAACCACGTCGTCATCCTGCCGCTCGACGACCTCTCCAATGCCGCCTGCGAGGCGGTCGCCAACACGATCAAGGGCACCCTCGCGCTGCCGCACGCCTACGGGCGGCTGCAGTTCGGCGAGGACCTCGAGCTTCACTTCCGCACGCTGATCGGCACCGGCGCCAACCCCAACGTGGCCGCCGTGGTGGTGATCGGCATCGAGGAAGGCTGGACCAAGCGGGTCGTCGACGGCATCGCGGCCACCGGCAAGCCGGTGGTCGGCTTCGGGATCGAGGGCCACGGCGACATCGCGACGATCGCCAAGGCCTCGTACGAGGCCAAGAAGATGCTGCAATGGGCCTCCGAGCTGCCGCGCGAGACGGTCGACATCTCGGAGCTGTGGATCTCGACCAAGTGCGGCGAGAGCGACACCACCACGGGCCTCTCCTCCTGCCCGACCGTCGGCAACATGTACGACAAGCTGATCCCGAAGGGCATCTACGGCTGCTTCGGCGAGACCTCGGAGATCACCGGCGCCGAGCACCTCGCCAAGGCCCGGGCCGCGAGCCCGGAGATCGGTGAAAAGTGGTTCCGGGTCTGGAAGGCCTACCAGGACGACGTCATCGAGGCGCACAAGACCGACGACCTCTCGGACAGCCAGCCCACGAAGGGCAATATCGCGGGCGGGCTGACCACCATCGAGGAGAAGGCCCTCGGCAACCTCGAGAAGATCGGCCGGGATTGCCGCTACATCGAGGTCCTGGAGCCCGCGGAGGCGCCGGCGGCGGGGCCGGGGCTCTACTTCATGGACACGTCCTCGGCCGCGGCCGAGTGCGTGACCCTGATGGCGGCGGCGGGCTACGTCATCCACACCTTCCCCACGGGCCAGGGGAACGTGATCGGCAATCCGATCGTTCCGGTCATCAAGATCTCCGGCAACCCGAAGACCATGCGGACCATGCCGGAGCACATCGACGTCGACGTCTCCGGCGTGCTGCGCCGGGACATGACGATCCCGGAGGCCGGCGACAGCCTGATCGAGATGATCGTCCGGACCGCCAACGGTCGGCTCACCGCCGCCGAGGCGCTCGGGCACCGGGAGTTCGTCATGACCAAGCTGTACCGCTCGGCCTGAGTTCCTCCCCGCCCGGCCGCCCGCTCCCAGGGTGCGGCCGGGTGTCCTTTTCCGGTCGGCCGGTCGAAGGGGGCACGCCCATGGCGCGCGTCGTCATCACGGAATTCATGGACGAGCCGGCGGTGGCGGACATCGCCCGCCATGCGGAGACGCTCTACGACCCCGCGCTCGTCGACAAGCCCGAGGCGCTGGCGGCGGCGCTCGCCGACTGCGTGGTTCTGATCGTGCGCAACCGCACGCAGGTGCGCCCGGCCCTCCTGGAGCGGGCGCCGCACCTGGAAATGGTCGGCCGGCTCGGCGTCGGGCTCGACAACATCGACATGGACGCCTGTGCGGCGCGCGGGATCGCGGTCCACCCGGCGACCGGCGCCAACGACCTGTCGGTCGCCGAATACGTGATCACGGCGGCCCTGGTGCTCCTGCGCGGGGCCTGGGGAGCCAGCGCGGCGGTGGCGGCTGGCTCGTGGCCGCGCAACGCCCTGATCGGCCGGGAGGCGGCGGGCAAGACGCTCGGACTCGTCGGCGTCGGCCGCATCGCGCGGGAGACGGCGCGCATCGCCGGTGCGCTCGGGTTCCGCATCGCGGGCTTCGACCCGCTGGTGCCGGCGGAGGACCCGGCCTGGACGGCGATTCTCCGGCACGAGACCCTGGAGAGCCTGACGGGCGCGGCGGATGTCGTGAGCCTGCACGTGCCCCTGACGCCGGCGACCCGCGGCATGATCTCCGCCGCGGTCCTGGCCGGGATGAAGCCCGGCGCCGTCCTCATCAACGCGGCGCGCGGCGGGGTTGTGGACGAGGCGGCCCTGGCCTTCGCCCTGAAGGCCGGCCGGCTCGGCGGGGCGGCCCTCGACGTCTTCGACAAGGAGCCGCTGTCGGCGGCGGACGGGGCCCGCTTCGCGGATTGCCCCAACCTGCTGCTCACGCCCCACATCGCCGGGGTGACGGTCGAATCGAACGAGCGCGTCAGCCGCCTGATCGCGGATCTCGCCATCCGGCACCTCGCCCGGCACGTGCTCTAGACACCCGGAGCCGCCGATGACGGACCGCATCCTGACCCTCGCCGAGGCGCGCGACCTGGTCGCCGCCGCCCTGCAACGAAACCGCACCGCCGAGGCGAACGCCCGATCGACCGCCGCCGCCCTGGTCGCCGCCGAGGCGGACGGCCATGCCGGGCACGGGCTGTCGCGGGTGGCGAGCTACGCCGCGCAGGCGCGAGCCGGCAAGGTGGACGGCTTCGCGAGCCCGACGGTGGTCCGGACGGCGCCGGCGGTGATCCGGGTCGACGCGGCGCACGGCTTCGCGTATCCGGCGATCGACCGGGCGCTCGCCGAACTGCCCGGGATCGCGGCCTCTCAGGGACTGGCGGCCGCGGCGATCCACCGGTCGCACCATTGCGGCGCGGCCGGGACCGTCGTGGAGCGTCTCGCCGAGCAGGGGCTCGCCGCGCTCCTCTTCGCCAACACTCCGCACGCGATCGCGCCCTGGGGTGGTCGGCGCGGGCTCTTCGGCACGAACCCGATCGCCTTCGCGTGCCCGCTGCCCGGAGACGCGCCGCTGGTCATCGATCTGTCGCTCTCCAAGGTGGCGCGCGGTCGGATCATGGCGGCCAAGCGGAAGGGCGAGCCGATTCCGGAGGGCTGGGCCCTCGACGCGGACGGCCGGCCGACAACCGACCCCGACGCGGCGCTGGCCGGCACCATGGTGCCGATGGGCGACCAGAAGGGCACGGCGCTGGCGCTGATGGTCGAACTCCTGGCGGCGGGGTTGACCGGCGCCACCTTCGCGGCCGAGGCGACCTCGTTCCTCGACGCCGAGGGCGGGCCGCCGGGAACCGGGCAACTGATCCTGGTCCTCTCGCCGGAGGCGCTTGGGGGCCCGGAGGCAGTCGTCCGCATGGGACGGCTGGCGGCGGCCGTGGCCGGGGAGCCGGGCGCCCGGCTGCCGGGCCGACGGCGGCTGACGCTGCGCCGCCGCGCCGAGCAGGAGGGCCTCTCCCTGTCGGCCGCGACCCTCGCCGACATCGAGCGCCTCTGAGGCCCCCGACGAAAGTCTGATGCGGCCCAGGCCCGTCGCCGCCGGCCCCTCGCAGGGGCTCCGGCGATCGCGGTCGCGCGCGGGACTTCGGAAAATCCGCAGCGTTCCGGGGGGCGACGACGGCTCAGGGGGGAGGGCGTCCGGGAGCAAATCCGGCGGCAGCCGTACCTGACAGAGGGCCTCCCTGTCTGTCAAGGGTCTGCTATGCATCCACCATAGCCCATGCCATTGTAGGGGCACGAGGAAGACGCCAGAGCCGGGCCAACCGGCCGGCCGCGACCGGCGCCCCGTGGGCGACGTCGCACAGGGAGGCAGCATGGTGGCACGGTCCGCCGGACACGATACGTTTCCGAAGCTCCTGTTGCGTAACGCCGCCGAGATGGGCGCGCGCCCGGCCATGCGCGAGAAGGACCTCGGCATCTGGCAGTCCTGGACCTGGTCGCAGGTCGCCGACGAGGTGCGGGAGTTCGCGCTGGGCCTGCGCGCGCTCGGCCTGAAGGCCGGCGAGAAGGTCGCCATCGTGGGTGCCAACCGCCCGCGTCTCTACTGGACCTTCGCGGCCGCGCAGTCGCTCGGGGCGATCCCGGTGCCGGTCTACAAGGACGCGGTCGCGGACGAGATGGTGTATGTCCTCGAGCACGCGGAGGTCGCCTTCGCGGTCGTGGAGGACCAGGAGCAGACCGACAAGGTGCTGTCCATGTCGGACCGGCTGCACCACCTGCGCCACGTGGTCTACGACGAGGAGCGCGGGCTCAGGAACTACGACCACACGCGCCTGAAATCCTTCGCGGACGTGCAGCGCCTCGGCCGGGAGGCGGAGGCGGCCGACATCGGCCTCGCGCAGGCGTGGCTCGACGGCATCGCGGCCCAGAAGGGCTCGGACCTGGCGGTCATCCTCTACACGTCGGGCACCACGGGCAAGCCCAAGGGCGTGATGCTGAGCCACGACAACGTGCTGATCTCGGCGCGGAACGGCATCGCGTTCGACAAGCTCGGCCCGGACGAGGAGGTGATCGCCTACCTGCCGATCGCCTGGGTGGGCGACCACATCTTCTCCTACGCGCAGTCCTACGTGGCGGGCTTCTGCGTCAGCTGCCCGGAGAGCCCGGAGACCGTCAACGAGGACCGGCGCGAGATCGGCACCACCTACGCGTTCGCGCCGCCGCGCGTCTACGAGACCCTGCTGACGCTCACGATGGTGCGGATGGAGGACGCCAGCGCGCTGAAGCGGCGGATGTTCCACTACTTCATCGAGCACGCGCGCAGGGTCGGCGAGGCGATCCTCGACCGCAAGCCGGTCGGGCTCCTGGATCGGCTCCTCTACCGGCTCGGCGAGATCCTGGTCTACGGACCGCTGAAGAACCGCTTCGGCCTGACCCGGATCCGCGTCGGCTACACGGCCGGCGAGGCGATCGGGCCGGAGATCTTCCGCTTCTTCCGCTCGATCGGCATCAACCTCAAGCAGCTCTACGGGGCGACCGAGGCCTCGGTCTACATCACCATGCAGCCGGACGCGGAGATCCGCGCCGATACGGTCGGCAAGCCGGCGCCCGACGTTGAGATCAAGATCTCGGACAAGGGCGAGGTGCTCTACCGGAGCCCGGGCGTCTTCGTCGGCTACTACAAGAACGAGGCGGCGACCGCGGAGGCCAAGACGGCGGACGGCTGGGTGCATTCCGGCGACGCCGGCTTCTTCGACCAGACCGGCCACCTGAGGATCATCGACCGGGCCAAGGACGTGGGTGCGCTGTCCAGCGGACAGCTCTTCGCGCCGAAATACATCGAGAACAAGCTAAAATTCTTCCCGAACATCAAGGAAGCGGTGGCGGTCGGCGACAAGCGCGACTTCTGCTGCGTGATGATCAACATCGACCTGACGGCGGTCGGCAACTGGGCGGAGCGCAACAACGTTTCGTATGCCAGCTATCAGGAGCTTGCCGGGCATCCGCAGGTCTACGAGATGATCGCCCGGCACGTCGAGCAGGTGAACCGCGACCTCGCCAGCGAGCCCATGATGGCGGGCAGCCAGATCCGGCGGTTCCTGATCCTGCACAAGGAGCTCGATGCCGACGACGGCGAGCTCACCCGCACCCTGAAGGTTCGCCGCGGCTTCATCGCGGAGCGCTACGCGCCGCTGGTCGAGGCGCTCTACGACGGCTCGACCGAGAAATACGTCAACACCGAGGTCACCTTCGAGGACGGCCGCAAGGGCGCGATCGCCGCCACCGTGAAGATCCGGGACATGCAGACCTTCCCAGCCTCCGCCGCCACGCCCCTGAGGGAGGCCGCCGAATGATGGCCTTCGTGGATTCCGCCCGCTCCTCCGGACCGAAGCCGATCGCGGCCGGCGAGGTGCTCCTCGCCGTGGAGGAGATCAGCCTCGCCTTCGGCGGCGTGAAGGCGCTGACCAACATCTCGTTCGACATCCGCAAGGGCGAGGTCCGGGCCATCATCGGCCCGAACGGTGCCGGCAAGACGTCGATGCTGAACGTGATCAACGGCTTCTACCACCCGCAGAAGGGCCGGATCACCTACCGGGGCGAGCTCCGCCGCCGGCAGCGGCCCGACACGGCGGCCGCGCAAGGGATCAGCCGCACGTTCCAGAACGTCGCCCTGTTCAAGGGCCTGACCACGCTCGACAACATCATGGCGGGCCGGGCGCTGAAGATGAACGTCGGGTTCTTCTGGCAGTGCCTACGCTACGGGCCGGCGCTCCGGGAGGAGATCGAGCACCGGCGGAAGGTGGAGGAGATCATCGACTTCCTGGAGATCGAGCACATCCGCAAGGTGCCGGTCGGCAAGCTCCCGTACGGCCTGAAGAAGCGGGTCGAACTGGGGCGCGCTCTCGCCCAGGAGCCCGAACTTCTTCTCCTCGACGAGCCCATGGCGGGCATGAACCTCGAGGAGAAGGAGGACATGAGCCGCTTCATCCTCGATGTCCGCGAGCAGTTCGGCACCACCATCGCGCTCATCGAGCACGACATGGGGGTGGTGATGGACATCTCCGACCGGGTGGTGGTGCTCGACTACGGCCGCAAGATCGCGGACGGGACCCCCGAAGAGGTCCAGAAGAACCAGGACGTCATCGACGCCTATCTGGGCGTGCAGCACTGAGGGACCGGGGATCATGGACGTACTGGCGATGATCCTGGTCGAGCCCTTCGCCCGCATGGCGGCGAACCCGGCCTTCTTCGTGCAGGTGATCTGGGAAGGCTTCGTGTCAGGCGTGCTCTACGCCCTGATCGCGCTTGGCTTCGTGCTCATCTTCAAGGCGTCGGGCGTCTTCAACTTCGCGCAGGGCATCATGGTGGTGTTCGCGGCGCTGACGCTCGTCGGGCTGCACGAGGCCGGGGTGCCGGCCTGGGTGGCGGTCGCGCTGGCGGTCGGCGTCATGTACCTGCTGGCGGTCGGCATCGAGCGGGTGGTGCTGCGGCCGCTGGTCAACCAGCCCGACATCATCCTGCTGATGGCGACCATCGGGCTGACGCGGGTGCTGGTCGGCTTCGGCGAACTCCTCTTCGGCGGCGAGCCGAAGATCATGATCGCGAACGAGCTCGGGATACCGTCGGGCGTGTGGCGCATCCCGTTGTTCGACCGGGTGGTCATCATCAAGCTCATCGACCTGACCGCCGCCATCGTGGCCATCGCCATGGTGGCCGGGCTTGGGTTCTTCTTCTCCAAGACCAGGATCGGCCGGGCGCTCCGGGCGGTGGCCGACGACCACCAGGCGGCGCTGTCGGTCGGCATCTCGCTGGAGCAGATCTGGGTCATCGTCTGGTTCGCGGCCGGCATCGTGGCGCTGGTGACCGGCATCATGTGGGGCGCCCGCTCGGACGTCTCCTTCGCGCTCGAGATCATCGCCCTGAAGGCGCTCCCGGTGCTCATCCTCGGCGGCTTCACGTCGATCCCCGGCGCGATCGTCGGCGGGCTGATCATCGGCATCGGCGAGAAGGTCGGGGAGATCTACTGGGGCCGCCTGATCGGCGGCGGCATCGAGAGCTGGCTCGCCTACATGATCGCCCTCGTGTTCCTGCTGTTCCGGCCGCAGGGCCTGTTCGGCGAGAAGATCATCGAACGGGTCTGACCCGGCCCAACAAGGACATCCGCGATGCTCTACCGTGAAGCCGGGCAGTTCAAGACCACCTACGCGGAGGACATGGCGGTCTTCCCGATCCGGCAGGACCGGATCGGCATCGCCGTCATCCTGCTCGTCGCCTATGTGGGCGTGCCGCTCTTCGCCAGTTCCTTCGCGCTGACGTCGGTACTCATTCCGATGCTCGTGCTGACCCTGGCGGCGATCGGGCTCAACATCCTGACCGGCTATGCGGGCCTGATCTCCCTGGGGACCGGCGCCTTCATGGGGGTCGGGGCCTATGCGTGCTTCAAGCTCACGACCGCCTTCCCGGAGGTGAACGTCCTCGTCTGGATCCTCGCCTCCGGCTTCTTCGCGGCCGCCGTCGGGGTGGTGTTCGGGCTGCCCTCCCTGCGCATCAAGGGCCTCTACCTCGCGGTCGCGACGCTGGCGGCGCAGTTCTTCCTGCAGTGGTGCTTCGTGCGCATCGGGTGGCTGACCAACTACTCCTCGTCCGGATCCATCGAGGCGGCGCGGCGCGAACTGTTCGGCATCCAGATCACCGGCCCGGGCGCCTCCGACGTGGCGCGCTATCTGTGCGTCCTGACGCTGCTCGTCTTTCTCACCTGGATCGCCTCCAACATCGTCCACGGCCGGATCGGGCGGAAGTGGATGATGGTGCGCGACATGGACATCGCGGCCGAGCTGATGGGCGTGCGGCTGCTGCCCACCAAGCTGCTGGCCTTCGCGGTATCGTCCTACTTCTGCGGCGTCGCCGGGGCGATGCTGCTGTTCTTCCACTACGGCTCGATGGAATCGATCGCGTTCAACATCGACCTGTCGTTCCAGATCCTGTTCATGATCATCATCGGCGGACTCGGCAGTCTGATCGGCTCCTATTTCGGCGCCGCCTTCATTGCCGCCCTGCCGATCGTCATCAAGTTCGCCCCGCAGCTGGTGGGGCTCGAACTTCATTCCGCCCACGTCGATCAGGCCACCGTCATGATCGTGGGCGCGCTCATCATCTTCTTCCTGATCGTCGAGCCGCACGGACTCGCCCGGCTCTGGCAGATCGGGAAGCAGAAGCTGCGCGTCTGGCCCTTCCCCTACTGAGGGCGGACACGGGACCGATCCGACGGGGGAACGTCGGGCCGGAAAAACGGGGAAATGCGCGGGCGCCGGGCCGGTCCGCGCGGTCGTTAGAGGCTCGAGAGTTCCCGCCGGGCGCACGGCGCCCGCGGACAGACGAGAATGGGAGGAAGTGTATGCGCTTCAGGAACCTCTTCATCGGGATCACCGGGCTCGCCGTGGCCGCCGGCTCTCTGCCGGCCATGGCACAGGACTCCATGTACATCCCACTCCTCACCTACCGGACGGGCCCCTTCGCGGGTTCGGGCATCCCGATCGCAGACGGCATGCACGACTACTTCAAGATGCTCAACGAGCGCGACGGCGGCATCGGCGGCGTGAAGATCGTGACCGAGGAATGCGAGACCGGCTACACGGCCCAGAAGGGCGTCGAGTGCTACGAGGCCACCAAGGGCAAGGGCGCGCTCGTCTATAATCCCTGGTCGACCGGCATCACGCTCGCCCTGATCCCCAAGGCCACCAACGAGAAGATTCCGGTTCTCTCGATGGCCTACGGCCTTTCGGCCGCCGCCATGGGCAAGACCTTCCCGTGGGTTTTCAACCCGCCGCTCACCTACTGGGACGGCCTCTCGGTCGCCGTCAAGTATGCCGGCGAGAAGTCCGGCGGCATGGACAAGCTGAAGGGCAAGACCATCGGCTACATCTATCTCGACGCCCCTTACGGCAAGGAGCCAATTCCTCTACTCGACGACCTCGCCAAGGAGTTCGGCTTCAAGGTCACCAAGTATCCGGTCCCGGGCGACAAGATGCAGGACCAGTCCTCGCAGTGGCTGAACGTCCAGCAGGATAATCCGGACTGGATCATCATGTGGGGTTGGGGCGCCATGAACCCGACCGCCGTCAAGGAGGCCGCGAAGGTGGGCTTCCCGATGGACAAGTTCATCGGCGTCTGGTGGGCCGGTTCGGAGGACGACGCGCGTCCGGCGGGGGCGGGCAGCAAGGGCTACCTGACCCTCAACTTCACCGCCGTGGGCGCCAACTATCCGGCCCTCCAGGACATCGTGAAGCACGTCTTCGATAAGGGCAATTCGAGCGTCAAGGACAAGTCCAAGATCGGCGAGTCCAACTACAACAAGGGCGTCTACAACTCGATGCTGATGGCCGAGGCGATCCGCGCCGCTCAGAAGATCACGGGCAAGAAGGTGATCACCCCGCAGGACATGCGGCTCGGTCTCGAAGCCCTGGACATCTCGGCCGCGCGCCTCAAGGAGATCGGCCTCGAGGGCTTCGCGGCCCCGGTCAAGGTGACCTGCGACGACCATTCGGGTGCCCATGCGGTCTACGTCCAGCAGTGGGACGGGGCCAAGTGGGTCAAGGCCTCGGACTGGATCTCGCCGATGAAGGACAAGGTCCGTCCGCTCCTGGAGAAGGACGCCGCCGACTACACCGGCAAGAACGCGCCCTGGCCGGCCCGCAGCGAGGCCTGCCCCAAGTCGTGAGCGCCTGAACGCGCCGCAGCGTCCGGCCGCGTCCGCGCGGCCGGATCCTCCCCCGCATGCCACCGTCCCGGGACCTGCCGATGACCAGTCCGATCCTCGCCGTCAACAACATCGAGGTCATCTACGACCACGTCATCCTGGTCCTGAAGGGCGTGTCGCTTTCGGTGCCGAAGGGCGGGATCGTGGCGATCCTGGGGGCCAACGGGGCGGGCAAGACCACCACCCTGAAGGCCATCTCCAACCTGCTCCATGCGGAGCGGGGCGACGTCACCAAGGGCTCCATCCTGTTCAAGGGCGAGGAGGTCCAGGACCTGTCGCCGAACGACCTCGTCCGGCGCGGCTGCATCCAGGTGATGGAGGGCCGCCACTGCTTCGGCCACCTGACCGTGGAGGAGAACCTGCTGACGGGCGCCTATACGCGCAAGGACGGCCGGGCGGCGATCCGCGCGGACCTGGAGAAGGTCTACGGCTTCTTCCCGCGCCTCCGGGAGCGGCGGACGTCGCAGGCGGGCTACACGTCCGGCGGCGAGCAGCAGATGGTGGCGATCGGGCGGGCGCTGATGTCCCGGCCGGACATGATCCTGCTCGACGAGCCGTCGATGGGGCTCGCCCCGCAGATCGTGGAGGAGATCTTCGAAATCGTCAGGCGTCTCAACGCCGACGAGGGGGTATCCTTCCTGCTGGCGGAGCAGAACACCAATGTCGCACTCCGCTACGCGACCTACGGCTATATCCTGGAATCCGGCCGCGTGGTCCTCGACGGGGAAGCCGCCGCGCTGAGGGAGAACGAGGACGTCAAGGAGTTCTACCTCGGGGTCGCGGCTGCCGGCCGGAAGAGTTTCAAGGACGTGAAGCACTACAAGCGGAGGAAGCGCTGGCTCGCCTGAGTTTCCCCGCCCGTATCGAGTAGCGAGGAAACACGCGATGTCGGGTCTGATCTATCTGAGCGCCATCCTGGTCGTCATCTACGGCGTCGCCACGGCGGCGGGCAAGAGCCTGCCACCCGAGGTGGAGCCGTTCCTGGCGGGGGGCATCATCGTCGTCGGCGGTCTCGTGCTGGCGGTCTTCGGCCTGATGGCGGACCGGCTGCAGGCCCTCGTCGACCGGGTGGGCGCACTGGCGGAGGCGGCGAAGAGCGACGGCGAGGCGCTGCGGACGCTGTCGGAGACCCGGCTCGGCGAGATCGCCCGGCATCTCGGGCAGCTGGAGAAGCGGTCCGAGACCTACGAGGCGGTCGCCCGGCGGGTCGCCGACGCGATCGAGGCGGAACAGAAGAACGGCGAGATCGCGTACGGGGCCGTCATCGACGCCGCGGTGGCGATCGCCACGGACGGCAAGCAGGACGCCGACCGCAAGATGCTCTACCGCGGTCGCGAGGTGACCATGCACGCGGACGGGTCGGTCACGGCCCAGACCGCCCTCGGGCTCCGGCGCTTCGCGTCCCTGACCGCACTGGACGACTACATCCTGGCATGACCGGCGCCCGGGCGGGCGCGCGGCGGAGGCGAGAATGACGACCTACGACAGGCTCGAGACCCGTGATCCCGCGAGCCGCGAGCGCGCCCTGATGCGATCCCTGCGCGAGGCGGTCGAGACGCTCGGCCGCAAGAAGGCCTTCCGGGGCCGGCTGCGCGGGGTCGAGCCGAAGAGCCTGAAGGTTCGCGCCGACCTCGCCCGCATCCCGGTCCTGCGCAAGTCCGACCTCGGCGCCCTGCAGGCCGCCGAGCCCCCCTTCGGCGGGATCGCGGCCGCGGGCGGGGCCGGGGTGGGACGCCTGTTCTCGTCGCCGGGCGGCATCTTCGAGCCGGAGGGCAAGGGCGACGACTGGTGGGGGACGGCGCGAGCTCTCCACGCGGCCGGCTTCCGGCGCGGCGACGTGGTCCTCAACACCTTCTCGTACAACATGACGCCGGGTGGGTTCATCCTGGACGCGGGGGCGCGCGCGCTCGGCTGCCCGGTGATCCCGGCGGGGCCGGGGGCGAAGGACCAGCAGCTCGAGCTCATCGCCCATTTCCGCCCGGCCGGCTACACGGGCACGCCGGATTTCCTGAAGATCCTGCTGGACGCGGTGGCCGAAGCGGGCCGGGAAGCCTCGATCCGCAAGGCGCTCGTCTCCGGCGCGGCGCTGCCGCCGAGCCTCAGGGCGGATCTCGAAGGCCGCGGCGTGGTGGTGCGGCAGGCCTACGCGACGGCGGATCTCGGCTGCATCGCGTACGAGACCTCGACGGTGGCCGGCGAGCTCGTGCAGGGCATGACGGTCAACGAGGGGCTAATCGTCGAGATCGTCCGGCCCGGCAGCGACGAGGCGGTGCCGGACGGCGAGGTGGGCGAGGTGGTGGTGACGCGGGTCGATCCCGTCTACCCGCTCATCCGCTTCGGCACGGGGGATCTCTCGGCCGTGCTGGAGGGCCCGTCGCCCTGCGGCCGCACCAACCTCCGGATCAAGGGCTGGATGGGGCGGGCCGACCAGCGCACCAAGGTCAAGGGGATGTTCGTCGATCCCGTGCAGGTCGATCGGATCCTGAAGGCGCATCCGGAGATCCTCAGGGCGCGCCTCGTCGTCACCCGCGTGGGGGAGCAGGACGAGATGACGCTGGAGGCCGAGACGCGCGAGTGCTCGACCGCCTTCACGGAGGCGGTCTCGGCGACGCTCGCGACGGCGACGCGCCTGCGCGGCCGCATCGCCCTGGTGGCGCCCGGGCAGCTGCCGAACGACGGCAGGATCATCGTCGACGCGCGGTAGCGCAAGGCGGCCGGCCATCGCGCGCCCCGGCCCGCCGGCGGTTCAGGCGAGCTTCGTTCCGTTCAGGCCCGCCACCACGTCCGACAGCATGGGGACCATCTTGCCGGCGCCGCCGGTCGCCTCGGCGACCGCATAGTAGTTGTTGACGGCCGAACCGATGAAGTTGGCGACGCCGGCCGCGTTGGCGAGGTCGGCGACGTAGCGCATGTCCTTGTGGGCGTTCCGGATCGTGAACCTGTGGGCGTTCTCGTCGCGCTCCAGGACGTATTTCATGAAGGTCTGATAGAAGCCGCAATCCATGCGGCCGTTGCGGATGACGCTGTCGAAGACCTCCGGGGCGATGCCGATCTTCTGGCCGAGGGTGAGCGCCTCCGAATAGAGCGCGCCGTAGCTCATGGCGATGAAGTTGTTGAGGAGCTTCATCTTGTGGCCGTTGCCGACCGGGCCGACGCGGACGATGCGGCCGGCGAAGCAGCGGATCACCGGCTCGATCCTCTCGTAGGTCGCGTCGTCGGCGCCGACCATCACGTCGAGCGTTCCCTCCCAGGCCTCCTTGGGGGTGCGGGAGAGCGGCGCGTCGCACAGGGTGATGCCCATGCGGCCGAGCTCGGCTTCGAGGGCGAGCGTCGAGTTCGGGTTGGCGGTCGAGCAGTCGACCACGACGAGGCCCGGCCGGCCGCCGGCGGCGATGCCGTCGGGCCCGCGCACCAGGCTTTCGACGGTGGCGCTGTCGGCGACGCAGAGGACGACGACGTCGCAGGCCGCCGCGAGCGCCCTCGGGCTGTCCGCCTCGACGGCGCCGCGCTTGACCAGGTCCTCCACGGGCTCGCGGTTGCGGTGGCCGACGATGCGGAGCGCGAAGCCCTTCTCGACGATGTTCTTCGCCATGCCGTGGCCCATGAGGCCGACGCCGATGAAGCCGATGACGGGCTCAGCCATGAATTCGCCTCTCCTTGCTCGTTCTTTCGGCTGGCGCGCGGGGTTGCCGTCTTTTGCGCCGGCCCGACTTTGGTTAGACCAGCGATCCTATAGCGCAGAAACGGATTCGTGGGGCCGACGATGGATGCCCGTTCCCGGACGACCCCCAAGCGGCTGACGCTCGCGATGATCGCGGAGCGGCTGGGCATCTCCACGGCCACGGTGTCGCTCGCGCTGCGGTCGAGCCCGCTGGTCGCCGAGGAGACGCGCAAGCGCGTGGCCGCGCTCGCCGACGAACTGGGCTACATCTACAACCGGTCGGCCGCGAGCCTCCGGACGGCGCGGACGAACATCGTCGGCGTCGTGGTGCACGACATCCTGAACTCCTACTTCGCCGAACTGGTCGCCGCCGTCGAGGCGGAGCTGGTCCAGCACCAGCTCACCGTCCTGTTGTGCAACCACGGGGACGATTTCCGCCGGCAGCAGAATTTTCTCGAGACGCTGCTCCAGTACCGGGCCGACGGGGTCATCCTGGTGCCGTCGGTCGGCACCAGCGCGCCCGACATCGCCCGGATCGAGCGGGCGGGTCTCGCGACCGTGCTGATCGCCCGCGACCTGCCCGACCTCGCCGAGACCCCGACCGTGCGCGGGGACGATGCCTCGGGCATGCGCATGGCGGTCGAGCATCTGATCGGGCTCGGCCACCGGCGCATCGCCTTCGTGGGCGGGCGCAGCCAGTCCTCGAGCGGGCGGGAGCGCCGGCGCGGCTACGAGGAGGCCTTGGAGGCGGCCGGGATCGCGGTCGATCCGGCCCTGATCTTCTCCGAGCAGATGACGCGCAACGACGGCCGCCGGGTGACCGGCGAGGTGCTGGCGCTGAAGCCGACCGCGATCGCGGCCTTCAACGATCTGATCGCGCTCGGCATCATCATGGAGCTGCGCCGGCGCGGGATCGACGCCGGGCGGGACATCTCGGTGACCGGCTATGACGACATCGAGGAGGCGTCCGTGTGGTCGCCGTCGCTGACCTCGGTGTGGAACGGCCAGCAGGAGGTCGGGCGCCTGGCGGCGCTGACCCTCTTCGACATGCTCGGCGGCCGCCCGCCGCAGGAACTCCACAGGCTGGTCAGGCCCGAGCTGCGCATCCGGGAATCGACGGGTCCGGTCCACGGCTGATCGGCGCCGGCCGGGAGGCATCCCCGGGGCCGCGGCCGCAGGGCCGCCGCGCGCCGCGGGCCCTTGCCTCCGGCCTCAGCGGACCGTACTCCTCGGCCGCAACGAGGCGACGGCGAGGAGGGCAGCATGGAGAAGCCGGAGATCCTGCAGACCGGACCGATGATGAAGCTCATCGAGGACGGCATTGCGGCGCACTTCACGGTCTACCGCCTCTGGCAGGCGTCCGACCCGGACGCGCTCCTCGCCGACCTGGCGCCGCGCCTACGCGCCGTGGCGGCCGCCTCGCACGCACCCATCAACCCGGCGTTCCTCGACCGGCTGCCGAAGCTGGAGATCGTCTCCAGCATGGGGGTCGGCTACGACACGATCGACGCGCGCCACGCGGCGACCCGGGGTGTGGTGGTGACCAACACACCGGACGTCCTGTCGGACGAGGTCGCCGACACGGCGCTCGGCCTGCTCCTGATGACCGCGCGCGAGCTGTCCGCCGCCGAGCGCTACCTCAGGGCGGGCCTGTGGGTTAAGCAGGGCGAGTACCCGCTCACCCGCACGACGCTCCGGGGCCGCACGGTCGGCATCGTCGGGCTCGGCCGCATAGGCCAGGCGATCGCCCGGCGGGTCGAGGCCTTCGGGCTTCCGGTCGTCTACCACAACCGCCGGCAGGTTCCGGGCGAGGCCCGGCGCTGGTACCCGAGCCTCCTGGAAATGGCGCGGGACGTCGACACCCTGATCTCGGTGCTGCCGGGCGGGGCGTCGACCCACCACCTGATCGGCGCCGAGGTGCTCGCCGCGCTCGGTCCGAACGGCATCGTCATCAACATCGGCCGCGGCTCGGTGGTCGACGAGGCGGCGCTGGTCGCCGCCCTCGACGCCGGCACGATCGCGTCCGCCGGCCTCGACGTCTTCGAGAAGGAGCCTTGCCTGCCGGAAGGGCTGGCGAAGCACGAGAAGGTCGTCCTCCTGCCCCATGTCGGCTCGGCCTCGCACCACACGCGAGACCTGATGGGCCAGCTCGTGGTCGACAACCTGGTCACCTGGTTCCGCGAGGGGCGCCCCCTCACGCCGGTGGTGGAGACGCCCTGGCCGCGGTGACGCGCCTCACCCCGCGTTGCGGCGTTCCAGGAAGGCGCGCATGCGGTCGAGGGCTTTGAGGATGTTCTCGGTGGAGTTGGCGTAGGAGAGGCGGATGTAGCCCTCGCCGAAGACGCCGAAGTCGGGGCCGCCGATGGTGGCGACGCCGGCGTCCTCGAGGAGGGCGGAGGCGAGGGGCTTGGCCTTCCAGCCGGTCGCGGAGACGTTCGGGAAGGCGTAGAAGGCGCCCTTCGGGGTGGCGCAGCCGACGCCCGGCAGGGCGTTGAGGCCGTCGACCACGACCTTCCGGCGCCGGTCGAACTCGGCGACCATGGCGGCGACGCAGTCCTGGGGGCCGGTCAGCGCGGCGAGGCCGGCGAACTGGGCGCTGGCGTTGACGCAGGAGTAGGAATTGACCGCGAGCTTGCGGGCCATCTCGTAGAGCCGGTCGGGCCAGATCGAGTAGCCCATGCGCCAGCCCGTCATGGCGTAGGTCTTCGACCAGCCGTCGAGCAGGATCAGGCGGTCGCGGATCTCCGGATAGGCGAGCAGGCTGACATGCGTCTCGCCGTCATAGGTCATCTGGCCGTAGATCTCGTCCGACATGATCGCCACGTCGGGGAAGCGCGCGAGGCCGGCGACGAGCTTGTCGATCTCGGCCTTCGGGGTCACGCCGCCGGTCGGATTGGCGGGCGAGTTGATGATCAGGAGCCGGGTCTCGGGCGTGATCAGGCCGAGGGTCTCCTCGGCCGAGAAGGCGAAGCCGTTCGCCTCGCGGATCGGCACCGGGACGGCGCGGGCGCCGGTGAACTCGATCATGGAGCGATAGATCGGGAAACCCGGATCCGGGTAGAGGATGTCGGCGCCGGGCTCGCCGAACATCAGGATCGCCATGAACATGGTGACCTTGCCGCCGGGGACGATCAGCACGCGCTCGGGCGAGACCTCGACGGCGAAGCGCCGGTGGAGGTCGGCCGCTACGGCCTCGCGGAGCGGCAGGATGCCGGTCGCCGGGGTGTAGCCGTGGTGGCCGTCGCGAAGCGCCTTGATGGCCGCCTCGACGATGTGGTCCGGGGTGCGGAAGTCGGGCTGGCCGATGCCGAGGTTGATGATGTCGCGGCCCTTCGCGGCGAGCGCGGTCGCGCGCGCCAGAACCGCGAAGGCATTTTCCTCGCCGATCCGGTCGAAGCCGGCGATGGTCTTCAGCATGGACATGTCCCCCCAACGTCTTCGTGGGCGCCTTCATAGAGGCTCCCGGGCGGGACGGGAAGGGTGTCCGATGCCCGCAGGGGGCGGGCACTCCCCCGGGTCAGCCGACCTGCTGGGGGTGGAGCTGGAACAGCCAGGTCTCGGTCAGGGCCGTCTCGCCGTTCTTCAGGAAGGCCCGGATGTCGACCGGGTCGGCGCCCTCGACGGCGAGGTCGAACTGCAGGCGCCAGTTCTTGCTCCAGCTGGTCGTCTCCACGAAGATCGACGAAACGGTGCCGCGGGCCGGAGTGATGACCGGGGTCGGGGTGACGTCCTTGGGTAGCTGGTCGAGCGCGCCGCCGCCGAACTCGATGACGAAGCGCTTGACCTCGGCCGGCGTACGACGGGTGTAGGGAAAGCCGCCGCGGCCGATGCGGGTCGCGACCGCGCGGGCGAGGTTGGTGGCCGGGGTCGGCTCGTCGGCGTTCCAGTGCAGGCGGTAGCGGAAGTCGAGCGCGTCGCCCGCCTTGACCGGCTCCTTCGGGACCCACATGCAGACGATGTTGTCGAAGTCCTCGTGGTCGGTCGGGATCTCGACGAGCTGGATCGAGCCCGGGCCCCAGGCGCCGATCGGCTCAATCCAGAGCGACGGGCGGCGCTCGTAGTTGAGCCAGCGGTCGAGGAACATCTCCGGGTCGCGGGCGCGCTGCATCAGTCCGAAGCCGCGCGGGTTGTTGTCCACGAAGGCGGAGGTGGAGATGCGCGGCGGGTTGACGAGGGGGCGCCAGATGCGCTCGCCGGCGCCCGTCCACATGGCGAGGCCGTCGGAATCGTGGGCGGCGCGGCGCCACTCCAGCTGGTAGCCCTTGTTCATCTCGTTGAACCAGAACATCGAGGTCATCGGGGCAATGCCGAACTTGGTCACCGCCTTGCGCATGAAGAGCGCGTTCTCGACGTCGATGGTCACGCCCTCGGACCGGCGCAGGACGAACTTGTAGGCGCCGGCGATCGAAGGGCCGTCGAGCAGGGCGTAGACGACGACCGGCTGGGCCTCGGCGCTCGAGGGCTGGATGTAGAACTCGGTGAAGTCCGGGAACTCCTCCGGGGTCGGGCCGGCGGTGTCGATGGCGACGCCGCGCGCCGAGAGGCCGTATTCGCCGTTGGCCCCGATGGCCCGGAAGTAGGACGCGCCGAGGAAAGCCGCCCAGTCCTTGCTGCGCCAGTCGGCCCGGCTCTTGAACTCGCGGATCTGGAACCCGGCGAAGCCGGAGTCCTCGGGCAGCTTCTGGGCCGGGCTGTCGTCCGGCATGTCGAAGTATTCCGGCTCGTACAGGACCTCGCGGGTCTTGTCGCCCTCGATGGTGTGCATCCGGATCGCCTTCGGGAAGTAGCGGCCGATCGGGAAGAAGGAGACCGGGTAGGCACCGGGCTGGTCGACATACATGGCGTAGTCGGTCTTGAAGCGCATCTTGCCGTGCGCCGTGTAGTCGATCTGCTCGACGATCTCGGGGGAGGGCCGGTAGGGCGGCTGGTAGGGCTTGGCCGCCATCTCGCGCGCCCGCGCCACGAGGCCCGCCCAGGAGAAGGGCCGGGCCGGGCCGAACTTCAGCGGGATCGCCTGCGCGCCCGTCGGGATCAGGCCGAGGCCGGCCGCGAAGGCGGTGGCGAGCGACGCATTGAGCACGTCACGGCGGGAGAGGCGCGAGGTCATGTCGTGGGGCATCCGGCGTGGAGGGTCCTGAACCGACAGCGGTTCTAGGGCACGTGCGGATGCACGGCAATCGCGGCCAAAGCTGGGCGGTGGCGCGCCCGGTCAGCCGACCGGACGCGGATGGTGCTGGTAGAGCCAGGTCTCCGAGACGGCGCGGTCGCCGGCCTTCAGGAAGAGGCGGATGTCCACGGGGTCGGCCCCCTCGGCGGCGACGTCGAACTGGGCGCGCCAGCGGTCGGTCCAGGGCACCGGCTCGGCGAAGAGCAGCGATATGGTGCCGCGCGAGGTGGTGACGACCGGTTCGGGCCGCAGGTCGTGCAGTTCGGAGAGGGGACGGCCGGCGAACTCGACGACGAATTTGGTCACGCCCGGCGGGCGCGGCTTGCCGGGTTCGCCGCCGCGACCCATCCGGGTGGCGACGACCCGCGCCATCGCCTCGGCCGGGTAGGGTTCGTCGGCGACCCAGTGCAGGCGGTAGCGGAACTCGTGCTCCTGGCCGCCCTCGATCTTCAGGCGCGGCACCCACATGGCCACGATGTTGTCGTGGATCTCGTCGTCGGTCGGGATCTCGACGAGCTGGATCGAGCCGTCGCCCCAGGCCCCGATCGGCTCGACCCAGAGGGAGGGGCGGCGCTCGTAGTTGACGCCGTCGAGGTAGTTCTCGTTGTTGCGGTCGCGCTGCATGAGGCCGAAGCCGCGCGGATTGGTGTCCATGAAGGCCGAGGTGATGATCCGCGGCGGGTTGACGAGCGGGCGCCAGATGCGCTCGCCCGCCCCGGTCCAGAGCTCCAGGCCGTCGGAATCGTGGATCTCGGGGCGCCAGTCGACCGGGCCGGGCTTGCCGTACTCGGCGTACCAGAACATCGAGGTGAGCGGCGCGATGCCGAGCCGGAAGATCGCCTGGCGGGTGAAGAGCTGGCACTCGACGTCCATGACGACGTTCTCGGTGCGGCGCATGGAGAAGCGGAAGGCGCCGGCCAGCGAGGGGCCGTCCAGGAGGGCGTGGACGACGACCGGCGTGGAAGCGTTCGCGGCGCCCTGGAAGTAGAACTCGACGAAGTCCGGGAATTCCTCCGGCTTCGGGGCGGCGACGTCGATGGCGACCCCGCGCGCCGACAGTCCGTACTGGCCGAGGGCCCCGATGGCGCGGAAATAGGAGGCGCCCAGGAAGGCGACCCAGTCCTGGGTGCGCCAGTCGGGCCGGGTCTTGCTCTCCTTGATCTGGAAGCCCGCGAAGCCGGCGCTGGCGGGCAAGTCCCGGGCCGGGCTGTCGGGGGGCATGTCGAAGAGCGCGGGGGCGTAGAAGATCTCGCGGGCCCGGTCGCCGTCGAGGGCGAACATGCGCACGGAGTTACGGAACAGGCGGCCGAGCGGGAAGAAGGTGATCGGGTAGACGGACGGACCGTCGGCGAAGAGGGCATTGTCGGGCTTGAAGCGGATCTTGCCGTGCTGCTCGTAGTCGATCCGGTCGAGGATCTCGGGGGCGGGGCGCGACGGGGGCTGGTAGGGCTTGGCGGCGCGCTCGCGGGCCCTCTGGACGAGGCCCGACCACGAGAAGGCGTTGCCGGGACCGAAGGCCATCGGCCCGGCCTGGGTCGGTCCGGGCTGCTGGGCCCGGGCCTCGGGCGGGCCGGCCGCCACGGCCAGTGCGGCCGCGGCGGCGGCGGTCAACAGGTCGCGGCGGGAGGGAGATGCGGGCATCGGGCGGCTCCAGGGGTGTCGGGTGCGAGCCCAACACGCGATCGGCCGTTCCGGTTCCGGCTCAGCTCACGCCGGTCCTGCTGCTCCTCCTCCTGCCCCGTCTGCGGGGGGACGCCAGCGGGTCAGCGTCAGCGCGTTGGTCACCACCGAGACGGAGCTCAGCGCCATCGCCGCCCCGGCGAGCGCCGGGGTGAGGAAGCCGAGGGCGGCGAGCGGCACGCCGACGACGTTGTAGGCGAAGGCCCAGAAGAGGTTCTGGCGGATCTTGCGCCAGGTCGCGCGGGCGATCTCGAGCGAGGCGGGGACGAGCCGGGGATCGGGCCGCATCAGGGTGATGCCGGCCGTCTCCAGGGCCACGTCGGCGCCGGTCCCGATGGCGATGCCGACGTCCGCGGCGGCGAGCGCCGGGGCGTCGTTGACCCCGTCGCCGACCATGGCGACGACCCGGCCCTGTGCGCGCAAGGCCTCGACGACAGCCGACTTGCGGTCCGGACGGACGGGTCCTTCCACCTGGTCGAGGCCGAGCCGGCCGCCCACGGCCGCCGCCACCGCCGCGGCGTCGCCGGTCAGCATGCGGGTCTCGATGCCGCGTGCCTTGAGAGCCGCGACGGCCCCGGCACTCTCCGGCCGGATCGGGTCCGCCATGGCGAGGAGGCCGAGGACCTCGCCGCCCCTGGCGACCATCACGGCCGTCTTGGCCTCGCCCTCCAGGCGGGCTAGGTCCTGTGCGAAGAGACGCGTGTCGACGCCGAGCTCCTGCATGAGGGCGAGGTTGCCGATCGCGACCGGCCGGCCGTCGACCTCGGCGCCGACGCCCCGCCCGGTGTGACTGCGGAAGCCGCGCGCCGGGGAGAGGGCGAGGCCGTGCCGGCGGGCGGCGGCCACGACGGCCTTGGCGAGGGGGTGCTCGCTCGACGCCTGCACGGAGGCCGCGAGGCGGAGCATCTCTTCCGCGTCGCCGCCGAGTGCGACGACGTCGGTGACCGCCGGGTGGCCTTCCGTCAGCGTGCCGGTCTTGTCGAACACCACCACGTCGACCGCATGGGCGCGTTCCAGGGCCTCGATGTCCTTGATCAGGATGCCGGCGCGTGCGGCCGCGCCCGTGCCGGCGACCAGGGCCGCCGGGGTGGCGAGGCCGAGCGCGCAGGGGCAGGCGATGACCAGGACCGAGACGGCGGCCACGAAGGCGTGCTCCAGGTCGTGGCCGGCGAGGGCCCAGGCCGCAAAGGTCAGAAGCGCGATGAGCACGATCACCGGCACGAAGACGGCCGAGACCTTGTCGACGAGCTTCTGCACGGGCGCCTTGGCGATCTGCGCCTGCTCCACCAGCCGCGCGATGCGGGCGATGGTGGTGTCCTCGCCGACCGCGGCCACGCGCACCGTCAGGGCGCCGGAGCCGTTGATGGTGCCCGCCGTCACCTTGTCGCCCGCGTGCTTGGCGACGGGCAGGCTCTCGCCGGTGATCAGCGCCTCGTCGAGTTCGCTCGAGCCCTCGGTGACGAGGCCGTCGGCCGCCACCCGCTCGCCGGGCCTCACCAGGATCAGGTCGCCGCGCCTCAGATCCTCGATCGGGACCGTCTCGGTACCGCCCTCGACGAGGCGGGTGGCGGTGTCGGGGCGCAGCGCCATGAGCTTCGAGATGGCCGCCGAGGCGGCCCGCTTGGCGCGCGCCTCCATCAGCTTGCCGGCGAGGATGAGGGTCAGGATCGTGGCGGAGCCCTCGAAGTAGAGATGGCCCATCGAGCCCTGGCCGCGCATCAGCACCATCACGACGCTGAACAGGTAGGCGGCGGTCGTGCCGAGCGCGACGAGCACGTCCATGTTGGCGGACCCGCCCCGCAGGGCCTTGAAGGCGCCCACGTAGAAGCGCCAGCCGGCGATCACCTGGACCGGGGTGGCGAGCGCCAGCTGCCACCAGGGCGTCAGCCAGTGGGCGTGGCCGCCCCAGGCCATCGGCACCATGGCGGCCACGAAGGGGGCGGTCAGCAGGGCCGAGACGCCGAAAACGATCAGCGTCCGACGCTCCTCGGCGCGCCGGGCGGCCTGCGCCTCCTCGAGCGCGAGCCGCCGCGCCCGGGCCTCCTCGGCGCGGACCCGGGCGCCGTAGCCGGCGCGCTCCACGGCGGCGACGAGCGCGGAGGCGTCGACCCCCTGGGCCTCGACCTCGGCGGTCTCGAGCGCCAGGTTGACGGTGGCGCTGTCGACGCCCGGCACGCGGGCGAGCACCTTCTCGATGCGGGTGGCGCAGGCCGCGCAGGTCATGCCGGTGAGGTCGAGCACCACGGGCTCGGCCCCGGCGGCGGGTTCCGCGGCTTGCATCCTGTTGGCGGCGAAGGGGGCGGTCATCTCTGAATCCTCGTCTGTCCCTGATCCGCACGGAGAGGTAAGGTTTCCCCTCGGGGGAAGGTCAAGGGCCAAAAGGCGGGCGGTTCGGCGGCCGTATTCTTGCGGATCGCAGGCATGCGACACGCGGCGAGACGCGACCCTTGAAACACGCCTCGCATTCCTCATACAATTCCGGTTCACGAAGCCTGCGACAGGGGAGGTCCACATGTCCGCGACGCCGAAGGGTAAGCTGCGCTCGCAGCTCTGGTTCGACAACCCCGCCAACCCGGACATGACGGCGCTGTACCTGGAGCGCTACCTCAACTTCGGCCTGACCCGGGCGGAATTGCAGTCCGGCAAGCCGATCATCGGCATCGCACAGACCGGCTCGGACCTGTCGCCCTGCAACCGCGGCCACCTGGAGCTCGCCCACCGGGTGCGCGACGGCATCCGTCAGATGGGGGGCGTGCCGCTCGAGTTTCCCGTGCACCCGATCCAGGAGACCGGCAAGCGGCCGACCGCCTCGCTCGACCGCAACCTCGCCTACCTCGGCCTCGTGGAGGTGCTGTACGGCTATCCGATCGACGGCGTGGTGCTGACCACGGGCTGCGACAAGACCACGCCGGCCTGCCTGATGGCGGCCGCGACGGTGAACATCCCGGCCATCGTGCTGTCCGGCGGACCGATGCTGAACGGCTGGTGGAAGGGCGAGCGCGCCGGGTCCGGCACGGTGGTGTGGAACGCGCGCGAGCAGTTCGCCCGCGGGGAGATCTCGTATGACGAGATGATGGACATGGTGGCGTCCTCCGCCCCCTCCATCGGCCACTGCAACACCATGGGCACGGCCTCGACCATGAACGCGCTCGCCGAGGCGCTCGGCATGTCGCTGCCCTTCTGCGCCGCCATTCCGGCGCCCTACCGGGAGCGCGGCCAGATCGCCTACGAGACGGGGCGGCGCATCGTCGAGATGGTGCACGAGGACCTGAAGCCCTCCGACATCATGACCCGCGAGGCCTTCGAGAACGTGATCGTCGCCTGCTCGGCGATCGGCGGGTCCACCAACGCGCCCATCCACATCAACGCGATCGCCCGCCACATCGGGGTCGAGCTCTCGGTCGACGACTGGGAGCGGGTCGGCCACAAGGTGCCGCTGCTCGTCAACATGCAGCCGGCCGGCTACTACCTGGGCGAGGAGTACCACCGGGCCGGCGGCCTGCCGGCGGTGATCAACGAGCTGATGAAGCGCGGGCTGATCCACGAGAACGCCCGCACGGTCAACGGCCGGACCATCGGCGAGAACTGCCGCGGGATGGCGTCCGGCGATCCGGACGTGATCAAGCCGATCGAGGCGCCCCTGATGCAGGACGCGGGCTTCATCGTGCTGAAGGGCAACCTCTTCGACAGCGCGATCATGAAGACCAGCGTGATCTCCAAGGAGTTCCGCGACCGCTACCTGTCGGACCCGAGCGATCCGGAGGCCTTCGTGGGCCGGGCCGTCGTGTTCGACGGCCCCGAGGACTACCATCACCGGATCGACGATCCGGCGCTCGGCATCGACGAGCGGACCATCCTGTTCATGCGCGGCGCCGGCCCGATCGGGTATCCGGGGGCGGCCGAGGTCGTGAACATGCGGGCGCCGGACTATCTCCTCAAGCGCGGCATCAGCGCCCTGCCCTGCATCGGCGACGGGCGCCAGTCCGGCACCTCGGGCTCGCCGTCCATCCTCAATGCCAGCCCGGAGGCGGCGGCGGGAGGCGGGCTCGCGATCCTGAAGACCGGGGACCGGGTGCGCATCGACCTCGGCAAGCGTACGGCCGACATCCTGATCCCGCAGGAGGAGCTCGACCGGCGTCGCGCCGACCTGCAGGGCCACGGCGGCTACAAGTACCCCGCCCACCAGACGCCCTGGCAGGAGATCCAGCGATCCATGGTGGACCAGCTCTCGGACGGCATGGTGCTGAAGCCGGCGGTCAAGTACCAGCGCATCGCCGAGAAGGGCGTGCCGCGGGACAATCACTGAGCGGCGACGCGGGGCGGTCGAGGCCGCCCCGGTCCCGACCCGGGTCTCACTCGATCGGCCGCGCCTCCTCGGGCAGCATGATCGGGATCCCGTCGCGGATCGGGTAGGCGAGCCTGGCGGCGCGGGAGACGAGCTCCTGCCGCTCGGCGTCGTAGTCGAGCCCCGTCTTGGTGAGAGGGCAGACGAGGAGTTCGAGGAGCTTCGGGTCGATGCGGCCCTTCATGCGGTCGGTCGTGACGAGCAAGGGACCATCCTCCGGGCCGGTCGGAACGAGGGCGGCATCGTCGTCGGACGGCTGATCCGGCATGGCCGCGGGCTCACTGCAGGGGCCCGCGCGGCTGGCCGTCGCCGCCGGCGAGCACCATCTCGGTCAGGGCGACGAGCATGTCGGCCCGCGTCTTCAGGTCCTGCGCCTCCAGCAGGGCCTGCTTCTCGGCCGGACCGTAGGGCGCCATCATGGACAGCGTGTTGACCAGCGCCTCGGTCGGGGCCTGGTCGAAGCTCGACCAGTCGGCCTCCAGGTTGTTGGCCTCCAGGTAGGCGCGGAAGACCCGCATGAGCGTCTTGCGGTCGACCTCGGCCTCGCCGAGATGGGGCTTGAAGTCGTCCGCGAAGGCGTCGGTGGCGGCCTGGACCTGGCGATAGGGGGTCGTCGTGGCGAGCTCCTCGTCGACCTCGAAGCGGGCGATGCCCGAAAGGGTCACGAGGAGGCGGCCGTCTCCCGTCTCGGCATACTGCGTGATCCGCCCGAGGCAGCCGATCCGGCAGAGCGCCGGCCGGCCGGCGAGGTCGAGCGGGCCCTTGTCGAAGCGCGGCTGGATCATGCCGATCACGCGGTCGCCCCGCATGGCGCCGTCGACCATGGCGAGGTAGCGCGGCTCGAAGATGTTGAGCGGCATCTGCCCGCGCGGCAGGAGCAGGGCCGCCGGCAGGGGGAACACCGGCACAACGGGCGGCACGTCGTCCGGTCCGCGGTAGGTCTGGTTTCCGGCCTGGGTCACGGTCTCGCCTCCGCTTCGGTCATGCCGCCCGCGAGGGGCCCGACCCGCCCGGGCCCATCGCCTTCCTCAGGCGAAGAGCACGGACGAGAGGCGCCGGCGGCCGTAGAGGGTCATCTCGTCCTTCGGGCCCCAGGCCTCGAAGAACTGGACGAGCTGCTTGCGCGCGGCTTCCTCGTTCCAGTCGCGCTTGCGCCGGACGATCTCGACCAGATGGTCGACGGCCGCCTCGCGCTTGCCGTGGGCGTTGAGGATCAGCGCCAGATCGAAGCGGGCCGCGTGATCGTTCGGGTCATGCGCTATACGGGCCTCGAGGGGAAGCGGATCGCCGAGATTGGCGGTCGCCTCGGCGAGTTCCAGCTGGGCGCGGGCGGCCGCGACGGCCGGGTCGCCCGCTTTGGCTTGCGGAACGGTGGCGAGGAGCGCCTTCGCCTGGTCGAGTTCCTTGGCGGCCACGAGGGTGCGGACGAGGCCGGCGAGCGCGGCGAGGTTCTCCGGCTCGGACTCGCGCGCCGCCGAGAAGAGGTCGGCGGCGCCCTGCAGGTCGCCTTCGGCGAGGGCCGCCTCGGCCTCGGCGACCAGCGCCTCGGCGTCCGAGGGGCCGACCGGGCCGGCAACGCGCTCGATGAAAGTCTGGATCTGGCTCTCCGGGACCGCGCCCATGAAGCCGTCGAGCGGCTGGCCGTTCTTGAAGGCGATGACGGCCGGGATGGAGCGGATGCCGAGCTGGCCGGCGACCTCGGGATGCTGGTCGATGTTCATCTTGACCAGCCGGACCTTGCCCTTGGCGTTGCGGACGACCTTCTCCAGGACCGGGGTCAGCTGCTTGCAGGGGCCGCACCACTCGGCCCAGAAGTCGACCAGGACGGGCACGTCGCGCGACGCCTCGATGACGTCCTTCACGAAGGTGCGCGTGGTGGTGTCCCTGATCAGCTCGTCGGCGCCTGGCGCAGGGGCAGCCGCCGCAGGGGACCCGGCCGTCAGGGTCGTGCCCATGGTGGCCGTAGGGGTCGCGGGCTGGGGCGCCGCTCCGGTGCCGGCGGCGGCCGGACGCATGCCGTACTGATTGCCGTAAGAGAAGCTGGGTCCGCTCATGGTTCCGTTCCGGTTCGTCGGGATCGGCCCCCGGGGGGCGTGATCGTGGGCCTTAAGATGGTATCGATTGCCGCGTCTGGCAAACCCGCCGGAGGGCGGTTCCGGTCAGTCGCCGGCGGGCGGGGCGTCGAGGTCGAGCTTGCCGTGCGAGACGGCGATCACCTGCGGCTCGTGACCGGTGGCGCGGATGAAGGCGATGAGGTCCTCGCGCCGGATCGACGTCGTGGCCGTGTTCTCGAGAGGGTGGTAGTTCAGCACCGCGTGCTCGAGCATGGGCGCGTCGAGCACGACCGTCACCTTGTGATCGGTGTCGTTGATCAAGCCGAAGGGCGTCACCGAGCCCGGAACGACGCCGAGGAGGTCCTGCAGCAGCTCGGGCTTGCCGAAAGTCACCCGGCCGTTCGCGCCGATCTTCTCGTGGATCCGCTTCAGGTCGATGGCTGCGTCGGCCTCCGCCACGACGAGGAACACGCGGTCCTTCTTGTCCTTCAGGAACAGGTTTTTGGTGTGCCCGCCCGGGATGTCGCCCTTGGCGGCACGGCTCTGCTCGACCGTGAAGAAGGCCTCGTGCTCGTGGGTCCGGGTATCGATGCCGAGCTCGTCGAGCCGGCGCATCAGATCGGCGCGGGTGAAGGGCATGGGGCGGCGGGCGCTCATCCGAAAAAGGGGGCCGCGCCGCGGCGGGCGCCGCGCGCGGGTGGCGCGACTTCTAGCCGATGGGCGCGAAAAGTCCAAGCTCGCGCACCCTTCGGCCGCCGTCGCCGGTGCCGGCCGGGCCGTCCCCGGCGTCCCGATTTTCGCTGTTGCAATGCCCGCCGGCTTGGTGCATAGAACGGCCCGCCGCGGTTCGCCGGGGCCTCGGAAACGGATGCGGGTGTAGCTCAGGGGTAGAGCACAACCTTGCCAAGGTTGGGGTCGAGGGTTCGAATCCCTTCGCCCGCTCCAGTTCCAGACGTCCTATGGCACTGACGTGCAATTCAGCCGCCCTCGGGCGGTTTTTCGTTTTCGCTGGTTGTTCACGCGTCCGTCACGGTGACGCGACTTTCCAGACCACGGTCGTCTGCGTCGACGGATCGGTACGCAAGGCCACGCCGCCCTCGATCTCGGTCGACCCGCGGAACTCCGGTTCCATCATCGTCGGCCACCTCGGCTGCAACGCCGAGGTCAGCAACAGAACGAGGGCGAATGCGGCCATACCGGTTGCGAAACCGGCGCCCAGACTTCCAGTCCTGAACATCCTGGCCTCCCAGCCGGCTCTCCCAAGGCCGGTTTCATTGTGATTAATTGATTAGACTTCTATAACATTAGGCGCGTTGGTGCCATCGCAAACTTGACTAATCCGAATAAGATCCATCACGTAGGTACTTCATCTAACATTCAAGTTTACTCGGTCATGAATCGCACGGAGACTTACGATGTCGGCCGGACGATCCCATGCGGATCCGGCCCGCCGGGCGGCTCGGGCCGGTCGTGGCCGCCGACTTCATAACCTGATGTCATGATCGTTCCTTGGAAGCATCAATAGGCGGTCCTTGCGTTCCGGCCTATGATCATGGGCACCTCACACCGATGAACGACCGGGAGACCATCATGGCGGGCGGCAAGGCGAGCTTCGTTTGGGACGATGCGTTCCTGCTCGAGGACCAGCTCACCGAGGACGAGCGGATGATCCGTGACACGGCGCGCGGGTTCGCGCAGGAGAAGCTCCTGCCGCGCATCGTCGAGGCCTATGCGGAGGAGAAGACCGAGCCCGGGATCTTCGCCGAGATGGGCGGGCTCGGGCTCCTGGGGATCACGCTGCCGGAGGACTACGGCTGCGCAGGGGCGGGCTACGTCTCCTACGGGCTCGTGGCGCGCGAGATCGAGCGGGTCGACTCCGGCTACCGCTCGATGATGAGCGTGCAATCGTCGCTGGTCATGTACCCCATCCACGCCTACGGCTCGGAGGCGCAGCGGCGGCGCTACCTGCCGAAGCTCGCGAGCGGCGAGTGGATCGGCTGCTTCGGCCTGACCGAACCCGATGCGGGGTCCGACCCCGCCGGCATGAAGACGCGCGCCGAGAAGGTCGCGGACGGCTACCGGCTCACCGGCTCCAAGATGTGGATCTCGAACGCGCCGATCGCGGACGTCTTCGTGGTGTGGGCGAAGTCCGCCGCGCACGACAACGAGATCCGCGGCTTCGTGCTGGAGAAGGGCATGGCGGGGCTGTCGGCGCCGAAGATCGGCGGCAAGCTGTCGCTCAGGGCCTCGATCACGGGCGAGATCGTGATGGACGGCGTGGTCGTCTCCGAGGACCACCTGTTGCCCAACGTCTCCGGCCTCAAGGGACCGTTCGGCTGCCTGAACCGCGCCCGCTACGGGATCTCCTGGGGAGCCATGGGCGCCGCCGAGGACTGCTGGTTCCGGGCGCGGCAGTACACGCTCGACCGCAAGCAGTTCGGCCGGCCGCTCGCCGCCACCCAGCTCGTGCAGAAGAAGCTCGCCGACATGCAGACCGAGATCACGCTCGGGCTGCAGGGCTCGCTCAGGGTCGGGCGGCTGATGGACGAGGGCCGCGCCACGCCGGAGATGATCAGCCTGATGAAGCGCAACAATTGCGGCAAGGCGCTCGAGATCGCCCGGGTCGCCCGCGACATGCACGGCGGGAACGGCATCCAGCAGGAGTACCACGTCATGCGGCACGCCCAGAACCTCGAGACGGTCAACACCTACGAGGGCACGCACGACGTCCACGCGCTCATCCTCGGCCGGGCGCAGACCGGCCTGCAGGCCTTCTTCTGAGGCGCGGCGCCGTGCCCGCGCCGCTCGCCGGCCTCAAGGTCCTGGAACTCGCGCGCATCCTGGCCGGGCCGTGGTCCGGCCAGCTCCTGGCGGACCTCGGGGCGACCGTCGTCAAGGTCGAGCGCGCGGACGGCGGCGACGACACGCGGACCTGGGGGCCGCCCTTCGTGCCGGAGGCCGGCGGGGGCGCCAGCGCGGCCTATTTCCACGCCACCAACCGGGGCAAGCGCTCGATCGCGGTCGACTTCGACGATCCCGAGGGGCTCGCGGTCGTGCGGGCGCTCGCCGCCGGGGCGGACGTGGTGATCGAAAACTTCAAGGTCGGCGGCCTCGTCAAGTACGGGCTCGACGCCGCCACGCTGCGGGCCGCCCATCCGGGGCTCGTCTACTGCTCGATAACCGGCTTCGGCCAGGACGGGCCCTATGCGGCGCGGGCCGGCTACGACTTCATCATCCAGGGCATGGGCGGGGTGATGGACCTGACCGGCGAGCCGGACGGCGAGCCGCAGAAGATCGGCGTCGCCTTCGCGGACATCTTCACGGGCGTCTATGCGACGACCGGCATCCTGGCGGCTCTGCGCGAGCGGGACCGGACCGGGCGGGGCGCGCATGTGGACATGGCGCTCCTCGACACGCAGGTCTCCGTACTCGCCAACCAGGCGATGAACTATCTCGTGTCCGGCCGCGCCCCGCGACGGCTCGGCAACGCCCATCCCAACATCGTGCCCTACCAGGTCTTCGCCACCGCCGACCGTCCGATCATCCTGGCAACCGGCAACGACGCGCAGTACCGCCGGGTGTGCGGCATCCTCGGGCTCGACGGCCTGGTGGCCGATCCGCGTTTCGCCACCAACCGGGGCCGGGTGGAGAACCGGGCCGCGCTGGTGCCGATGCTCGAGGCGGCCTTCGCGGCGCGCGCGTCCGCGGAGCTCCTGGACGCCCTGGAGGCGGCCGGCGTCCCGGCCGGGCCGGTCAACAGCCTCGCGGAGGTCTTCGCGGATCCGCAGGTGGTCGCACGCGGGATGCGGCTCGATCTCGACCGGGCCGGGGCGGGGAGCGTGCCGACGGTGCGCAGCCCGATCGTGCTCGACGGCGCGCCGGCGGTCGCCGACCGTGCGAGCCCGGCGCTCGACGCCGACGGGGCCGCGCTCCGGGCCCTGATCGCGCAAGGCCGGGACCCCTGGGACGTCGGGGAGGCGTGACGCCGGGCCCGGGTTGGGGCAGGGTCGGTCGTCCAGACCGCCGGAGCCCGTCCCGATGCCGCCCATCACGTCCCGCCGCCTCACGCCCTCGATCGGCGCCCTGCAGGCCTTCGAGGCGGCCGCGCGGCTCTCCTCCTTCTCGGACGCCGCGCGCGAGCTCAGCCTGACGCAGGCGGCCGTCAGCCGGCAGATCGCGCAACTCGAGGACCAGCTCGGCCTGAAGCTGTTCGAGCGCGTTCGGCAACGGGTGCAGCCGACCGCGGCGGGCCGCTTCTATGCCGGCGAGGTCGGCGACATCCTGTCCCGCCTGGCCTCGGCGACCGCCAAGACGATCGCGTTCCGGGACACCGGCGGCAGCCTCGACCTCGCGGTCCTGCCGAGCTTCGCGACGCGCTGGCTGATCCCCCGCATGGCGGGCTTCTTCGCCCGGCACCGGGACGTGATGGTGAACTTCGCGACCCGTGTGCGCCCGGTCGACTTCCGGCGGGAGCGGCTCGACGCCGCGATCATGCACGGCACGCCGTCCGGCGCCGGGCTGGAGTGGCACCTCCTCCTGCGCGAGACGCTGATCGTGGTGGCGAGCCCGGCGATGGTCGCGCGCGAACAGATCGCCACGGCCGGGGACCTGGCGCGCGTGCCGCTCCTGGTGCAGGAGACCCGGCCGGAAGCCTGGGACCGCTGGTTCGCGGCGGCCGGGGTGGCGCCGGCGCGCCGGCCGGCCTACCTGGCCTTCGAGCAATTCCTGCTCGTCATCCGCGCCGCGGTGGCGGGCCTCGGGGTGGCGCTCGTGCCGGATTTCCTGGCCCGGGACGAGATCGCATCGGGCGAACTCGTGCGGCTCGACGTGCCGCCGCTGGACGGGGCGGGCGGCTACTACCTCGTGTTCCCGACCGAGAACGCGCAGAGCCCGCCCCTGCAGGCCTTCAAGGGATGGCTCGTCGGGATCGCGGCGGGCGAGAGCGGAGAGACTTTATCCTAAAAGCTTTCGGAAATTTCTCCGCGGGTCGTCATCAAGTCTCAACGGTTAACGCATCGAAACAATTCTCGCCGCTATTCCGTAATCGTTTCTTGAGCGGCCGCTCCTAGCGTCTCGGTGAAAGACTTGTGGAGCCCCCCCATGCGTAGTCTCGCCGCCTTCCTCTCCGTCCTGGCCGTCGCAGGCGTCGTCGCGTCGCCGGCCCAGGCCCGGTTCAACCAAGTCTTCGGACCGCTCAAGGCCGTGATCCAGCAGGAACTCGGCGGCCCCTTCGCGATCGGCCTCTGCGAGAACGACGGCGCGCGGATCGGCATCGGCGACGTGCTCGCCCTCGGGACCGGGGCGCCGCAGGCCCGGTAAGGAAACCGGTCGCGGAGCCCGCGGCCGTTAACACTTCGTCAACCATACGGGCTCACCGTCCAGGGGCCCACAGAAGGCACTCACCATGGTCGCGCTCAGCCTCGCCACCCTCGTCGGCCTGATGCTCGGGATTCGCTTCAACGTGAAGATGCTGATCCTCGCGGCCGGCGCCCTGGTGGTCGGCCACGTGCTGTTCGGCTTGGTCATCGGCCGCCCGGGCAGCGCCGTGGCGTCCGGGTTGGCCGGGGCGCTCGCGCTGCAGGTCGGCTACTTCGCCGCGCTCCTGGTGCAGGCGCTCGGCCTCGCCCGGACGGTTCCCGAGCCGGCCGGCGCTCCGGCGCCCGCCGTCGACGCGGCCATTGCCCCCGCGACCCGGGTGTCCTGACCCCGATCCCTTCCTGTCGCATCGGAACGAGCCCGGGACTGCCGCGTTGTCAGGCGGTCCCGGGCTTCGCCGTTTCTGGCCGGCCCGGACGCCCCTCGGTTCCGGAGACGTCCATGGGCAAGCTCGCGTTCCTTTTCCTGCTCCTCGCCGCCGCCATCGCGTATGACGCGATCACGTATGACGGGGCATATTCCAAGTCCGCCTGGCGCGAGATCCGGGCCGCCGGCTCCGACCTGGAGACGCGCATCGGGCGCATCGGCGACGGCGCCGGCGACCAGCGCGCCGACCGGCGCGACGTCGGGCTCTGACGAGAGGGGAGCCGCGGAACCATCGCGGACCTCGCCGGTTGTCGGTGCAACTTCACGATGGTCGGGAGGCGACCGTGATCTCCGCCCAACCTGCAATCAGGTTCCCTGCCGTCGCCGGCGCGGGCAAAAGGCCCCGCGCCGCCGATTGGGCAGTCCGAGTAGTGGTCGTCGAGCCCGGAAGCCCCAGGGTGGTCCGCAGCATCGAACATTGAGGCTCCGACCGTGAAGAACCCCGGCGTCCCATCAGGATGCCGGGGTTCTTCACGTCGAGCGGCGAACGCGGCGCAAAAAGCCCGGCCGCCGAGGGCGACCGGGCGACACGACATGCAGACCGAGGCCGACGGATCAGCGGCCGGCGTCCCAGGCGAGGGCGTAGCCTTCCGCGGGGCTGGCCGAACTGCCGGCGGCGCTCAGGGCATTGAGGCCCACGAGAGCAGCGATGATGCAGGAGACACCCGCGTAGAGAAGCAGACGAGGCTTCATTTCATCGTCGTGTACTGGCGTATTCTTCATCACGGCCACCAAATCCAGCGTTTCTACTGATTGTGACTTCAACGCCGGTGCCGGACTCCGGTTCCTGACAATCGCGGATGCGGTGCGCAAAAACCCAGACGGGCCGAAACCGGCCCAGCGGAGAGGAGAAAAGCCATGCGAAACCGGATCGCCGCGATCGGACTCGCTCTCGCGGCAGCCCTCTACGCGGCGGCTTGGACCTTGACCGGCCCCGCACAGCGCCCCTCCGACGTGCCGGTCTCGCCGGCGCCGGCCGATGCCCGTCGAGCCGCCGTCGACTGAGCGGGCGGACGCCGGCCTAGAAGCGGACGGCAGGTCTTTCCGCAGGACCGTCGGCCTCGTTTAGGCTCGGGCCGACGCCCTGCGCATGGCTGGTCGGCATCGGCCGACTCGCCGCGGACTCCCGCATGCCTTGAAGCAGACAAGATCCGCGACCATATACCAGTGCGAAGAGACGGTCGTGCCGGTAACTGCGGTGTGATCGGAAAATCCAGCGCCAATGCAGCCCGGGCCGGCGCCGGATGAACGAATACTCGGGCCGAGCCTTTACCTGAATAGAACCCAGTCTTGACCTCGGCTGTATTGGACCTCTAGTTTAGGTCCGGGCCGACACGGGTCGGGCTGAGCCCTCTTGATCAGGGGCCCCGCGTCCGAGCGCGGCGGTCCTGCGAAACCCGGGATGACGAACCCTTGATGAAAACCACGATCGCGATGACGCTCGCCTGCGCCGCCAGCACCCTGGCCTTCGGTCCTGCGGCCGCCGGACAGGTCCGCGGCGCGCCCTTCGACGGCACCTGGAACGTCCGGCTCGTGACCGAGCAGGGCAGTTGCGACGCCAGCTACGACGCCACCATCGCGATCCGCGACGGCCAGGTGATCCCGATCTCGGCCGGCAACGACACGCCGACCTCGGTTTCGGGCGGTGTCGAGCGTGACGGCAGCGTGGCGCTCGATATCCGGCGGAGCATCGCCAAGGCGGATGCCTCCGGCCGGCTGAAGGCCGGCTCCGGCGCCGGCGTGTGGCGGCTCTCCATGCTCGGCTGCACGGGCAAGTGGACCGCCCGCAAGCAGACCGCCGAGGCCCGCGCCGACTGATCCCCGAACCCGGGGGGCCGAATTCGAGCCGACCGTAAGATTTCCAGAAGGGCGCGGGCCGCGAGGCCGGCGCCCTTCGTCGTTTCAGCCGGCGAGGCGCATCGTCTCGCGCGCGATGACGCATTCCTCGTCGGTCGCGATGACCCAGGCCGAAGGGCCGCCCGACCTCGTGAGACGCGGTCCGCCCGCCGCTTTGGCGTCAGGGTCGAGCCGGAACCCCGCCCAGCCGAGGCCCTCGATCACGGCCGCGCGGGTCGCGGCATCGTTCTCGCCGATGCCGGCGGTGAAGACGAGGCCGTCGAGGCCGCCGAGCGCCGCCGTCAGGCTGCCGACCTCGCGCAGGATCCGGTAAACGAAGAGGTCGATCGCGCGCCGCGCGCCATCGTGCGCGGGCGCCGCCTCGCGCAGGCGGCGCATGTCGTTTGAGAGGCCCGAGACGCCCAGAAGCCCGGATTCGTTGTAGAGCATCCGCTCCGCCTCGTCCGGCGTCATGCCGAAGGCGCGGATCAGGTGGAAGATCACCGCTGGGTCCAGGCTGCCGGAGCGCGTCCCCATGGGCAGGCCGTCGAGCGCCGAGAAGCCCATCGTGCTGGCGACGGAGCGGCCGGCGCGCAACGCGCAGAGGGACGCGCCGCTTCCCAGGTGGGCGACGACGACCCGGCCCTGAGCGATCTCCGGAGCGACCTCGGCCAGGCGTCCGGCCACGTAGGCATAGGAGAGCCCGTGGAAGCCGTAGCGGCGGACGCCGGCCTCCGTGATCCGTGCCGGCAGCGCGAAGGCGCGGGCGACCTCGGGCTGGCCATGATGGAAGGCGGTGTCGAAGGCGACGATCTGGGGGAGCTCCGGGGCGTGGGCGCGGATGTGCCGGATCGGCGCGAGGTTGTGCGGCTGGTGCAGGGGCGCCAGCGGGACGAGCGCCTCGAGGCGGGCCATCACGCGGTCGTCGACCCGAACCGCCTCCACGAAGTCGCTGCCGCCGTGGACCACCCGGTGGCCGACCGCCTGGAGGGAGCGGCCGGCGAGATGGCCGGCGATCCAATCGAGCAGGAAGAGCGTGGCGTGCTCGTGGTCGAGGCCGGCGCGGTCCCAGGCCCGCCCGGGCGCGGCGTCGCCGGCCTCGTCGCGCGCCGAGAAGCGCGGGGCGGTGCCAAGACCCTCGATCGTACCGCGCCAGAGACGGCGCAGGGTCCCGTCCGCGCCGGGCTCGAGAACCTGAAACTTGATCGACGACGAACCGGCGTTGAGGACGAGGCAGAGGCCCATGACGGGTCAGGCCGGGACCGCGAGGGTCCGGCGCCTTGCGGCCGCGACCAGGCAGGCGACCGCCGCGGAGGCGAGCCTGGTGATCACGCTGTCGGCCCGGCTGGTCAGCACGATCGGTACGCGGGCGCCGAGCACGATCCCGGCGGCGTCCGCGCCGGCCAGGAAGGAGAGGCTCTTGGCGAGCATGTTGCCGGCCTCCAGGTCCGGCACGACCAGGACGTTGGCGCGGCCCGCCACCGGGGAGACGATGTGCTTGACCGCGGCGGCGCCGAGGTCGACGGCGTTGTCGAGGGCGAGCGGGCCGTCGATGACCGCCCCGGTGATCTGGCCGCGGTGGGCCATCTTGCAGAGAGCGGCGGCCTCGACCGTCGAGGGGATCTTGGGGTTGACGGTCTCCATGGCGGAGAGGACGGCGACGCGGACTTCCGGGAAGCCGAGCGCCTGGGCGAGGTCGATGGCGTTCTGGACGATGTCGATCTTGGCCTCCAGGTCCGGAGCGATGTTGATCGCGGCGTCGGTGATGATGAGCGGGTCGGCGTGTCCGGGCACGTCCATGACGAAGCAATGGCTGACCCGGCGCGCGGTCCTCAAGCCCCCCTCGCGCGCCACGACGGCGGCCATCAGCTCGTCAGTGTGCAGGCTTCCCTTCATCAGGGCCTCGACCTCGCCGGTGTGGACGAGGGCGACGGCGGCATCGGCCGCGGCGTGGCTGTGGGGGGTGTCGACGAGGCGGTAGCCGGCGATGTCGACACCCGCCGCCGCGGCGGCGGCCTCGATCTTCGCGCGCGGACCGACCAGGACGGGGACGATCAGGCCCATCCTGGCGGCTTCGTCGGCGCCCGCGATCGACAGGGCGTCGCAGGGGTGGACGACCGCGATCCGGATGGCGCCGGCCTCGACGGCGGCGTCGATCAGGCGATGGTAGCGGGCATGGGGCTTGTCCAAGCGGGTCCTCCTCGGCCGGAACGGCCCGCCCTTTCTGCCCGCCGGGCCGTCCGGTGGGAAGTCCGTGACTTTCCGTCCCCGTCCCGGAGCCGGCGCGCCGGCCCTGGTTCCGACCCTGAAGCGCTCCGCGAGAGGAGGCCAGAATGGCCGAGGAACACCTCGAGACCAAGACCCCTGCACCACGAGTCCGCGCGAGACTCCGGGCGTCGACACGGGACAGGCAGGCCGCGCCGAACGGTGAGGACTGTGCGCCGGCGTACGGAACCGAAGCGGGGCCGTAAGGGTTAACGGATCGTGAAGGAGTGCCCGATGGACCCGACCTCGACCCGATTCTGCGGCCTGCTCGCCCTGATGTTCTCGCTCATGCTGGTGAGCCTCGTGGTGAAGTACCTGCCCGATGTCGGCGGCTCCGGCCTGTCCGCACCGGCCCATGCGGGTCAGGCGGCGACCCGGCTCGCGGCGCCGGCCGTGGCCGGCCGGTTCTGAACGAATCCAACCGATCACGCGAAATTCAAGCGCGCGCCCCGCCCCGCTTCGTCATCCTTTCGCAAAGGACGGCGAACCGGGTCGGGGCGCCTTGCGTATGGGGGGAAGGCCCGCGGCGACGGGGACGACGGACCGCCGCGGACGGAGGGACAGCGCATGATCGAACTGATCGTCACGGCCTGCCTCGCGGCCAACCCGGCGGAATGCCGCGACATCCGGCTCGGATCGGTCGAGGGCATCGTCGACCAGATCCAGTGCCGCAAGATGGGGCAGATCGAGTCCGCCCGATGGATCGGCGAGCACCCCGGCTACGTCATCAAGATGTGGCGCTGCGGGCCGCCGAAACAGGACGTCTGAGCGGCCCGACAGGCCGCCCGCCTCAGTCCTGTGCCGGTCCGACGGTGTCGGCCATGGTCGCGCCGCGAGCGCCGAGCGGCCTGGGCGGGCCGTCGGTGGTGTCGCGGGCGGTCTGGTGCTCCGTCTCGGCGTTGATCTCCGCCCCGATCAGGACGGCGGTCGTTGAGAGCCACATCCAGGTCATGAAGCCGATGACGGCACCGAGCGAGCCGTAGGTTTCGTTGTAGCTGCCGAAGTTGGCCGCGTACCAGGAGAAGAGCGCGGAGCCGGCGAGCCAGAGGATGGCGGCGATGGCGCTGCCCCAGGTGACCCAGCGCCAGCGCGCTCGGTCCCGGCTCGGGCCGTAGCGGTAGAGGCAGGCGAGCGCGAAGACGACCCCGGCGAAGAGAAGCGGCCAGCGGCCGATGCTGAGCAGGAGTTCGCCGACCCGCCCCAGGCCGACATAGTCGAGCACGATCGGCAGCACCACGATCGCCGCGATGGCGAACATCATGAAGAGCATCGCCAGGAAGGTGAAGAGCAGCGACTGGAGCGTGAGCGCCACGAAGCTGCGCTTCTCCTCTTCGTCGTAGGCGACGTTGAGGGCGTCGAAGACCGCCTTCATGCCGGCATTGGCGCTCCACAGCGAGACCGCGAGCCCGCCCAGGAACGCATAGCCGAGCGTGCCGTTGCCGCTCGACGCGATCCGCTGGACCTGGTCGCGGATCACCGTCAGGGCGCCCTCGGGAAGGATTCCGGCGAGAAGGGCGAGATGGCCCTGGATGGTACCCGGATCGGCGAAAAGCCCGTAGATGGACACGAAGGCGGCGATGGCCGGAAAGAGGGCGAGCAGCGCGTAGAAGGTGACGCCGGCCGCGACCGACAGGATCCGGTCCTCGCCGACCTGCTGGACCACGCGCTTGGCGATATCCCACCAGCCCCGTGCCGGGACCTCGGAGGGGGTCGTGGCGTCGCGGCCGCGGCCGGGCTCGCCCCGGGCCTCCTCGTCGCGGTCGCGGCCGTCCCGCCGGGATCGGACGGCCCCGCGGGCGGTGGCGGCCACCGCGGTCGCGGCCGCGATCGTGGCCACGGTTCTCAGGGCCGAGCCGTCGGGCGCGGAATCGGGGCGGTTTCGCATGGTCATCGAGGGTCTCGCCGGGCTCTGGAAACCGGCGACGGGCCGGCCCGGGTCAACCGGCTTCAGCGCCGCCCTGTTCCCGCCGTCGGCGCGCTCGAAATTTTTTCGGATCTGGTGGAACCGGGGCGGGCCGCCGCGCGTTCATGCCCCGTCGAAGTAACTCTGCCCCACCTTGGACTGCGGCCGCGGATCATCCCGGCCGCAGTTTTTTCATTGCGCGGCGGGCGGCGCGGCTGCTGCGGCCTCCGGCTCGCGTCCCGGCCAATTGGCCGAGGAAACCGGCTGGAAGGGGGCCTCCGCCTCGCGCTGGGGGAGGTCGATGCGCAGGTGGAACTCCAGGCCCTCCGGGTGCCAGATGGAAGTCGCCGAGCCGAGCGCCTTGCCGAGTTGGCGGACGAGGCGCGAGCCGAAGCCGCTCACGACAGGCTCCCCCGCCGGCGGGCCTCCCGTCTCGCGCCAGACGAGGTCGACCGCGCCGCCGGGGCGGTTGGAGGCCGTCCACACCACGGAGAGCCGACCCTCGGGCGCCGAGAGCGCGCCGTACTTGATGGCGTTCGTGGTCAGTTCGTGGATGACGAGGCCGACCGGAACCGCGGTTTCCGGGGGCAGGGTGAGGTCGGGCCCCTCGACGCGGATGCGCTCGGGGTTGGGCACATGGGCGAGTTCGGTCTCGACCTGGTCTTTCAGGGAGGCGCCGCGCCAATTGCCCTTCGTCAGCATGTCGTGGGTCCGCGCCAGCGCGCCGAGGCGCTCGGAGAAGCGGCGGACGAACTCCTGCGGGTCCGGTGTCGCCCGGTAGGTCTGGGAGGCGATCGACTGGGCGGTCGCGAGCGTGTTCTTGACGCGGTGGTCCAGCTCACGGAGGAGAAGGCGCTGCTGCTCGATGGCGCGGTACCGCTCGGTGACGTCGACGGCGGTGGTGAGGCGGAGCTTGCGGCCGTCGGCGAGGGGTTCGAGCGGGACGATCGCGAATTCCCAGACGCGCCGGCGGCCGTCCCCAGTGATGATCGTGCGCTCCAGACCGCTCAGGTGCGCCTCCGTCTCGAAGGGGCGCAGGACCGGGTCCCGGCCGTCCTGGGGGCTGTCCGGGAGAGCGGCGCGCCAGAAGTCCTCGCTGCGGGCGAGTTCGGCGCGGGGATAGCCGGAGAGCTCGGTCCAGGCATCCGAGAGTTCCAGGATCTCGCCGTCCTCGGCGTGCAGCATGAAGGGGTGCGGGGCGGCGCGGATCGTGCGGCGCAGCCGTTCCTCGCTCTGCCGGGCGGCGGCCTCGCGCTCCTCCAGGCCGCTCCCCATGCGGTCGAGCGCCTCGCCGATGAGACGGAACTCGCGGCCGTCGGGAGGCGGGAGGTCGGGACGGCGCCCCTCGCCCCAGCCGGCGGCGATCTCGATCAGCCGCCCGACCGGACTGCGGACGAAGGCCCGGCCGGCCCACCACGCGCCCGCGACGGCGAGGACGGCGGCCCCGAGGATGATCATCAGCCCGCTGCGCCGGGCAAGGTCGATGGGGCCGAAGGCCTGGGCCTCGGCGACGCCCGAGCTGATGTAGAGACCCGCGGGGTACAGAGAGGCCGGCTTGTAGGCGATGATCCGCGCCGTGCCGTCCTGGCTCAGGGCCCGGTCCACGCCGACCGCGGCGCCGCGGACCCATTTCTGGAACTCGTCTGGGATGCGCGTTCCCACGAAGCGCTCGTGAAGGGGGTTGCGGGCGAGGATCACGCCGTCGCGGTCGGCGAGCGTCAGGTTGCCCCCGGCCGGGACCGCCCAGCCGGCCACGATGCGGCCGAGACGGTCGGTGTCGACCACCGCCACCGCCACGCCGATGATGGCCCCCTCCTCGCTGCGGACCGGGAGCGCGAAGGGGAGAGCCTGGATCGAGGTGTCGCCCTTGCCGCGCGTGTAGGTGCCAACGGCGAAGCGTCCCTCGCGGACAGCTTCCATAAAGTAAGGACGGTCGGCGAAGCTCGGCATGGCCGCCGTGTCGACGCCGGGGCGGCAGCGCATGCGGCCGTCGAGGCCGAGGATGCGGATGCTGCGGAAGTTCTGGGCGTCCCGCGTCAGGGTTTCGAGATAGGCGCCGCAGGCCTCCTCGTCGAGGCGGCGGACCGAGGGGGCGGAGGCCACCGCGGTCAGGAGCATGCGCGTGCCTTCGACGAACTGGGCCATCTCGGAGGTGGCCTGCTGGGTCTGTCGCAGGACGGCGTCGAAGACTTCGGCCTCGCGGGCGCGGCGCAGCTCGAGCTCGAGGTAGAGGATCACGCCAATGGTCGGCAGGATGGCGAGGAGGCCGAAGAGAAACAGCCGTGCCGTCAGGCTCATGCCGCGAAACCGTCCGTGCCTCGATGCAGGGTCTGCGGCTTGTCCCGTCGCCCCGGGCCTCGGGACGTCTTGGCGCGGCGGCATGCTTCCGTCCCGGTCTGGTTTTCTGGACGATAACGCTCGGGGCCCGTGATGACCACAGCCTTGTGGCGGATCCGTGCGCTGGGGCGACTTGACGTTGCGGAACTAAAACTAGGGTGCTGCTTCGAGAATTCCAGTGCCGCGATGCAGAACGATGGCTGACCGCGGCATTCAATCCCGGTTCAGTCCGGCCGGCGCAGCGTGGTCCCGAGGTCCCGGCCGAGACGGGAACCAACGGGAGACGAGCCATGTGGATCAGAGGTGCCCTGGTTGCTGTCGGTTGCGTCGTGGGCGGCTTCGGGCTGTACCGGAGCCTGACGGTCGCGGTCGCGGCCTTCGAGCGGATTGGTCCGTCCTCGGCCTACCGGGCAGCCGACGAGGTCGTGGCGCGCCTAGGCCGGGGCGACCGGGCGGGGGTTCACGCGGACGGGTCCGAGCCCTTCCGCAGGGCGGTCGGCCTCGCCGACTTCGAGCGCTACGCGACCGTCTACGAGCTCGACCAGGTGACGGCGGCCCGATACGACGGCTGGAAGGTCTCGACCGACATCGCGCAGGGCACCACGACGCGGGTGTCGGGCCGGCTGGAACGGCGGGACGGGACGCGGCAGCCGGTCGAGTTCACGTTCGTGGGCGACGGGCCACGCTGGCGGCTGCACCACCTGCGGCTCTGGACCGATGTCGGCGAGACCAAGCCTCTCGCCGAGGCCGAGGTCGCGCCGGTGGTCCGGCGGCTCAACGCCCTCCACGCGGAGGCGATCGCGTCGGGGCGCTACCGGCCGGTCTACGAGGCCGGCGCGCGGCTCCTCAAGCTGAAGGCCCAGCCGGAGGACCTGGAGCGTGCGCTCGGGCCCCTGACGCGGTCGCGCCTGGACTTCCGGCCGGCCGACGACACGCTCAGCTTCCGCCAACCGCCGGCGCTCGACAGCGAGGGCGTCCTGGTCGCGGAAGGCAGCTACGCCACCCGCTCCGGCCGGGTCGCGTTCCGCTACCGGCTGCTCAACGAGGACGGCGCCTACAAGCCGATCGGCTTCGACCTGAAGCAGGTCCAGCCGGCGCCCCAGAGCTGACTCGGTTCACCAGACGACCGGGTGGGTTTCTCCCGTCGCCACGTTGACGAAGCCCTCCGGGGCCCGTTCCGAGGGCGCCACCAGGACCCAGCGCCAGGGCGCACAGGTCAGGGTGGCGAACTGCAGGCGCTCGGGGAAGCCGGGGAACCAGCGGGGCGACCAGGTGGGCTCGTACATCCACTCGACCTCGGCGGCGGCGCGGTAGAGCGCCTGCATGTCGGCATCGAGGGCCTCGGCCGGGCGGCAGGTCATCAGGCCGCCGACCTCGTGGCGGACCTCGGCGGCGATCCGGCCGCGGGCGACCAGCACCCAGCCCCCCTGAATCTCGGCGATCCGGTTGGCGACCGCCGCCATCGCGGCGTCCGAGGAGCCGACCACCCAGATATTGTGCTTGTCGTGCCCGACCGTGCAGCCGACCGCGGTGTCGGGCGTGGCCGGGCCGCAGCCGCGCCAGAACATCCGGCCGACCCGGCCCTCGCCGGAGAAGCGGTCGACCACGGCGAACTTGGTGATGGCGCGCGCCGGATCCCGCTGGACCTCCCCACCCAGGACCGGGAGCTCTTCGACCAGGAACTCGTCGGACCAGTGGAAGGGCCGGAGGACGGCGGCCTTCATGGTGTCCCGCCCGGGCGCGGCGGGGATGGCGAAGTCCGCCGGGGCGAGCCGGCGGCCGAGGTTCACGCTGCGGGTCGCGCGGTCCGGCCAGGCGATCGCCGGCAGGGGGCCGGTGTAGCTGAGGCCTGCGGAGACGGGGCGGCCGTCCGCCCAGACCTCCGCGATGCCCACGCGGGCCACGTCGTCGAGGAGCACGACGTCGGCGTAGCGGCCGGGCGCGAGGCTGCCGACCCAGGGGGTGAGGCGCATGTGGCGGGCCGGGTTCAGGGTCACGCACTGGTAGGCGATCTCGGGGGCGAGGCCGCTCTCTATGGCGAGGCGGACGTTGTGGTCGGTGGCGCCGAGCCGCAGGGTGTCGGAGGCGCTGCGGTCGTCGGTCACGAAGGCGACCTGCGACCAGTCCGCGAGCCCGCGCGCCATCAGGCCCTGCAGGATCTCCGGCATGGAATGGGGCCGGATCTCCAGGAAGATGCCGTGTTGCAGCTTCGTCCAGGCCTCCTCGGCGGTCCAGGCCTCGTGGTCGGAGGCGAGGCCGGCGGCCGCGAAGGCGTTGATGGACGGCAGGTCGCGCAGGCCGGCGCCATGGCCCTCGACGACGCCGCGCTGCTCGAAGGTCGCCCGGATCATGCCCCAGAGGCGGGCGTGGGACGGGTTCCCGGGGTCGCTCAGAGCGGGCCAGTCCATCACCTCGTCGAGACCGGCGACCATGAGGGAGCGGGCCAGGAACGCCGCCTGCTCCGCATGGCCGAAGTGGCCGCCGCCGAACTCGTAGGCGGTCGGCGGGACGGCGGAGCCGGGCAGGGGGAAGATCTTGACCGGCGAGCCGGCGCGACGGGCGGCGAGCCAGAAGTCCAGGTTCCCTGGGCCGTCGACGTTGGAGTATTCGTGGCTCGCCTCGCAGGTCCAGGTGTTGCCGCGCGGGACGACCAGGGCGGCCTCGTGCTCCGGGGTCAGGTGCGAGCTCTCGATGTGCTTGTGGGCCTCGCCGAAGCCCGGCACCGCGGCGAGGGCGGAGCGGTCGATCCGCTCGCGCGCTTCGCCCGGAAAGGCGCCGGCCGGGCCGACCCAGGCGATGCGGCGGCCGCGGACGGCGATGTCCTGGTCGTCGAGCCAGGTGCGGGAATGAACCTCGAGGAGGCGCCCGACGCGCAGCAGCCGGTCGGCCGGCTGGCGGCCGAGGGCGACCTGGAGGAGATCCTGCCGGATGCGGATCTCGTCGGCGCCGTCGAGGAGGAGGTCGTCGGGCAGCGCGGCGGTCATGCGGCGCACCCCCTTGCGTTCCGGCCTGCGACACCGATCATGCGCCTCACCCTGTCCCCCCGAGGAGCCCCATGCCCCGCACCGTTGTGATCGACACCGACCCGGGCATCGACGACGCGATCGCGATCCTGACGGCGCTCGCCTCGGACGCCTTCGCGGTCGCCGGGATCCTGACCGTGGCCGGAAACATCGGGATCGACAAGACGACGCGCAATGCGGGGCGGCTCGTCACCCATGCGCGCCGCGCGGACCTCCCGGTGGTCGCGGGCGCGGCGGCGCCGCTGTCGCGGGCGGCCCGGCTGGCGACCGAGGTGCACGGCGAGGACGGGCTCGGCGGGGTCGCGCTGCCGGAGGCGTCGCGCCCGCCGCTCACCGCTTCCGCGGTGCCCTGGCTGGCCGACCTCCTGGACGGCGCTCCGGCCGGCTCGGTGGACGTCCTGGCGCTCGGGCCCCTGACCAACCTGGCGCAGCTCCTGCGCGCCCGGCCCCGGGCGGCGGCGCGGATCGGGCGCGTGATCGCCATGGGGGGCGCGGTCCACGAGCCCGGCAACGTCGGCCCGCGCGCGGAGTTCAACATGGCGGCGGACCCCGAAGCCGCCGACACGGTGTTCCGGTCCGGGCTGCGGGTGACCCTCGTGCCCCTCGACGTCACACGCCGGGTGCGCGCCGATCTCGCCTGGACGGAGGCCCTGGCGGGCGCCGGGACGGCCTCCGCGACGCTCGCCGCGGCCCTGATCCGCGCGTATTTCGACCGCACCCACGGGGCGGGGAGCCGTCCGCTGCATGATCCTTGCGTGATGCTGCTGGCCCTGGCGCCGGAGCTGTTCGAGACCCGCAACCTGCCGCTCGCGGTCGACCTCGGGTCGGGGCCGGATGCCGGCGCGCTCGCGGTCGATCCCGACGGCGGGGCGTCCGTCGAGGTGGCGCTGGGGGTCGATCCGGCCGGGGCGCTGCGGCTTCTCGCCGGCATCCTGGGCGCGCGGGCGACCGTGCCCTGACGCCAGCCGGAGGGGCGGGCGCGGCCGGAGCGCCGTTTGCACCGGGGCCGAACCCCGCTAGCGTCGGCCGGACCGTCATCGGGGCGCGCCCATGTCCGACCTGCTTCCGCACCAGTACTGGCAGACCCTGGAGCCGCGGGGCACGCCGACCGGCGTCCCGGAGGGCGGCCATCGCGACGGCTTTCCGGCACTCCTGCCGGACGGGCGGGTGTTGCGGCTGCCGATCCGGGTGCTTCCGGGCGACGGAACGCGGGCGGTCGCGTCGCTGATCGTCAACCAGGCGAGCTTCGCGGTCGAGGATGCGCTGGCGGATGGGATGGCGGAGCTGGCGCGCGGCTTCGACCCTGCCGTGATCGTCGGCGTGCCGACGCTCGGGCTGCCGCTCGCGGCCGGCGTCGCCCGGCGGCTCGGCCACGGCCGCATGGTGGCGCTGGGGACCAGCCGGAAGTTCTGGTACCGGGACGATCTCTCGGTGCCGCTCGCCTCGATCACCACGCCGGGCTCGGCCAAGCGCCTCTACCTGGACCCGCGCATGCTTCCGGTCCTCGAAGGGCGGCGGGTCGTGGTGGTGGACGACGTGGTGAGCTCCGGCAGTTCCATGGAGGCGGTGCTGACGCTGCTCGGGGCGGCCGGCCTCGCGCCGCTCGCGGTGGTCGCCGCCATGCTGCAGACCCGGCGCTGGGTCGACCGGCTCGCCGGCGTCTTCCCCGAACCGGCGGCCCGGATCCTCGGCGTCATGGCGACGCCGTTCCTGGTGCGCGGCCGGGACGGGGGCTGGCGGCCGGAGGCCTGAGGACCGCTGCGGCCACCGTCAGGTGGGGGCCGCGTGGTCGTAGATGTCGTCCTCCTGGGCGCTGTGGATGCGCACCAGGGATTCGATCGCCTCGATGGCGCGCTGGGCGTCGCGGAGCAGCCAGCGGTCGGCCGGGTCGGGCCCGATGCCGGCGACGAGCCGGTCGAGCAGGCGGGCGAGATGCATGATCTCCCGATGGGCGCGGCTCATGGCGGAGAGGCCGTGGCCGTCGGCCAGCAGCTTGCGCAGCATGGGATAGACCCGCGCCTCGTCGTCCTTCTCGTGGGCGACGACGTGCCGGGCGACGAGGTCGTTGGCCTCGCGGATCAGGTCGAGGGCGGGTGCCCCCTCCGTCTCGTCCAGCCGGTCGGCGATGGCGCGCAGCCGGTCGAGGACGGTGCCGAGCGCGGCGTGGCCACGGCTGAGGTCGTCGCGGGCGACCGTCGCGAGGCTCCGGCCGTTGCGGCCGCGGCCGGGGGTCAGGGCGCGCAGGGCGTTGAGGATGACGGCGAGGTCGATGCCCTCCTGGACGAGCGCGCCGGCGACGGGCGTGAGCCAGCCGAAGGCCGCGGCCAGCATGGCGACGATCGAGAGCGACATGCCGACGCCGATGCTCTCCAGGGCGATGCGGCGGGTGCGGCGGGCGATGGCGACGGCCTCGCCGACCCGGTCGAGCCGGTCGACCAGGATCACCACGTCGGCGGCCTCCGAGGAGGCCGAGGCGCCGCGCGCGCCCATGGCGATGCCGACGTCGGCGGCGGCGAGCGCCGGGGCGTCGTTGATGCCGTCGCCGACCATGATGGTGCCGGCCAGGCGCTGCTCGGTCTTGACCGCGTCGAGCTTGTCGGCGGGGACCCGGTCGGCGAGCACCTGGTCGATGTCGAGCGCCGCCCCGATGGTCTCGGCGGCTTCGGCGCGGTCGCCGGTGACCATGACGATGCGGGCCACGCCGGCGTCGCGCAGCGCCCGGATGGCATGGGGGGCTTCGGTCTTCAGCTCGTCGGCGAGCAGGATCGCGCCCGCCGGGCGGCCGTCGACCGCCACGTAGACCGACAGGGCCGAGCGCCAGGAGGCACGGCGGGCGGCGCGCCGCGCCCAGTCGGGAAGGTCGCCGGCCGGGAACACGAGATCGCGCGCGCCGGCGCGGACCAGGCGTCCGCCGACCGTGCCCTCCAGGCCCGAGCCCGCCCATTCCCGCACCGCTGCGGGCATCTCCAACCCGCCGCCGCGGGCGCGGGCGGCCTCGACCAGGGCGGTGGCGACCACGTGATGGGACGCCTGCTCGAGGGAGCCGGCGAGGCGCAGGAGCTCGACGGCATCCTGGCCGGGGGCGACCTCGACGGCGATCAGGCGGGCACCGCCGACCGTCAGCGTTCCGGTCTTGTCGAACATGACGGTCCGGATGCGGGCCAGGCGCTCGAGCGGCCCGCCGCCCTTGACCAGCACGCCGCGCGACGCCGCGCGGCTGACGCCGGAGATGAAGGCGACCGGGGCGGCCAGGATGAGCGGGCAGGGGGTGGCGGCGACCAGGACGGCGAGGGCCCGGACCTTGTCGCCGGAGAGCCACCACGCGAAGGCCGCGACCGCCATCGCGAAGGGCAGGAAGGCGAGGGCGTAGCGGTCGGCCATGCGCACGAACGGCGCCTTGGCGGTCTGCGCGGCGGTCACCATGCGGACGATGCCGGCATAGGTCGAGGCGCCCGCGGTGGCGCGGGCCACCATCTCGAAGGTCTCGCCGGCGTTGACGGTGCCGCTGCGGACCGGCTCTCCCGGGCCGCGCTGCACCGGGATCGGCTCGCCCGTCAGGGCCGCCTCGTCGAGGGTGGCCGAGCCCACCGCGACCGCGCCGTCGACCGGCACGACCTCGCCGGCCCGGACGACCAGCCGGTCGCCGACCGCCACGGCGTCGACGGGCACGTCGATGGCGTCCTCGCCCTGGCGGCGGTGCGCCGTGCGGGGGGCGCGGTCGACGAGGCCGGCCAGCTCGCGTTCGGCGCGCCCGACCGCGAAGTCCTCCAGGAGGTTGCCGCCGGCGTACATGAGCGCCACCACGGCGCCGGCGAGCGTCTCGCCGAGAGCGAGGGCGGCCGACATGGAGAGGAGCGCGACGGCGTCGACGCCGACGCGGCCGGCCAGGAAATCCTTGATGATGCCGGTCGCGAGCGCCACCACCACGGGAACCGTGCCGGCCCCCCAGATCCAGAGGGCGATGTCGTGGCGGCCGGCGGCCCAGACGAGCAGGCCGGCGGACAGGCCCGCCAGGGCGATGGCCACGAGGGCGCGCTTCAAAAGCCGTTCGGAAATCATGCGGCCGGTTCTAGCAGGTCCCTTGCCGTCGCGGATCCGTGGTTTCAGGGAGGCCGGAGCCGTGGTTCGACGAAGGACCGAGCCGTCCGCGGCCAGCGCGGGGCTCCTGCGGCTTGACATCGCGGCCGCCTTCAGGCTTCTGACCCGGTGCGGCCCGGCGCGAGCCGGTCCGCGAGAGGATCCGCCTGTCATGTCGCCCGTCGTCGCCTCGACGAAAACGAAAGAGACCATGACCGCCACGGCGAAAGCCGTCGGCTGACCGCGGCCTTTTTCCCCCGATGCCCTCTCCCGGCGGGGTGAGAGGGCAAGTCCCGGGCCCGAGCGGCACCGGGGCGGCGCGAGCGGGGGAGGACCGGACAAGCTTTGGGGTTCGCATCATGGGTTACAAGGTCGCTGTCGTCGGCGCCACGGGCAACGTGGGCCGTGAAATGCTCGATATCCTCGCCGAACGCGGCTTCCCGGCCGACGAAGTCGTGGCGCTCGCCTCGCCGCGCTCGCTCGGCACCGAGGTCTCGTACGGCGACAAGACGCTGAAGACCAAGGTGCTGGACCACTACGACTTCTCCGACACGGACATCTGCCTGATGTCGGCGGGCGGGTCGGTCTCCAAGGAGTGGTCGCCCCGGATCGGCGCGCAGGGCTGCGTGGTGATCGACAACTCCTCGGCCTGGCGCTACGACGCCGAGGTGCCGCTGATCGTGCCGGAGGTGAACGCCGACGCCATCACGGGCTTCACCAAGAAGAACATCATCGCCAACCCGAACTGCTCGACCGCCCAGCTCGTCGTCGCGCTGAAGCCGCTGCACGATGCCGCGACGATCAAGCGCGTGGTGGTGGCGACCTACCAGTCGGTCTCGGGCGCCGGCAAGGACGCCATGGACGAGCTCTTCCAGCAGACCCGGGCGGTGTTCGTCACCGATCCGATCGAGCCGAAGAAGTTCCCGAAGCGGATCGCGTTCAACCTCATTCCTCACATCGACGTCTTCATGGAGGACGGCTACACGAAGGAGGAATGGAAGATGATGGCCGAGACCAAGAAGATCCTCGACCCGAAGATCAAGCTCACGGCCACCTGCGTGCGCGTGCCGGTGTTCATCGCCCATTCGGAGGCGGTCAACGTCGAGTTCGAGCGGCCGATCTCGGCCGAGGAGGCGACCGACATCCTGCGCGAGGCGCCCGGCTGCCTCGTCGTCGACAAGCGCGAGCCCGGCGGCTACATCACGCCCTACGAGGCGGCCGGCGAGGACGCCACCTACATCAGCCGCATCCGCGAGGACGCGACCGTCGAGAACGGCCTCGCCCTATGGATCGTCTCCGACAACCTGCGCAAGGGCGCGGCCCTCAATGCGGTTCAGATCGCCGAGGTGCTGGTCAACCGCAAGCTGATCCAGCCGAAGGCGCGCAAGGCGGCCTGACGCGGTATCCTGCCTGGTGACGTGACGGACGGGGCCCGCGAGGCCCCGTCTTCGTTCGCGGGAGGACCGGGGACCGCATGACGCCGATCAGCTTTGCGCGAGCGGGCGTGGCCGGGGTTGCAATCCCGCCATAGGTTCGTGCTTTCGTGCCCGTGACCCTCGCCGTTTCCGGATCCCGCCTATGTTCAGCCGCTTCGAAACCCTGGTCAGGCCGACCGCGCAGGGCGCGCCCTCGGCGCCGCCGCGGGGGCTCCTCCCCTTCTACTGGTTCTTCGTCTCGCAGATGCGCGGGCTCTTCGCGGCGCTGCTGGTGATCGGCTTCCTGCAGGCGGCGGTGGACGCGGCGATCCCGGTCATCATCGGGCGCACCGTCAACATGGTCTCGACGGTGCCGCGCGACCAGCTCTTCGCCACCATGGCGCCGACCCTGCTCGGCATGGCGGCGGTGATTCTGATCGTGCGGCCGGCGGTCCTGCTGGCGCAGGGGCTGGTGCAGCACCAGGCCATCTTCCCGGGCCTCACCAACCTGATCCGCTGGCAGAGCCACTGGCACGTGGTGCGGCAGAACCTCTCCTTCTTCCAGAACGACTTCGCGGGCCGGATCGGCAGCCGGGTGATGGAGACCGGCTATGCGCTCCGGGCGAGCGCGGTCTCGCTGATCTCGGTCGTCTGGTACCTCGCCGCCCTCGGCATCGCGGCCGGCGCCATCATGGGGGCCGCGGACCCCTGGCTCCTGATCCCGATCGGGATCTGGATCCTCGCCTACATCGGCATGCTCGCCTATGTGGTGCCGCGCGTGCGGGAGGCCTCCAAGGCCATCGCGTATGCGCGCTCGGGGCTCGTCGGCCGCATCGTAGACAGCTACACCAACATCCAGACCGTCAAGCTCTTCGCCCGCTCCGCCCACGAGGACGCCTATGTGCGGGAGGCGGTCGACTGGCACACCGGGCGCATGCTGGCGCAGATGCGCTGGTTCACCCTGCTGTCGCTCAACCTGGCGCTTCTCTCCGGATTCCTGATCGTGGCGACCGGGGCGGTCTCGCTCGTCCTCTGGTCGGAGGGCGCGATCGGGCTCCAGACGGTCGCCACCGTGCTGCCGCTGACCCTGCAGATCTCCAGCGTCTCGAGCCGGGTCGCCTACGAGACCACGCAGATCTTCGAGCAGTTCGGCACCGTCCACGAGGGCATGGAGACGATCGCGCAGCCGCACGGCCTGACGGACAAGCCGGGCGCCCGCCCGCTCACGGTCGACCGCGGCGAAATCCGCTTCGAGGACGTGGCGTTCCACTACGGCCGGGAGTCCGGCGTCATCGAAGGCCTGTCGCTGACGGTCCGGCCGGGCGAGAAGATCGGCCTCGTGGGCCGCTCGGGGGCCGGCAAGTCGACGCTCGTCAACCTGCTGCTGCGCTTCTACGACCTGGAATCCGGGCGGATCCTGATCGACGGCCAGGACATCGCGGGGGCGACTCAGGAGTCCCTGCGCGAGCAGATCTCGGTCGTCACGCAGGACACCTCGCTGCTGCACCGCTCCATCCTCGACAACATCCGGTACGGCCGCCCCGAGGCGAGCCTGGAGGAGGTGGTGGCGGCGGCGCGGCTCGCGCATGCGCACGAGTTCATCCTGGACCTGGAGGACTGGAAGGGCCGACGCGGCTACGACGCCCACGTGGGCGAGCGCGGCGTCAAGCTCTCGGGCGGGCAGCGGCAGCGGATCGCGATCGCGCGGGTGATCCTCAAGGACGCCCCCATCCTGATCCTCGACGAGGCGACGTCGGCGCTCGATTCCGAGGTGGAGGCGGCGATCCAGTCCAGCCTCGAGGACCTGATGGAGGGCAAGACCGTCATCGCCATCGCGCACCGGCTGTCGACGATCGCCCGCATGGACCGGCTCGTCGTGCTGGATTCCGGGCGCATCGTCGAGCAGGGTTCGCACGACGACCTGCTCGGGCTCCGGGGCCACTACGCGCGGCTGTGGAACCGGCAGTCGGGCGGCTTCCTCGGCGACGAGGAGGCGGACGGCCGGGCCGGCGAGGACGGGCGTGCCCCGGCAGCGGTCGCCTGACGGACGGTCAGGGTCTGGGCAATTGCCTAGGAAGAGTGCGCAGGTCACGCAGAGGCGGGGCGGCGCGGTCCGTCACCCAGGGCCGGCGAACCATCGTGGATACAACTGGTCCGGGGATCGAGATCCGCCGGCTGGTCGGCAACACGATCGCGTGCTGCCGGCGAGACCCCCGTTCCCGAAAGGGGCCATGGGCCGTGGGCGAGTTCGCGCCGTGATCACGCCAGCCCTCTGAGGCTGCGACAACAGGGTAGCGCGCCCGTCTCCACCTGCCCGGAGCGGGGGCTGGCATGGCCGTTGCATCATGGATCTGGCCTGACCGACGGATTGCATCCAATCCGCGGCGGCGCGGAGCGATGCCATGGCGGTGTTCCTGGTCCGACGTCTGATGCAGAGCGCCTTCGTGCTCTTCGCCATGTCGGTCCTCGTCTTCGTCGGCGTCTTCGCGATCGGCAATCCGGTCGACATCCTGATCGCCCCGGAGGCGAGCCATGCGGACCGGGAGCGCATCATCACCCAGATGGGCCTCGACCGGCCGCTGATCGAGCAGTATTTCAGCTTCGTCGGGGGCGTTCTCGGCGGAGACTTCGGCAAGAGCTTCGTCTTCAAGATCTCGGCGATCGACCTGATCCTCGACCGGCTGCCGGCGACGCTGGAACTGGCCGTCAGCGCCATGGTGCTCTCCCTCCTGGTCGGGCTGCCGCTCGGCATGGTGGCAGGGATGAAGCCGGACGGCCTGCTCGGCCGCTCGATCATGGCCGGGTCGATCCTCGGCTTCTCGCTGCCGACCTTCTGGGTCGGGCTGATCCTCATCATGGTCTTCGCCGTGCATCTCGGCTGGCTGCCGTCGACGGGCCGCGGCCAGACCGTGGAGGTGCTGGGGGTCCGGTGGAGCTTCCTGACGCTCGACGGGCTGTCGCACCTGGTCCTGCCGGCGCTGAACCTCGCCCTCTTCAAGATCTCGCTCGTCATCCGCCTGACGCGCGCCGGCATGCGGGACGTGCTCGCCTCGGACTACGTGCGCTACGCCCACGCCAAGGGGCTGACGGCGCGCCGGGTCCTGATGGTGCATGCGCTGAAGAACATCCTGATCCCGCTCGTCACCGTCCTCGGGCTCGAGTTCGGTTCGGTCATCGCCTTCGCGATCGTCACTGAGACGATCTTCGCCTGGCCGGGGACCGGCAAGCTGATCATCGAGAGCATCAACACGCTCGACCGGCCCGTGATGGTCGCCTATCTGATGATCATCGTGGCGATCTTCGTCGCCATCAACCTCATCGTCGACCTCACCTATTCGCTGCTCGACCCGCGCATCCGGCTCGACGGGAGCGCGTCGTGACGGAGGCCGCGCGCGCGGACGCGCCGGCGCTCTCCGCCCCGACGGCGCGACTCGAAGGAGGCGGCGGGTCGCTGTGGCGCGAGACCTTCTCGGCCTTCATGGAGAACCCCTTCGCGGTGTTCGGGGCGGTGCTGCTGGTCGGCCTCGTCGGCTGCGCGCTCTTCGCCGAGGCGGTCGCGCCGACCAACCCCTACGACCTGACCCGGCTCGACCTCATGGACGCCCTGCAACCGCCGGGCGGGGAGAACGTCGACGGGACGGTGCGGTTCTGGCTCGGCTCGGACGGGCAGGGCCGGGACATGCTGAGCGCCATGCTGTACGGGCTCAGGACCTCGATCCTGGTCGGGGTGATGTCCGGCCTGATCGCCATGACGATCGGGCTCTGCGTCGGGATCGTGGCGGCCTATTTCGGCGGCTGGGTCGACAGCCTGGTGATGCGGGTCGTCGACCTGCAGCTCTCCTTCCCGAGCATCCTGGTCGCCATGGTGCTGCTCGCCGTGCTCGGCCAGGGGGTCGAGAAGATCATTCTCGCGCTGGTCATCGTGCAATGGGCCTACTACGCCCGCACGGTCCGCTCGGCGGCGCTGGTGGAGCGGTCGCGCGACTATGTCGAGGCGGCCGTGTCGCTCGGGATCGGGCGCGGCCGCGTGATGTTCCGGCACATGCTGCGCAACTGCCTGCCGCCGATCATCGTGGTGGCGACCGTGCAGGTCGGCAACGCCATCTCGCTGGAGGCGACGCTGTCCTTCCTCGGTCTCGGCCTGCCGGTGACCAAGCCTTCGCTGGGGCTGCTGATCTCGAACGGCTTCGCCTTCCTGATGAGCGGGCGCTACTGGATCAGCCTCTATCCGGGGATCCTGCTGCTGCTCACCATCGTCGCGATCAACCTGGTGGGCGACCACCTGCGCGACATCCTCAACCCGCGGCTGAAGCGCTGAGGAGCGACGCGCGATGGAGCCGATCCTCTCGGTCAAAGACCTCAGGACGCATTTCCTCACGCGCTCGGGCGTGCTCAAGGCGGTGGACGGGGTCAGCTTCGACCTGCTGCCCGGGCGGGTGCTCGGGCTCGTGGGGGAGTCCGGGTCGGGCAAGTCGGTGACGGGCTTCTCGCTCGTCGGCCTGATCGACCCGCCCGGGCGGATCGTGTCGGGTAGCGTCCGATACGGTGGGCGCGAGCTGGTCGGCCTGCCGCGCGAGGTCCTGAGGACGCTCCGCGGCTCCCGGATCGCCATGATCTTCCAGGACCCGATGATGACGCTGAACCCGGTCCTGAAGATCGGGACGCAGATGATCGAGACCGTGCTGGCGCACGACCCGGTCGACCGCGCGACGGCGCGCGAGCGGGCGCGGGCGGCGCTCGCCAAGGTCGGCATCGCTTCGCCCGACGAACGGCTCGAAGCCTATCCGCACCAGTTCTCGGGCGGCATGCGCCAGCGGGTGGCGATCGCCATCGCGCTCCTGCACCGTCCCGGCCTGATCATCGCGGACGAGCCGACGACGGCGCTCGACGTGACGATCCAGAGCCAGATCCTGTTCGAGATGCAGAAGCTGGCGCGGGAAGAGAAGACCGCGCTCATCTGGATCTCGCACGACCTCTCCATCGTGTCCGGCCTCGCCGACGAGGTGGCGGTCATGTATGCGGGGAGGATCGTCGAGCACGGGCCGGTCGCGGACGTGATGACCCGGCCGCTGCACCCCTACGCGCGCGGCCTGCTCGCCTCGATCCCCGCCAGGGCGGAGCGCGGCGGCCGGCTGGCCCAGATTCCCGGCATGGTGCCCTCGCTCCTCGACCTGCCGCCCGGCTGCGCGTTCCGCAACCGCTGCGCCGACGCGAGGGACGCCTGCGCGGCCGAGCCGCCGATGGCGCGGCCCGAGCCGGGGCGCAGCGTGCGCTGCGTGGCCTTCGCCCGGGAGGCCGTGCCGGCATGAACGCGCTCCTGCCCCCGCCTCCCGCCCAGACCGCCGTAACCCCTGACGGCCTCGCGCCCCTGGCGGGCCCTGCCGGACCCCGGGAGACGACCGCGCCGGCGGTGCCGCTCGTCGAACTCATCCAGGTCTCCAAGCGCTTCGGCCGGAAGCCGGACCTCGCCACGCGACTGGTCGGGCTCCTCGGCGGCAAGCCGCCGCTCGACACCGTGCACGCGCTGGACCGGGTCGACCTGAAGGTCATGGCGGGCGAGGTGGTCGGGCTCGTGGGGGAGAGCGGCTGCGGAAAGTCGACGCTCGGGCGCGTGGTCGCGGGCATCCACGGGCCGAGCGAGGGCGATCTCCTCTACCGAGGCGGCAACGTCGGCAACCTCGCGGGCGACCGCAAACGCGACTTCGTCCGCCAGGTCCAGATGGTGTTCCAGGACCCCTACGCGTCGCTCAACCCGCGCATGCGCATCGGCGAGCAGATCTCCGAGGCGCCGGTCGTGCACGGGCTCGTCAAGGCCGCGCAGGCGGACGAATACGCGGCCACCATGCTGGAGCGGGTCGGGCTCGACCCGTCCCTGCGGCGGCGCTTCCCGCACCAGTTCTCCGGCGGCCAGCGGCAGCGGATCTGCATCGCCCGGGCGCTGGCGGTCGATCCCGTCTTCCTGGTCGCCGACGAGGCGGTGGCGTCGCTCGACGTCTCCATCCAGGCGCAGATCCTCAATCTGTTCCTGGACCTGAAGGAGAGCCTCGGGCTCACCTACCTGTTCATCAGCCACGACCTCGGCGTCGTCCGCTTCGTCTCGGACCGCATCGTCATCATGTATCTCGGGCGGATCGTCGAGACGGCGCCGACCGACGCGCTGTTCGCGGCGCCCAACCACCCCTACACCCGGGCGCTGGTCGGGGAGATCCCGGCGCTGGACGGGCGGCGGCGCGCCTTCGCGCCGATCCGCGGCGAGATCCCGTCGCCGCTCGACCCGCCGGCGGGCTGCCACTTCCACCCGCGCTGCCCGCATGCCATGGCGCGCTGCCGCAGCGAGGCGCCGGCGCTGAGGCCGGTGGCGGGCGGGCACCTGTCGGCCTGCCATCTCAACGACGGGGGCGGCGCATGACCGACGCCCTGCCGCTCCCCGAGACGGCCGGACGGCCTGGGCGGGCGGGGATCCGCGCCCGGTGGGCAGCGCTGCCCGGCAACCTGAAGGGCGCGGCCATCCTGGTCTTCGCCTATTTCCTGTTCACCTTCGAGATCATTGCGGCACGCATGCTCGGCGCCACCATGGCGACCGAGCAGGTGGTCCTGGTGCGCAGCGCCGCGCAGCTCCTCGTCGTGATCCCGTTCGTGGTCCGGTCCGGGCTCGGCTTCGGCATCCTGAGGACGAGCCATCTCGGCCTGCATGTCCTGCGCGGGACGCTCAGCGTGGTCGGCCTCTACTTCTATTTCTACAGCTTCGGCCACCTGCCGCTCGCCAACGCGACGACGATCAGCTTCACCAAGGCCCTGTTCCTCGTCCTCCTCGCCCAAATGGTTCTCGGCGAAGTGGTGCGGGCGCCGCGCTGGATCGCCACGCTGGTCGGCTTCGGGGGCGTCATGCTGGTCGTCCGGCCGGGCCTCGAGGGGTTCGACGCGGCGGCGCTCGCGGGCGTCGCGGGCTCCTTCACGGGGGCGGGGCTGCTGCTCGTGACCAAGCTCCTGGCCCGCCACGAGACCCCGCTCGCCATCATGGTCTACGTGGCGCTGATCACCACGGGCGCATCGCTGGTCCCCGGGCTGATCGCCTGGCGCTGGCCGACCGGCACCGAGCTCCTGGCGCTGGGCCTGATCGGCTGCTTCGGGCCAATGGGCCAGTATTTCAACATCCTGGCGTTCCGGGCCGCCGAGGCGTCCTCGCTCGCCGCGATCGACTACGTGCGGCTGATCTTCTCGGCGGCGGCCGGCTTCCTGCTGTTCGCCGAGATCCCGGACGGCTGGACCGTCGCGGGCGCCGCGGTGATCGTCGGCTCGACCTTCTTCCTGACCCGCCACGAGGCGCGGGCCGCGGCGCTGGTGGCCGCGGCGCCTGCGGCCGACCCGCTCTCAGAACCCCTCACCGACACCGAACGAACGGAGGAAAAGCCGTGACGGACATCATCGACGAACCGCTGCTTCTGACGCCCGGGCCCTGCTCGATCTCGCTCGCCACCAAGCAGGCCATGCTGCACGACTACTCGTCGGGCGAGGAGGTGATGGCGGAGACCATGGCGGCGATCCGCAAGTACCTGCTCGACATCACCAACGGGCACGGCTCCCACACGATGGTGCCGCTGGTCGGCTCCGGCACCTACGGGACCGAGGCGGCGATCGGCACCTTCGTGCCGCGCGACGGCAAGCTCCTGGTGCACACCAACGGCGTCTACGGCGACCGCATCGTCGACATCTGCCAGCACCTGAAGATCAGCTACACGTCGTTCCGCACCCAGCCCTACACGCCGCCGACCCGCAAGCAGTTCGAGGACGCCCTCAAGGCCGATCCGGCGATCACCCACGTTATGGTGGTCCATTGCGAGACCTCGACGGGCATCCTCAACCCGATCGACGAGATCGCGCAGGTCTGCAAGGCCTACGGCAAGGGGCTGCTGATCGACGCGGTCGCGTCCTTCGGGATCATGGAGCTCGACGCCAAGAAGCTGTCGGTGGACGCGATCGTGTTCTCGGCCAACAAGGGCATGCAGGCGCCTCCGGGCCTCGCCTTCGTGATCGCCAAGAAGGCGACGCTGGAGGAGTCCAAGGGCAACTGCCACTCGCTCTCGCTCGACCTGTGGGACCAGAACCAGCACTTCGAACGGACCGGCAGCTTCCGCTTCACGCCGGCGACCCACCTGCTCCTCGCGTTCCGGCAGGCCTGCAAGGAACACGAGGAGGAGGGCGGCGTCCTGGCCCGCCAGGCGCGGTACCGGGCGAGCAACCGGCGGCTGATCGACGGCATGCGCCAGATGGGCTTCCAGACGCTGGTCGAGGACCAGCACGCCTCGCCGATCGTCTCCACCTTCCACGATCCGGACGATCCGAACTACTCCTTCAAGAAGCTCTATGACGGGATGAAGAAGCGCGGCTTCATCATCTTCCCCGGTCGTCTCGCGGCCGCCAACACGTTCCGCATCGCCAATATCGGCATCGTCACGCCGGAAGACATCGGCCGCGCGATGGATGCGCTCTCCGAGTGCTTCGCCGAGATGGGGGTGAAGAATTTCGGACGGGCCGAAGTGGCGGCGGCGTGAGGCCATGACGGTCGCGGCGGTGCCGGTTCCCCCCGTCCCCCACGAGGCGGTCCGCCTCGGCTCCGAGCATGCGGAGGCCTGCGTCGGGCTGTCCGCGGCCGCGGGCTGGGCGCACACGGCCGCGGACTGGCGCTGCCGGCTCGCGGTCGGCATCGGCCACGGGGTGATGGCGGACGGCCGGCTCGTCGCGGCCGGAATCGCCTTTCCGGCGGCCCCGCTGTGCGGCTGGTTCGGGATGCTGCTGGTCGACCCGGAGCATCGCGGCCAGGGGCTCGGGGCGGCCGTCACCGAGGCCGCGGCGCTCGACCTCGAGCGGCTCGGGCTCGGGGTTCTGGCGTTGTTCGCGGTCCCGAAGGCGGTGCCGCTCTACCGGCGGCTCGGCTTCCGGCCGATCGGGACGCTGGCGAGCTTTCAGCGGGCCGAGGCGCCGGCCGGCCCGGTCGGGACCTTCGACGGCGCCCGGCTGCGGCGCGTCCAGGCGGGCGACTGCGCGCGCCTTTTCGCCCTCGACCGGGGCGCCTACGGGGCGGACCGGTCGGCCATGCTGGACGACCAGATCGCCCGCTTTCCCGAGCTGGCGCTCGTCGCCGAGGACGCCCAGGGCTTCGCCGGCTACGGCCTGGCGGCGCGCCGGGGCGACCTGGGGGTCGTCGGTCCGGTGGTGGCCCGCAACGCCGGCGCGGCCGTCGCGTTGGTGGACGGGCTCGCCCGCGGGCTGCCGCGGGCCGTGCGGCTCGACAGCCTCATGATCGAGGGCACCGACCGGACCCTGTTCCACGGTGCGCTCGCGGCCCGCGGTTTCACGCTGCGGACCGAGATCCCGCTGATGGTGCGCGGACCCTGGGCGGGCGGCCCGCCCTTCGGCGACCCGTCCGCGCTCTACGTCGCCCAATCCGCCGCAGCCGGCTGACACAACGAAGGACACGCCACGATGAAATATGTCCAGCTCGGCCGCAGCGGCCTGACGGTCAGCGCCATCTGCATGGGTGGCAATTCCTGGGGCGCCGCCGGGCGGCGGGCCTGGGGGGCGCTCGACGCGGAGGGCAGCCGGCCGTTCTTCCGGCGCGCGCTCGACCTCGGCATCACCTTCTTCGACACGGCCGACGTCTACAATTTCGGCGAGAGCGAAACCATCATGGGGCAGGAGCTGCTGCCGCTCGTGCCGCGTGACGACCTCGTCATCTCCACCAAGATCGGCATCCCGATGTCGGCGAAGCCGAACCACGGCGGGGTCGGGCGCAAACACCTGATGAGCGGCATCGACGCGGCGCTGAAGCGTCTGAAGACCGACTACGTCGACCTCCTGCAGGTGCACCGGCTCGACCCGCACACCCCGCTCGTCGAGGTCATGCGCACCCTCGACGACATCGTGCGGTCCGGCAAGGTCCGCTACATCGGCGGCTCGACGATGCCGGCCTACAAGTTCGCCCAGATGGTGATGATCGCCGATCACCACGGCTTCGCCCGCCCGATCGCGATGCAGAACCTCTACAACCTCGTCCAGCGCGAGGAGGAGCGCGAGATGCTCCGCCTCTGCGCCGAGGAGGGCGTCGGCGCCATCCCGTATTCGCCGCTCGCGCGCGGCTTCCTGGCCGGCAACCGCTCGCGCGAGGGCGGCGGCGAGACCGAGCGGGCGAAGACCGACGCGGGCGCCAAGGACCTGTTCCGTCCCTGCGACTTCGACGTGGCCGAGCGCGTCGTCGCCCTGGCGGCCGCCAAGGGCGTCAAGCCGACCCAGATCGCGCTTGCGTGGCTCCTGCACAAGCCGGCCGTCGCCGCCCCGATCATCGGGGCCACCAAGGTGGAGCAACTCGACGACGCGGCGGGCGCGACGGCGATCAGCCTCGGCGCGGAAGAGATCGCGGCGCTGGAGGCGCCCTACGCGTTCCGGCCCGCGCCGCTCAACTGACCCCGATCCGGGCCCGGCCGGCGGGGCGCCGGACCGGGCCGGCCGCTTCCCCCTCCGCCTCCCCGAACCGAGAGGAATGCCCCATGAGATCTGGCTTGCTCGCATCCGCCGTTCTCGCCGTCGGCCTGCTGGCCGCGCCGCTTCTCGCCGCGCCGGCCACGGCCCAGACCCTGAGCATCGGGCTGCGCTCGGGGACCGACACGATGGACCCGCATTTCGGCAGCACCGGCAATTCGGTCTCGGTGCTCCGCAACGTCTACGACACGCTGGTCTCGCGCGACGAGAAGCTCGACCCCGTTCCGAGCCTCGCGACCTCCTGGAAGCTCGTCGACGACAACACCTGGGAGTTCAAGCTCCGCCCGAACGTCAAGTTCCACGACGGCTCGGACTTCACGGGCGAGGACGTCAAGTACACGATCGAGCGCATCCCCAACGCCCAGGGGCCGACCGGCGGCGTCATGCTCTACATGACAGGGATCACCCGGGTCGACGTGCTCGACCCGCTGACGATCCGCATCGTCACGTCCTCGCCGACGCCGCTCCTGCTGCGCAACCTGGCGCAGATCTTCATCATCCCGAAGCATCTCGGCAAGCCGACGCCGGAGGACTTCCAGTCCGGCAAGGCGACGATCGGGACCGGGCCCTACAAGTACGTCTCGTGGCAGCCGAAGGGCGACATCGTGCTGGCCCGCAACGACCAGTACTGGGGCCAGAAGCAGCCCTGGGACAAGATCGTGATGAAGGAGATCCTGGCGGACCAGTCGCGGGTCGCCGCGCTCCTGGCCGGTGACGTGGACCTCATCAACTACGTGCCGTCGGCGGACGTCGAGGGGCTCAAGAAGAACGCGGGCGTGGAAATCTTCCAGGTCCCCTCGGTCTACAACTTCATGATCTATCCCGAGGTGGCTCGCGACCAGTCGCCGACCGTCACGGACGTGGACGGCAAGCCGCTCGACAAGAACCCCCTGAAGGACGTGCGCGTCCGCAAGGCCATCTCGCTGGCGATCAACCGGCAGGCGATCGTCGACCGCGTCATGCACGGCCAGGGCCTGCCGGCCGGGCAGCTCTCTCCCGCCGGCCTGTGGGCGACGAGCCCCAAGCTGACCCCCGACAAGTTCGACCCGGACGCGGCCAAGAAGCTGCTGGCGGAAGCCGGATACCCGAACGGCTTCGGCATCACGCTCCACTGCACGTCGGACCGGCTGCCCAACGACGGGCCCGTCTGCACGGCGCTCGGCGGCATGCTGAACCGGATCGGCATCAAGACCATCGTGGCGGCGACACCGCGGGCCGTGTTCTTCCCGGCCTCGGCGCGGTTCGAGTATTCGCTGCAGATGTCGGGCTGGGGCAGCCTGTCGGGCGAGACCTCCTACATCCTCCAGTCGCTCGTCCACTCGATCGACAAGGAGAAGCGCCTCGGCGGGTCGAACCGGACGATGTACGCCAACCCGAAGCTCGACAGCCTGATCCAGACCGCCACCACCACGGTGGACGACGAGAAGCGCAAGTCGCTGCTGGTCGACGCCATGGAAATGGCGATCGGCGACTACGCCACCATCCCGGTGGTGACGCTCAACGCCATCTGGGCCGGCAAGAAGGACAAGGTCGGCTACGCGGCGCGCATGGACGAGGAAACCAACGTGCTTCAGTTGCGCAAGCCCGGCAGCTGACCGGTCGGCGGGCCCCCGGCCGGTCCTGCGGGACCGGCCGGATTGCGCAATTCCGGACCGCGATCCGGGAAGCAGACGACGTAAGCCCGTGAGTATCGAGGCCGCCGTGATCATTCCGGACGAAATCGATCGGCGTCCCGGATCTCGTGGTGCGACCGGCCGTCGGCCAATGATGGCATGAGTCCGCCCGGATCGTGTCTCTTGAACTCCGACCCGGATTTTAGGTCGTTTCTTGCCGGATCGCGACTGGCGAACATCATATCTCTTGGCGCTCGTACTCCATTCTCATCTATTCGCCCGATATTCCGGACCGTCTTGGCTCGACGGCAGCTGGTCGAACGCCTTCAAGCGGATTTTCTACTGAAATATTGACGGAATGTTCACGTCCGGCTGATTTTATCGACCGGTCAATGGTATCCGAGTTCGCGTGATGCGTTTGCCCAACATCCGACCTTTAGCGGCCTGGAGACTGGACGCCGACGGTCCGGAGCAGGACCTGCACTACGAGCTCGTTTCGGCTCTTTACCAGACGCCGAAGTCGATGCTGAGCGCCAGCCTCGTCGCGGTGGCGGTCGCGGGCATGTCGGGCTCGATCAGCGGCGATTCCTTCTTCCTGTTCCTGCTCGCCGGCTTCCTCGTCGTCGGCTTCGCGCGCGTCGTCCTGAATGCCGCCTTCCTGCGCCACCCCCCCGAGCGCGAGGACCGTGCGGCCGTGCGGCGCTGGGAACTGCTGGCGCTCATCGGGGCGTGGAGCTTCGCGGCGCTGGTCGGCCTGACGGGCGCCTACGCGACCGCGGCCCACTCCGGAACGCCGACGGAACTCCTCTCCGGCTGCTGCGTGATCGGCTATATCGCAGGCATCTCATCGCGCAACGCCAGCCGGCCGCTGATCACCGTCGGGCAGATCAGCGCGACCTGCGTGCCCTTCGTGTTCGGACTCGGCCTGCAGGCCGACGTCGTCCACATGATGCTGGCCGGCTTCATCTTCGCGCTCTACGCCAGCACGATCGTGATGTGCCGGAAGGTGTACGAGACGATCGTGTCGCGGCACCGCGCCCATGCCAAGCTCGAGAAGCTGGCGCTGCGGGACTCTCTCACCGGACTCCTGAACCGCTCGGCCCTCTTCGACCTGATCGAACGGATGCTGCAGCAGGAGGGCGAAACGGCGTCCTTCGGGCTGATCGCGATCGACCTGGACCGGTTCAAGGACGTCAACGACACGCTCGGGCATCCCTCCGGGGACGTCGTGCTCCGTGAAACCGCTGCGCGCCTGCGTGCCGTGGCGGGCCCGCGTGACGAGATCTCGCGGATCGGCGGCGACGAATTCGTCGTGCTCGTCCGCTCGGGCGACCCGGAGAGCGTCGAGGCCGTGGCCCGGCGCATCACGCGGGCGATGAAGCAGCCCTTCCGCCTCGACATCACGCAGGTCGGATGCGGCGCGAGCGTGGGCTACGTGCTGGCCCCGGACGACGGCGCGACCGTCCACGAACTCATGCGGCACGTCGACCTCGCGCTCTACGCCGCGAAGAAGCGGGGCGCGGGCGGGGTCGAGCGCTACGAGGCCGAGCTCTCGCGCCTGTACCAGGACCAGATGGAGCTCATCCAGGACCTCCAGCAGGCCCTGGAACGGGGCGAGTTCAGCCTCGTCTACCAGCCCATCGTCGACCTCAGGCAGGGCCGGATCACCTCCTGCGAAGCCCTCCTGCGCTGGAACCACCCCCGGCGTGGAACGATCTCGCCGTCCGTCTTCGTGCCGCTCGCCGAAACGGCCGGCCTGATCATCCCGATCGGCGCCTGGGTGCTCCGCACCGCATGTCTGGAGGCCGCCGGCTGGGCCGGCGACGTCAGCGTGGCGGTGAACCTGTCGGCCCTGCAGTTCAAGAACGGGGCGCAACTCATCGAGACCGTTCTGGAGGCGCTTCACGACTCGGGGCTGCCGAAGAACCGGCTGGAGCTCGAGGTCACCGAGGGCCTCCTGATCGAGGACAAGGTAGAGGCCCAGGCGCTCATCAAGACCTTCCGGCGCCACGACATCGGGGTCTCGCTCGACGACTTCGGATGCGGCTTCTCCTCGCTCGGCTACCTGCACGAGTTCCCCTTCTCCAAGCTCAAGCTCGACAGGATCTTCTCCCAGAACATGATGGGTTCGGACCGGTCGGTCTCGATCATCAAGGGGATCGTGCAGATGACGCGCGACCTGGAGATGGACCTGGTGGCCGAGGGTGTCGAAACGCGCGGCCAGCGCGACCGGCTGGCCCGGCTGGGCCTGCTCACCATGCAGGGCTACCTGTTCTCGCGTCCGGTGCCGCCGGAGGAGATCCGGGCGCTGCTCGCGCAGGGCTCCGCTCTGTTCGAACCGGTGCGCCCGGTGCCGAGCCGCCGCCGAGCGGCGAGCGCCACGTCGGCGGCCTGAGCCGCCCCGCCCGTACGCTGCCTGCATGCTCTCTCATATCGGAAGACGCAGTCTGCCGTTAACTATAAGTTTAGAAAATACGTTAACGAGCCGTTAACTCCGTTCCAACCGGACTGAGCTTTTGGTTAACTCTCTCTTGAGGATCGTCATGCGGCGGCGATCCCACGAGGGGGCCAGGCTCATGGCATATATGTATTCCGGTTCCGGAACCGCCCTCCCGCGCAGTGAAACCCGGCGCGGGCCGAGGCATCTCCTTACGGCATCGACGCTCGACGGCGACGACATCGACGACTACTGCCAGCTGGCGGAGGCTTTCGAGGCCCGCAAGGTGCCGACCGGACGCTCGGCCGGGCTGGCGATCGCGCTCCTGTTCTTCCAGCCGAGCACGCGGACGCGCATCGGCTTCGAGGTCGCCACGGTGGCGCTCGGCAGCCACGCGATCGGAATCGAGGACATGTCGGCGTCGCGCTCGAACAAGCGTACGGGTGAATCGCTGGAGGACTGCGCGGCGGTCTTCGCGGCCCTGTGCGACGCGATCGTGGTGCGCCATCACGAGGCAGGCGCTGCGGCCCGCATGGCGGCGCGCTCCTCGGTGCCCGTCATCAACGCCGGCGACGGGTGGAACGAGCATCCCAGCCAGGCGCTGATCGACATCTATGCGCTGCGCCGGGGGCTCGGGCGGATCCGCGGGACGTCGATTGCGATCGGGGGCGATCCGCGGGGGCGGACGGTGCGCTCGCTCTGCCAGCTGCTGCGCTACGAGGCGCCCGGCGAGGTGCTGTTCTGCCCGCCGCCGCACATCCCGGTGCCTGACGACGTGCTCGACGCCCTGGCGCGCCACCAGGTCCGCTGCCGGATCATCACGGACATCGCGACGGCGCTGAAGTCCAGCGACGCCATCATGATGGCGCCCTACGACATGTCGGATATCGGCGAGGCCGCCGCGTCGGACTACGTGTCGCCGCGGCTGACCCCGGACAGCCACGTGATCACGCCGGAGAAGATCGCCCGGCTCGGCTCGCGGGCACTGCTCTACCATCCGCTGCCGCGGCAGGACGAGATCCATCCGGCCTGTGACAATCTGGACAACGCTCGCTATTTCGAGCAAGTTCGGCTCTCGAAGTTCATGCGCATGGCGATCCTCGACCGGGCGCTCTCTCGAGATTGAAAAGACCCCGTTTGCCGCACTCGGACGCCCCGACACGGATCGCCCCCGTCGCCGCGTGGATGGCGGGTGCCCTCGTGTCGTTCGTGGGCGCGGCCTTGGCGATCCGGATGCTGTCCGGCCATGTCGGGGTGTTCGAGATCAACCTGATCAGGACGGGCGGGGCACTCCTGCTGCTGTCGCTCATCCTGGTCGGCGTGCCGCGCCTGGCGGGTGAATTGCGGCCGGGGCACATGGACCGCCACTTGCCCCGCAACCTCGTGCATGCGATCGGCGGTCTGTTCTGGACGCTCGCGGTGACCTATCCGCTGCCGCTCGCCACGGTCTTCTCCCTGGAATTCACGGCGCCCGCCTGGGCGGCGCTGCTGGCCTACCCGCTCCTCGGCGAACGGATCCGGCGCCAGTCGGTGCTCGGCATCCTCGCCTGCATGGTCGGGGTGTTGGTGATCCTGCGGCCGTCCCCGGTCAGCTTCGACGCGACCTCGATCCTGCCGCTCGGCGCGGCCCTGTGCTTCGGCACGACCGTGCTGCTCACCCGGCGTCTGACGCGCACGGAGAGCACCTTCGCGATCCTGTATTGGATGATGGTCATCCAGGCGGCGTTCAATGCGGTCGGGACGGTCATCTACCCGTCCGGCGACCTCTCGCAGATCGGCCGCGACCCGATGCTCGTCGGCGCCGCCGGTCTCCTGGTGATCAGCGGCCTGTCCTCGCAGTTCTGCCTCGCCAAGGCCCTGCAGATCGGCGAGGCCGTGATGGTCCTGTCGCTCGACTTCCTGCGCGTCCCGATCATCGCGGTGATCGGCTGGTGGCTCTACGGCGAGCGGCTCGACGGGTGGGTGTTCGCCGGGTTCGCCATCATCGCGGCTGGCATCGTGGTCGGCCTGACGCCGAGGACGCGAGCCCGGCCGATGGTCCCCTCGCCCGTGCCCTCCGGCGGAGAGGCCCTCACGGACGGCCCCTGAGGCCCGTGGCAGGCGCGGCCCCGGGGGCGCCGGGGGGACCGGGAAGGCGCTCGCGAATATTTCCGCCAGGGCACAATCCTTCGCGCAATTCTCTCTCTTTCGTCGGCAAGTCACATTTCAGTTCCGGGGCAGCGGCCGGCCGGATGCGGGCGATCCTTGCCGCCCCGAAGCTGACGATTTCGCATTGTCAGCCTATCTTTTCCGCCGCCGCCCTCAGGTCCGACAGGCAGGACTTCAGATTTAACCTCTCTGAATCGGCGAGGACGATCTTAAGTCTGCAACTCCGTGCCAGAATCGCGTCGGCAACCTTGGACAATCTGCCCAATTCATCGAATCCGAGCATAGATGCGATCCCGCACATCGGGTGGATGATCTGGAAAAGTTCCTCTTGCAGCTCGAGGTTTTTTTCCGATTCGGACGTGCCACTGTCGATGTACTTCCCGATGATGGCCATGCGTGCGGGCAATTCAGTCAGAAAGCGGGACTTGATGGCGAGGAACTGAGCATCGAGATCCTGGTCGTCGAAGATTTCCATGGGCCGTGCTCCCTCGGAACCGTCGCCGTCTCGAGACAAGATTGCGAACCCGCGCCGAGCCCCGCGACTCACCTCTCATCTTACCAGGATGACTAAATTTGCACAGTTTTAAGCTGTCGATTCCAGGCTTTCCAATGCTGATACACAACTATCCGGACGGGAGAGGGGAAAAACCAATGAATACTAGTAAAAATCCGTACACAATCGTTATGGTCGACGACAGCCAGGACGAAATTCTGCTTACGCGTCGGCGGATGCGTGATGGCGGAATTACGAATCCTTTCATCTCGGAGCGCAACCCGCTCAATGTGCTCTCCACGCTCGACCAGGTTCTCGCCACGGGAAGCAAGGCCAATCAGTTGCTTCTCCTGGTCGACCTGCACATGCGCGAGAAGAGTGGCTTCGATCTCATCAAGGATCTGCGGGCCAGTCGCCGCTATGGGGACGTCAAGATCATCATGCTCACCAACAGCAACGATGTGGAGACGATGCTGGAGGCCCTGGAGCTCGGCGCCAACGGATATATGGCGAAGCCGTTCTCCGGGACGGAATTCTTCGCAGCGCTGAGCAACGTCTCCGAAGTGCGCTACCAGCTCATCTGATCGTCCCCCAAGGCTGGACGACGCGGCGGCCACGCCGCCGGACGCGGTCCGGATTTCCCGGTCGACTGCCCGGGCATCCGGCCCCGCAGGAGGGTCCGGTCGAACGTTTCATGCGAGCAAGTCGATGAAGAACATCCAGATTCTCCATGTCGACGACCAGAGCGACATCCGCGACATCGTCCGCCTCTGCCTGGGTCTCGACCCGGCCTTCGAGGTCAGATCCTGCTCCTCCGGACGGGAGGCCTTGGATGCGGTCGCGGACAACACGCCTCACCTGATCCTCCTCGACGTGGTGATGCCCGGACTCACCGGGCCGGAAACCGCCCGGCGCCTGCGCGACCGGGAGGACACCGCAGCCGTGCCGATCGCCTTCGTGACCGCCCGTGAGGACGAGGAGGAGACGGCGGCCCTGATCGCCGCCGGCGCGGTCGCGGTCATCCGCAAGCCTTTCGCCTTGCGGGATCTCGCGCCACGGCTGCGTGGGCTGGTGGCGCCCGGCACGGGCCCATCCGCGTCCTGTGCGGGGCCTTGACCGAATCAGTTGACGTTACGCAACCTTGACGGCGGGAGCCGGGGGCGTGCCGGCTCGGACGGGTCGACATCGCGATCGGGGACAAGGGGACGGGTCCGCTCGGACGGGAGCGACTCGGCGGGTGTTCGGCCGCAAGGGCGGTTGCCGAACCCGAACCTTTGCATGGGACAGGGCGAGCGAGGGGCTTGACCATGGGTGACGAGTCTGTGTCCGCAGGATTGCGGCGCTGGAAGCTGGACGAGGTCGCCAGGAACGCGGCCCTGGCGGCGGCCTGTGCCGCGGCCGGCTACCTGGTGACACGCCTGGAAGCCTGGGCCCTGGTGACGGCCGGCGGGATTCCGGCACTGGCCTTGCGCGGCCCGGTGCTCCTGGCCGTCCTGATCCGGACGCCCGCGGACGCCTCGATGCCGGTGCTCGCAGGCTGGCTCCTCGGCCTCGCGGCCGGCCTCGGTGCCGTCGGTCTGCCGCCCGGTGCCGCCGTCGCGAATGTCGCGGCCGACCTCTCGGGTGTGATGATCCTCTACGTGGGACTCACCGGGTTCGGGCGGATCGACATGACGAAGCCGGACGGCTTGTTCGCCTTCGCGCTCCTGGCCCTCGGCCCCGCTCCGCTGGCCGCCGCCCTGGTGGGGTCGGCGGGCTCGCAGCTGGACTACCGCTTCGCCTTCATGAACTGGTATACCGGGCAGGCGATCGGGTACCTCACGATCCTGCCGGCCCTCGTTCGGCAGGGCGCCAGCGCGCTCCGTTCGCGCCCGGCCGGACTCGACCGCGAGGGCTTCCTGACCTTCTTGGCGGCGGCGGCGGCGGTCAGCGCGGTGGTGACGGCGGACAGCGTCCACCTGCTCCTGTTCGCTTTCGTCGCCGCCGCCGTCGCGTCGGCCATCTGTCTGGGTTGGGCGGGCGTTTCGACCGCGCTCGCGCTCATGGCGGCCGCCGGCGTCACCGCGACCTTGCATGGGGCGGGCCCGCTCGCGACGCTGGACGGACCGCTCGGGGCGAGGCTGGGCCTCATGCAGGTCTTTCTCGGGCTCAACTCCCTGTTCGGCCTGCAGGTGGCGGCCGTGCTGGAGAGCCGGCAGCGGGCCGCGGAGGAACTCGGCGCGGAGCGCGCGCGCGCCCTCGAAGCGGAGCGCCGGCTGGACAACCGGGAACGGAGCTACCGCATTCTGGCCGAGCACGGCAGCAACGGCATCCTTCTGCAGAACCGACGGCACGAGACCGGGTTCGCCTCCCCCTCCATCCGGGCGCTGCTCGGCTACACGCCGGAGGAGTGGACGGTCCTGGACTGGCGCGACATCGTCCACCCGCAGGATTCGATCCGGGTGGCGGCTCTCAAGGCCGAACTCGGGCCGGACAAGCCGCAGGCGGTCAGCACCCACCGGATCCTGCGGAAGGACGGGGCCTGGGTCTGGATCGAGGCCGTCTACACCTACGTGCCGCCGCAACACAGCGACGAGGCGAGCATCCTGGTGGTGCTGCGGGACGTCACGGAACTGGTCCTCCAGAAGGAACAGCTCGAACAGGCGCGCGCCCGCGCCGAGGAGGCGCTGCAGGTCAAGAGCCGGTTCCTGGCTGTGATGAGCCACGAACTCAGGACGCCGCTCAACGGGATCATCGGCTACACCAACCTCCTGAAGGCGGACCCGACCGCCCTCAGCGAGTCGGCCAAGCCCCTGATGAACCGCATCCATTCCGCCAGCCGGCAGCTCCTCAGCATCGTCAATGACGTGCTCGACGTCTCCAAGGGCGAGGCACGCGCGCTCGAGCTCGATCCGAGGCCGTTCCGGCCGCGCGACATGATCGAGGAGGCGGTTGCGGTCCTGCGCGACCAGGCGCAGGCCAAGGGAATCGCCTTCGAACTCCTGGTCGACCCCGCCGTTCCGGAGGTCCTGGTCGGCGACGACGCGCGCCTGCGCCAGGTCGTCCAGAATCTCGTCGCCAACTCGGTGAAGTTCACCGTCCGCGGTTTCGTCCGCCTCGCCGTGCGCGCGCTCCAGGCCGAGGAAGGGCGGGCCCGGATCGGGATCGAGGTCCGCGACACCGGGATCGGTATCCCGGAGGAGCGGCGCGACAGGCTGTTCCAGCCCTTCTCGCAGGCAGACCAGGGGATCGCCCGCCGTTTCGGCGGCACCGGGCTCGGCCTCAGCATCTGCCGGGAGATCCTGGCGCAGATGGGTGCGACGATCCGGGTGGAGAGCGTCCTGGGGCGCGGCAGCGTCTTCTCGTTCGACCTGACGCTGCCGGTCTCGGCGCCCGGAGAGCTGGCCGGCGCGATCGACGACGCGCGCGGGGACGCGGAAGGCCCCGGCCTCCGGATCCTGGTCGCCGAGGACGTCCCCATGAACCAGGACCTGGTCAAGCTCATGCTCGGCCAGTGGGGACACCAGGTGGACATCGCACCGGACGGGGTCGCGGCGGTGGCGGCGGCCTCCGCCGAGGCCTACGACCTGATCCTGATGGACGTGCAGATGCCGATCATGGACGGGATCGAGGCGACCCGCCGCATCCGGGCCCTGCCGAAGCCCTGGTCCGACGTGCCGATCCTGGCCCTCACGGCGCATATCTTCACGGAGGAGATCGGGGCTCTGCTCCGCGCCGGCATGGACGGCCACGTGGGCAAGCCTTTCGTTCCGCGCGACCTGCACGACGCGATCGATCGGTGGGGTCGAGGACGTGCCGGCCAGCCACTGTCGCCCGGCGCGCCGGACAGCCATCCGCGGGCCGAACCGACGCCGCAGGCCGACGATCCGGGGCTGTTCCTCAACGGCGAGCCCGTTCACGATCCCGCCGTACTCGCCGAACTCGCCCAGCTGACCGGGCAGGCGAGCCGCGACGACCTGCTCCGCCGTCTCGCCGCCCAGATTCAGGCCGGACCCGGAGGGCGCGGGCCGGCCTCCGGGTCCGGCGCCGAGTTCAAGGCGGAGGCGCACAAGCTCGTGTCCAGCTCCGGGATGCTCGGCTTCCGCCGGCTGTCCGCGCTGTGCCGGGCCATCGAGGCCGTGCCGGACGACAAGGTCGTGGCGGCGCCCTGGCCGGACCTTTTCCGCCGATCGGCGGCGGAGGCCCAGGTCGCCATCGGCCGGCTCCTCGCGAAGGCCTCGCACGAGGCGGCGTGAGCGGCCGGCCGCGGGGCTTGCCGCGGGGCTTGCCCCGGGGCGCCGCGCCGGGCCACACTGCCCGCCCCAGGGGAGGCGCGGCGTGGCGGATCCGGCATTCGAGCTCTACGACCTCAGGGTCGAGGTGATCATCCCGGAGGGCGGCGCGGTCTACTGCGGCGCCAGGCCCGGGGACCATTTCGAGCTCCGGGGCGAGATGCTGCACCTGCCGCCGGGCCAGGGGATCTCGATCTACTCGCTCGCAGCCGTGCTGCCGCTCCTCGCCGCCAAGCAGCGGCCGACCGACCCGGCGGACTGGATGAGTACGGACGCCGAGGTCGCCTGCCCGGATCCGAACTGTTCCACGCGCCTGCGCATCCGCAGGCTCGGCCGCCGTCGCTTCCTCCATGCCGAGACCACGGCCGTGCCCATGCCGCCGGAGGCCGGCGCATGACGGGCGCGGGCGTCGACACCTTCGAGCTCGCGCCGGGCTACGTCATGTCGCGGGTGCTGCGCGGCGGATGGCAGCTCGCGGGCGGTCACGGCGAGGTGGAACGCGAGCGGGCGGTCGACGACATGGCGGCCTTCCTGGACGCGGGCGTCACCACCTTCGACTGCGCCGACATCTACACGGGCGTCGAGGAGATGATCGGGCTCTTCCGCGAGCGGCTCCGGCGAGAGCGCGGGGAAGCCGCCCTCGCGGGCCTCAAGGTTCACACCAAGTACGTGCCGGACTGGAGCACGCTAGGGTCCCTCCGACGGGCCGACGTGGAAGCGATCATCGACCGGTCGCTGCGCCGTCTCGGGGCCGAACGGCTGGACCTCGTCCAGTTCCACTGGTGGAACTATGCGGCGCCGGGGATGGCGGAGACCGCCGGGGTGCTCGTCGACCTGCAGCAGGCGGGGAAGATCCACCTCCTGGGCGGCACCAATTTCGACAGGGCCCGCACCGCCGACCTTCTGGACGCGGGCTATCCGCTCGCGTCCATGCAGGTCCAGTACTCCCTGCTCGACGCGAGACCCGAGAACGGGCTGGCAGCGCTCGCCGCCGAACGCGGCTTCTCGCTCATCGCCTACGGGTCGCTGGCGGGCGGGTTCCTGTCGTCGCGCTGGCTCGGCCGGCCGGAGCCGACCGGACCGTTCGAGAATCGCGGGCATACCAAGTACAAGCTGATCATCGACGACTTCGGCGGCTGGGAGCTGTTCCAGGACCTGCTCGGTGTGCTCGACCGGATCGCCGGCCGCCACGGCGTCGGCATCCCGGCGGTTGCGACCCGCTACGTCCTGGAAAAGCCGCAGGTTGCCGGCGTGATCGTTGGCGCCCGCTACGCCGACCGGCTCGGGGAGACGCTCGAGGCGTTCCGCTTCGCCCTCGATGCGGAGGACCATGCGGCGATCGCGGCCGTCCTGGCGCGGCGGACCGGGCCGGGCGGCGACACCTTCGCGCTCGAGCGCGACCGGAACGGCAAGCACGGCCGCATCATGAAGTACGAGCTCAACAAGGACTGACATGGCCCCGAGACCTCCGCGCACGGACCTCGCCCCCGGCCTCGATATCAGCCGCCTGGTCATCGGGCTCTGGCAGGTGGCCGACATGGAGCGGAGCGGCACCCGGATCGATCCGGACCGGGGCGCCGAGGCGCTCGCCGCCTATGCGGAGGCAGGCTTCGACACGTTCGACATGGCGGACCACTACGGCTCGGCGGAGGACATCACCGGGCGCCTGTTCGAGCGCATTGCCGAGGGCAGCCTGCCGCCGCTCGCGCCGCGCGCTTTCACCAAGTGGTGCCCGGTGCCGGGGCCGATGACGCGCGAGGTGGTGCGGGCCGGGGTGGGGCGGTCGCTGGAGCGCATGAGGCGGGACCGGCTCGACCTGCTGCAGTTCCATTGGTGGACCTTTGAGCACCCGGCCTATATCGACGCGCTGGAGGAGATCGCGCGGATGCGCGAGGAGGGGCTCGTGGCGCATGTCGGCGTCACCAACACGGACGCCGACCATCTCAACCTCATGATCCGGCACGGTCTGCCGATCGTCTCCAACCAGGTCAGCTTCTCGCTCCTCGACCGGCGGGCGGCGGGGCCGCTCGCCGCGGTGGCGGCGGCCACGGGCGTGCGCCTGCTCGCCTACGGAACCCTCGGCGGAGGCTTCCTGACGGACCGGTGGGTCGGCCGCCCGGAGCCGACCGCGGGCGAGATCCCGGATTGGTCGAAGTCCAAGTACAGGCGTTTCGTCGACACGATCGGCGGCTGGCCGGCCCTGCAGGCGATCCTGTCGGCCGCGCAGGCGATCGCGGCGAAGCACGGCGTCTCGGTCGCCAACGTGGCGACCCGGTGGGTATTGGAGCAGCCGGCGGTGGCGGCCATCATCGTCGGGGCCCGGCTCGGCGAGCGGGAGCACCGGGACGACAACGCGCGGCTCTTCGCCTTCGCGCTCGACGCGGAGGACCATGCGCGCCTGGACGAGGCGTTCCGGCAGACCCGCCCGGTGCCGGGCGACTGCGGGGACGAGTACCGCCGGCCGCCCTTCCTCACCGCGTCGGGGGACCTCAGCCACCATCTCGACGCCATGCCGAAGGTCTATGCCGGCGAGCCGGTGCCGGGCCGGCCGGGCCGGCTGCGGGTGTCCACGGGCAGCGTCTGGGAGCCGCTCGCCGGCTACAGCCGGGCCGTCCGGGCCGGCAATACGATCACGGTCAGCGGCACCACGGCGACGCACGGCTCGGGCGCCTGCATCGCGCCGGGCGACGCCGCCGCGCAGGCGACTTACATCCTCGACAAGATCCTGGCGAGCCTGGCGGCGCTCGGCGCCTCCCGCGACGACGTGGTGCGGACACGGATCTATCTGGTCGACGCGGCGGACTGGGAGGGCGTGTCGCGCGTGCACGGGCACGTCTTCGGCGAGGTGCGGCCGGCCAACACGCTGATCGAGATCAGCGGGCTGGTGGGCGAGGGCTACCGGGTGGAGATCGAGGCCGATGCGGTCGTGGGGTCATGAGGGGTGGTGCCGGTCATGAGCGGCCTCAAGGTCGTGGTGGTCGGGCGCCGGACGACCGGCGGCGGGACGCGGGGCTACGGATCGGCGATTCCCGATGCATGACATAACGAAGCGCGATACCATCGCGCCGGCCGGGCGATAGCGGATGCCGGACGTCTGATCGGGCTCGGTCCGGCGCCGGACGCGGCGCGCGTTGCGGCCGGGAGGATTGCGTCGGGAGGCGCCCATGAGGTTCGCAAGATCGTTGCCATGTCGTCGGGGTCCGGGTGCTGCGTCGGTTCCGCGCGCCGCGCGGCTCGCCGTCCTGGCGGCGGGGCTCTTGGCGGGCGGGACGGCCGCTGAGGCGGCCTGCGGGGACCAGCCCCGCCAGGGCATGGACTGGTCGAACTGCCTGAAGGAGCGGGTCATGCTCGACAGTTCGACCCTCGTCAATGCCAAGTTCCGGGGCGCGGTCCTGTCCGGGTCCGGCTTCGACGGCTCCGACCTGCGCCAAGCGGACTTCAGTCGCGCGGAACTGGTGCGGACGTCGTTCCGCAAGACCAACATGGCGGGCGCGAACCTCGAGAAGGTGCTGGCCAGCCGGGCCACCTTCGCGGGCGCCAACCTCAGCGGGGCGAGGCTCGTCAAGGCGGAGTTCCAGCGGGTGGTGTTCGACGGCGCCGACATGACGGGCGCGGACTTCTCGGACGGCGACTTCCACCGGACGAGCTTCGCGGGCACCAAGCTGGGCAACGCGCGGTTCGTCGAGACGCTGCTGCCCCGGTCGGACTTCCGGGGCGCGGCCCTGGCGGGCGCCACCATGAAGGGCGCCTATCTCTACCGGGCCCGCCTTGACGCGGTGGACCTCACGAAGGTCCAGGATCTCGTCCAGGATCAGATCGACATTGCCTGCGGGACCCCCGAAACCCGCCTGCCGGAGGGGCTGAAGGCGCCAGGCTGGTGGCCCTGCAACAGCGACGACTGAGCCCGCGTCGGCGATGCTCACGCTTAGGCAGATCGAGGTGATCCGGGCGGTGATGATCGCGGGCACGCTGGCGGGGGCGGCGCGCCTTCTCGGCGTCTCGGCGCCCGGCATAAGCCGCCTCATGAAGTATACGGAGCGGTCCCTGCGGGTGAAGCTCTTCGAGCGGATCCAGAACCGCTACTATCCGACCAAAGAGGCGGAGGATATCTTCGAGCAGATCAACGGCGTCTACAAGAAGGTGGACGACCTGCAATACGTGCTCCAGCAGGTGGACCGAGGGGCCGGCATCCTGTTCAGGATCGCATCGGTCCCGTCGCTCTCGCATTTCGTGGTGCCCAATGCGCTGAAGCGCCTGCGCGAGAAGTTTCCGGCGCTCGGGCTCGACCTCGACATCATCAAGGTCCAGGAGGCGCAGGACTACCTGCTGCTCGGCAAGTGCGAGCTGGCGGTGCTCAGCTACGCGTTCGAGCATCCGGGCATCGAGGTGCAGTCGCTCGGGGTCGGGGAACTGCGCTGCGTGGTGCCGCGAGACCATCCGCTGGCGGCGTCGCCGGTCGTCTCCGTCGCCGAGATCGCGCGCTATCCGCTGGTCGGCGTGGTCCCCGAGGATCCCTACGGGCGGATCATGATGGACGTGTTCCGCCGCCACGGGCTCGGCTACGATCTCGTCATGAGCGTCCGCTTCGGGGTGACGACCATCGGCCTGGTGCGGGCCGGGATCGGGGTGGCGCTGATCGACCAGTTCGCCGCGCCGGATGCTTCCGAGCTCGGCGTCCGGGTGCTGCGCATCCGCGAGCCGACCACGTTCGAGCCCTTCGTCGCCATGCGGGCGCACCGGCCGCTCTCGCGCCATGCCGCGGCCTGCCTGCAGCTCCTGCGCGAGGAGATCCGGCGGGAGACGCGCGGCGCGGCCGTAACATCATGTTAGGCCGTGGCCTCAAAAAGGTTCTATGGGCACCGCGGACCGCCATGGTAACGTCCCCGTGACCGATGGAGCCCGCAAGGGCTCGCGGAGAACAGGCCAGGGCGCCCGCGCGGCGTCACAAGGGCCGCTACGGAGGAACGCACCATGGGACATGAAACCGCTCGCGGCGGTCCGTCGCGCCGCACCTCGCTCCTCGCGCTCGGCGCCTTCGCGGCCGCCCTCGGTACGGGCTTCGGGCCGGCCGCCGCGCAGGACACCGTCTTCATCCCGAACGTGGTCGAACTGTCGGGCGCCGGCGCCGTCTCGGGCACCAACTGGCGCGACGGCATCACGCTGGCGGTCGAGGAGATCAACGCCAAGGGCGGCATCCTCGGCAAGAAGCTGAACGTGCCGCACATCGACACCCAGAGCGACGCCAGCATCGCCCGCGCGCAGGTCCAGAAGGTGCTGGACGACAAGCCCTACGTGATCCTCGGGCCGGTCTTCTCCGGCTCGGTGCTGGTCACCATGACGCTCGCCCAGAATGCCGAGATCCCCGAGATCGTCGGCGGCGAGGCGGCGGCGATCACCCAGAAGGGCAACCCCTTCGTGTTCCGCACCGCCTTCGGGCAGCAGTTCTCGATGCCGAAGATCGCCAACTACATCCGCGACGGGCTCAAGGCCAAGAACGTCGCGGTGCTGTGGGTCAACAACGACTTCGGCAAGGGCGGGCGCGACAACTTCGCCAAGGAGATGCAGGCGCGCGGCATCAAGGTCGTGGCCGACATCTCGACGGAGTCCGGGCAGGTCGACTTCGCGTCGGACGTGGTGAAGCTCAAGGCCGCCAACGCGGACGCGGTCTTCGTCTACACCAACGAGGAGGAGAGCGCCCGCTTCCTCAAGGAGGCGCGCAAGCAGTCGCTGCAGGCGCCCCTGATCGGCGAGACCACGCTCCTCTCCCAGAAGGTCATCGAACTCGCCGGCGACGCCGCCAACGGCGTCAAGGGCCATGTCGGGCTCTCCTCCGACGCGCCCGTCCCGGCGCTCGCGGCCTTCGGCGAGAAGTTCAAGAAGCGGTTCAACTACGCCAACGACCACAACGGCATCAAGGGCTACATCGCCGTCTACATGATCAAGCATGTGACGGAGAAGATGGGCAAGTTCGACTCCAAGGGGCTCGCCGACACGCTGCATGGGCTGACCATCACGCCCGAGCAGGAGCCCGGCATCCTGATGGAGGCGACCTGGGACAAGAACGGCGACATTGATCGGGCGAGCTTCCTCGGCGAGGTCGTGGGCGGCAAGCAGAAGATCGTCGAGGTTTTGCCGAAGCTCGGCAAGTGACCGTGGCCCGCCCCGCCTGATCCAAGCCGGCCCGGCCGGCCGACGGGCCGGCCTTTCCAGACCCACATCCGACCGGCCTGCCCCACGGGGCGGGCCGCTCCGGGGCCGCTTCCCATGTCGTCTTTCCTGCAACTGCTCGTCTCGGGGCTCGCGACGGGGGCCATCTACGCCCTCGTGGCGGTCGGCTTCTCGCTGCTCTGGCAGGCGTCGCAGACGATCAACTTCGCCCAGGGCGAGTTCGTGATGGTGCCGGCCTTCTTCGTGCTGGTCGCCATGCACGGGCTCGGGCTGCCGTTCCCGGCCGCCGCGCTCGCCGGCATCGCGGTGGCGGCGATCCTGCTCGGGCTCCTGTTCCGGCGGGCGGTGGTCGCGCCCATGCTGCAGCACGGGCTCCTGCCGCTGGTGGTCTCGACGATCGCGCTCTCGATCTTCATGCGGGAGGCCGTGAAGGACTTCTATTCGGCGCAGGCGCAGCCCTTCCCGTCGCTCGTGGCGGACCGGGACATCGAGGTGTTCGGCACCGTCTTCTCGCTGCAGAGCCTGGTGGTTCTGGCCGTCGCGGTGCTGGTGACGGCGGGGCTGCACGTGTTCCTGCAACACACGCGGCTCGGCCGCATGATGCAGGCGACTGCCCAGAACCGCGCGGTGGCGCAGATCGTCGGCATCGACGTGGACCGGATGGTGCTGCTCACCTTCCTGATCAACGCCATGCTGTGCGCGGTGGCGTCGATCCTGATCAGCCCGATCTACCTGGCGAAGTTCACCAACGGGGAGACGCTCGGACAGGCCGCCTTCGTGGCCGCCATCATCGGGGGCTTCAACCAGACCCGCGGGGCCATGGTGGGCGGGCTCCTGCTCGGCGTCCTCGACAACCTGTGCGCCGCCTATCTGTCGGCCCAGTACCGCAGCGCCCTGCCGCTCTTCCTGCTCGTGCTCTTCATCCTGTTCCGGCCGCAGGGGCTGATGGGCCGCGTCGAGGAGCGCACGGTATGACGGTAGGCCGTCTCCTTGCGCTGGCGGCGGGGGTCGTGGCGGTCGGCCTGCTCCTGGCGGTGCCGTCGATGCTCAAGTCCTACGGGGTCTACCTCGTGGCGCTCTGGGCGGTGACCAGCATCGCGGCGCTCGGGCTCAATCTCACGCTCGGCTATGCCGGCCAGATCTCCCTGGCCCAGGGCGCCTTCGTGGGGCTCGGCGCCTATGCGACGGCACTCCTCACCGCGGCGGACGTGCCCTACTTCGTCGCGTTCCTCGCCTCCGGCGCGCTCGCCTTCGCGGTCGGCTGGTGCCTCGGCTATCCGGCGCTGCGCGTCCAGCACCATTTCCTGGCCTTTGTGACCCTGGCCTTCGCGACCCTCGTGTTCCTCGTGCTGCGCAACGAGCAGTGGCTCACCAACGGCATCTACGGGATCAACGACATCCGCCGGCCCACGGTCCTCGGCTTCAAGACCAACCGGAACGGCGACTTCTACTATTTCGCGCTCGCCATGCTGGCCGTCTTCACCGGCATCCAGTGGTGGATCGTGCATTCGCCCTGGGGGCGCGCCTTCAAGGCGCTGCGGGAGAATCCGTTGCGGGCGGCCTCGCTCGGGGTCGACGTGCGGCGCTACACCCTGATGGCCTTCGCGATCGGCTCGGCCTACGGCGGCTTCGCGGGGGCGCTCTACGCCCCGCTGGTGCAGTTCATCGAGCCCAATTCGTTCCAGCTCAGCTACTCCATCAAGTACCTGCTGATGGTCATCGTCGGCGGCGCCGGCTCCTTCGCGGGACCGTTCATCGGCGCCGCCGTCGAGCTGCTCCTGCCCGAGTGGCTGCGCTTCACCGGCGGCTACTACCTCATGACCTACGCGCTCATGGTCATGCTGATGCTCGCCTTCTTCCCGAAGGGTCTGGTCGGCATGGCGGAGGCCCTGCGGCACCGGCTCGCCCGCCGGCGCGCCCCGGCCGCCGCCGCCGTCGAACCCACCACGCCATGAGGAGAGACCGCGCATGCGGACCATGAAGACGCTCTGCGACCTGGACGCGACCGTCGCCATCGAGGCGATCCGGCGCGCCTGTCGGGACCAGCAGAAGGCGGCGGTGATCGCCGTGGTGGATGCCCACGGGGAGACCCTCGGGCTCCTGCGCATGAGGGGCGCGGCGCTCAGCTCCGTCGCGGTCGCCACCAACAAGGCCTTCACGTCGGCACGCCTGCGCCGGCCCTCCGCGGAGGTCGGCCGCCGGTCGCGGAACCCGGAGACCGGCTTCGACATCGGCTACTACGGCGACCCGCGCTACCTCGGCTGGGGCGGGGGGCTGCCTGTGGTCGTGGACGGGGAGGTGGTCGGCGCGGTCGCGGTCAGCGGGCTCACGGACGCGGAGGACGAGGCGCTGTCGGCGATCGGCATCGCGGCCATCATGGACAGCCAGGAGGCCGGGGCCCGATGAGCGAGCAAGACAGGTTCCTGCTGGCCGGGGTGATGGGCTACCCGGTCATGCATTCCCGCTCGCCGCGGCTGCACAATGCCTGGTTCGCCCAGTATGGGCTGGCGGGCGTCTACGTGCCGCTGGCGATCAAGCCCGAGGGGCTGCGGGCGGCGCTCGCCGCGTTGCCGGCGCTCGGCTTCGCGGGCTGCAACGTCACCATCCCGCACAAGGAGACCGCGATGGCGGCGATGGACAGCATCGACCCGGTGGCGCGGCGCATCGGCGCCCTCAACTGCGTGGTCGTGCGTCCGGACGGCAGCCTGCACGGGACGAACAACGACGCCTACGGGTATCTCGCCAGCCTGCGCGAGCGCGACCCGGACTGGCGCGCCCAGGCGGGGCCGGCGGTGGTGCTCGGGGCCGGCGGCGGCGCGCGGGCGGTCGTGGCGGCGCTCGGCGATGCCGGGGTCCCGGAGATCCGCCTCCTCAACCGGACCCGGGCGCGGGCCGAGCGGCTCGCCGCGGAGGTCGGCGGCCCGGTGACGGTGCTCGACTGGTCGGAGCGCGGCGCGGCGGTGGCGGACGCGGCCCTGGTGGTCAACACCACCAGCCAGGGGATGTCCGGGCAGCCGGCCCTCGACATGCCGCTCGACCGGTTGCCGACGGCGGCGCTCGTCTCCGACATCGTCTACATCCCGAAGGAGACGCCGTTCCTGGCGGCCGCCCGGACGCGCGGCAACCGCACCGTCAACGGGCTCGGCATGCTGCTCAACCAGGCCCGGCCCGCCTTCCAGGCGTGGTTCGGGATCCTGCCGGAGATCACGCCGGAACTTCGCCGCTCGATCGAGGACTCGATCCCATGAGCAGGGCCCATCCCTTCGACATGAGCGGGCGCGTGGCGCTGGTCACGGGAAGCTCGCGCGGCCTCGGCCGAGCGATCGCGGAAGCGCTCGGGCGGGCCGGCGCCAAGGTCTACCTGAACGGCCGCGACGCGGCGCAACTCGAGGCGACCCGGGCGGCTCTGACCGCGGAAGGGATCGCCTGCGCGGCGGTGCCCTTCGACGTCGCCGACACGGGGGATGCCGGGGCGGCGGTCGAGCGGGTGGCGGCGGCCGAGGGACGGCTCGACGTGCTCGTCGCCAATGCGGGCCTGGTGAACCGGGCGCCGCTCGGCGACTGGACCGAAGCGCCCTGGGACCGGGTGGTCGCCACCAACCTGCGCTCGGCGCTGTTCCTCGCCCAGGCGGCGGCCGCGCCGATGAAGCGGGAGGGCAGCGGCCGGATGATCTTCACCACGTCGATCACCGGCATCCTCGGGCGCGGCACCATCCACGCCTACGTGGCCTCGAAGGCGGGCCTGGCCGGGCTGACGCGCTCGCTCGCCGCCGAGCTCGGGCCGTCCGGGATCACCTGCAATTCGATCGCGCCGGGCTATTTCGCGACCGACCTCAACACCGCGCTGATGGCCGACCCGGCCTTCCACCAGCGGGTCGTCGACCGGACGGCGCTGAAGCGCTGGGGGCGGCCCGAGGAGGTCGGCGGGGTGGCGCTGATGCTCGCCTCCGACGCGGGGAGCTACGTGACGGGCCAGCAGATCGTCGTCGACGGCGGCATCACGGGGACGATGTGATGGCGGGCGGGGGCCGGGCATCGGCGCGGGATCGCGGTCGGCTGGCGACGGAGGCGCGGCCATGACCCCCGTTCTCCAGGTCGCCAACCTGCGCAAGACCTTCGGGGGCATCGTCGCGGTCGACGACGTGTCCTTCACGGTCGAGAAGGGCGAGATCCTCGGCATCATCGGGCCGAACGGCTGTGGCAAGTCGACGATGTTCAACTGCATCCTGGGCCAGTTGAAGCCGACGGCGGGAACCGTCCACCTGGGCGGACAGGACATCACGGGCCTCTCCCCGCACCGGCTGAACCACATGGGCGTCGGGCGGACCTTCCAGCTCCTGCAGGTGTTCGGCGAGCTGACCGTCCGGGAGAACCTGATCCTCGCCGGACAGGAGCACCAGGGCGGCATGGCCGGCCGGCTGTTCGGACCGCGGGACGCGGGGCTCGGCGCCAAGGCCGACCAGATGATCGGCTTCTTCCGTCTCGGGCACCTGGCGCAGGAGCGGGCGGGACGGCTCAGCTACGGCCAGCAGAAGCTGCTCGATGCCGCCATGGCGTTCATGGCCGGGCCGGAACTGGTCCTGCTCGACGAGCCGGCGGGCGGCGTCAACCTGACCATGCTGGGCGACCTGCGCGAGCGGCTCGCGGCCATGAACCGGGAGGCGGGCGCGACCTTCGTGGTGATCGAGCACAACATGGAGTTCGTCATGGCGCTCTGTTCGCGGGTGATCGTGCTCGCCGAGGGCCGGATCATCGCGTCGGGCACGCCGGCGGCGGTGCGATCCGACCCGCGCGTCATCGACGCCTATCTCGGGAAGTGACCGCCATGGCCGCGCCGATCATCGAGCTCGACTCCGTCGTCGCCGGCTACGGGCCGATGACGATCCTCAACGGCACGACCTTCGCGGTCGAGCGCGCCGCGATCACCACCGTGATCGGCCCGAACGGCGCCGGCAAGTCGACCGTCTTCAAGACCATCTTCGGGCTCCTGCCGGTCCGGTCCGGGTCGATCCGCATCGACGGGCGCGACACGACGGGGCTGAAGCCGCGCGACCTCCTGAAGGCGGGCGTCGTCTACGTGCCGCAGGGCCGCAACATCTTCCCGGAGCTTTCGGTCGCCCAGAACCTGGAACTCGGGCTCGTCTCGGCCGACTTCGCGCCCGCCGAGGAGGCGCGGCGCCTGGAGGCGGTGCTGGAACGCTTCCCGGCGCTCCGCCGCAAGGCCCGCCAGCAGGCCTCGACCCTCTCGGGCGGCGAGCAGAAGCAGCTCGAGATCGCGCGGGGCCTGCTGCTCGACCCCAAGGTCGTTCTGATCGACGAGCCCTCGATCGGCCTCTCGCCCATCATGGTGCAGGACACGTTCCGGATCCTGACCGAACTGCGCGACCGCGGCGTCAGCGTCCTGATGATCGAGCAGAACGCCCGCTCGGCCCTGCAGATGTCGGACTACGGCCTCGTCCTCGAACTCGGCCGCGCCCGCATGGCCGACCGCGCCGCCGTCATCCTCGCCGACCCGCGGGTGGGCCACCTGTTCCTGGGCGGAGCGCTGGAGGAGGGGGCGGGGTGAGCAGGGCGATAGGCCCGGCGCCGGTACCTAGCCGGCAAGCTGCTCAACTTCGAGAACAGGAAGGGCTGGATGTCGCTCTCAGCCTAGCGCGGCCTCTTTCTCCTCGCCTTCGTGCTGATCCAGGCCCGGATCGCCGCCAAGGAGGACTAAGGGCGGGGTGTCCGCCCATCCCGGCGTCCCCTCCCGAAAATCACCGGACCAGGAGCCATGCGCCCGACGCCACCAGGGTGCATCCCGCCACGCGCCCGGCGGCGGGACCGAACGGGGCGTTCTTCTCGACGAGCACGAAGGCGGCGAGCCCGACGATCCAGTAGAGGTTCATGATGCCGCCGACGAACAGGAGCGCCATCAGCACCCAGCAGCAGCCCAGGCACCAGAGGCCGTGTTCGAGCCCCATCCGCAAGGCGCCCCCGGCACCGTCGCGCCAACGGTCGACGAGGAAGGCCAGGGGCGACCGGCACCGGCCCAGGCACCGCGCCTTGAAGGGCGTGAACTGCCACAGGCCGGCCGCGAGCAGGACGAGTCCGGCGAGCCGGACATTGTCGACGACCATCATGGGCGACATCAGGCGGGCCTGCTCCAGGCCGGCCTGCAGTCCCGTGGCGAGGAGGCTGAAGCCGCCCCATGCGGCCAGGTAGCCGAGACCGAACAGGCCGGTGGCGGCCAGTCGGTCGGCCGGCGTGCCGGAGCGGCGGTTGACGCGCGCGAAGAGCAGCAGCATCGGCCAGGCGCTCGGGAGCATCATGGCCGCCATCATCACCCACCACATGGCGAAGACGAGCAAGCCATAGCTTGCCGACCAGACCGCGGGGGTCATCAGCCAGCCGTCCATGCCGGCCATCCGCGTCATCTCGATCGCGGACATTCCCGTTCCGATTCCGAGCAGCACGGCGAGCCATGCCATCGATCCGACCGCGACCAGTCCCGATGCGGCGGCCAGGATCTCGAGCCGGCGCGTCATGTCGGGTCGGCTCCCATGGCTCGGTCGGGCGCCGACCTTCGGGCTCGGCGGTGCTCCATCCGACCTCGGTTCAGGCCCTGGCGGCAGCTTGCGCGGACCGCTCGTAGGACTTCACGAGGCCTTGCGGCCCCCAGGCGACATGGGCGAGCGAACTGTGCCGGCGGTTGAGATCGAACCGGATCGGCCCGGTTCCCTTGGCGAAGCCCGCGGCGTTCTCGGCCTCGTGGAAGACCCACCCGTCCGGCAGAACCGTCAGCATCCGGTGCTCCGCGTCGGTCACCGGGTTCCGGATCGGCTCGCTGTGGGCCCTGACCACGTCGGGAACCTCGATCCGCGCCCGCCGGGCCTCGAGGTCCCACTCGAACAGGATGGGCGCGAAGAGCGGATCCTTGATGGTCTCGACGATCTGGGAGAAGATCTGGAACATGGTCCCGACCTTCTGGTCGGCGCCGGACAGGATGTAGAACAACGCGTCCCTCTGGGCCTCGGTCGCGCGCTCGTCGATGATCGGGTGCAATACGCCCTGCCCGTGATGGATGGCGCGCGGGAAGTAGAAGGCGGCCAGCACGGAGCGGTCGCCGAGATCGACGGCGTCGCAATGGCCGCGGTCGATATGGAAGCCGACGAGGCCCGTACAGTGCCCGTAGGTGGGGTCGGCCATGGACTCGCAAGGGCAGCCCAGGTCGCAGCTGCAATACTCGACGTATTTTCCTTCGATCAGCCAGTCGCGAGCCATGCCGAGTCCTCCACTTTCGCGAAATGGAAGAGTGAATGCAATCTGTGCGTTCCAGCGTACTCGATAATCATCGCACAGATATGTATTTGGATCAACTTCGTTCATTGCGTCTAGACTAAGTCGAACGACTGGTAGGATCAGGCGGTTCGAACTTGCCCAGGGGCCGCTCGATCCCGGCCCGCGGCGGCTCCCCGGCATTCGCCCGCCCGTCCGGGGATGGCGCATCCCGCCCGGGAGCCCCCAGTCGAACGGCGGGAGGGCGGCAGATGCAGCGTCCTCTGGCTTGCACCGATAAGAGAATTCGGCAAAGCTCCCGGCTTCTTCATCTCTGTCCTGAACTCGGGTCAGGTCTTCCTTCAAAGTCCTCTTCTGTCGAGCGGCGGTCGGCATGGAAAACTCGCAGTTCCTCGACTATTACGAGATCCTGGAGATCAGCCCGAATGCGAATTCGGGATCGATCGAGCGAATGTTTCGCTATCTGGCCCAGCGGTACCATCCGGACAATCCGGAGAGCGGCGACAGGCTCCGTTTCGACATGATCATGGAGGCCCACGACACGCTGCGCGACCCGGCCAAGCGGGCCCGTTTCGACCTCCTTCGCAAGGACCACCTGGGCACGCGCGCGGAGATAGCCCAGGAGGCCAGCAGCAGCCGGGGCATCGAACAGGACAACCTGATCCAGCGGCAGTTGCTGATGCTGCTCTATGCCAAGCGCCGGCGGAACACCAAGGATCCGGGGCTCGGCGAGATCGAGCTCGAAGTGCTCCTGGGCTGCCCGACGGAACTCCTGGACTTCCATCTCTGGTACCTGAAGGAAAAGGGCTGGATCCGCCGCAACGAGAACGGCACGCTCAGCATCACGGTCGACGGCGTCGACCGGATCAGCGCGGATCACAGCCGGGCCGCCGAGCAGTTGCTGCTGGAGCGGGCCGGCCGGACACTCTAAGAACGCCGGTCACGATCGAACGGCCGCCTCCATGCTCGCCGCGCCTGTGCTTCGACGTTTGGTTCGGTCCGGACCAGTCTGGCTGAATTTAATAGGCTGTCCCCGGTATTCCGCATCAGGGGTGAGGCTCGTCACATGCGACGGCATCGTCTTCAGCCGGCCGGCCTGGTCGCAGGTCGGCGGGCTCGCACGCCCCGACACCCGGGATCAGCGCGGGCCCGGGGAACGGTGTTCGAGCAACCAGGGGTCGAGGGGGTCGTGGCGTTCCCGACAGGGGCGGCGGCGCTTGAGGTCGCCGTCAAAGTGGATGGGAATGGGGTAATGCTAAACCGTCCCCGTAATCCCGTCCCCGTAGTCCTGACCGGGGTGCGTCGTCTCCACGATCGCTTGATGGGCAACCGCTCAGGGGCAGCCGACCGCTGGCGCCCGCCTGGGGCGCCAGCGACACGGTCTCGCCGTCATGCCTTGAGTTGGGTCCCAATCGGGAGCGAGCGGATGCGCTTGCCGGTGGCTGCGAAGATGGCGTTGGCGAGCGCCGGAGCATAGGGTGGCACGCCAGGCTCCCCGATCCCTCCCGGTGGCACGTCGAAGTCTTGCGAGACGAGATGAACGCGTGTCTCGCGCGGCGCATCGGCCATGCGGGCGATCTGATAGTCGTCGAAATTGCCTTGCTGGACCCGGCCCGCCTCGAAGGTGATCTCTCCGAACATGGCGAGGCTGTGCCCCATCACGCAGGCGCCCTCGATCTGGGAGCGGATCCGGTCAGGATTGACGGCAAAGCCGCAGTCGACCGCGACGTCCACCCTGGGCACCGACACCTGACCATTCTTGTCTACGGCGACTTCCACGACGGTGGCGATATAGCTCACGAAGCTGCGGTGAACGGCCAAGCCAAGACCATGGCCGTTCGGCAGCGTTCGGCCCCAGCCCGCCTTGGTGGTCGCCTCCAGGAGGACGCGGCGAAGCCGACCGGTGTCGACCGTGTAGACGGCAGGGTCCTCGCCGTAATTCCACCAGTCGGCGACCTCCTTTTCGATGGGCAGCAGGCGTGGCGGGCCGATGAGGTCGAGCAGGAAGTCACGAGGGTCGCGCCCCGCAGCCGCGGCCAGTTCGGCCGCGAAGGACTGGATCGCGAAGGCATGCGATATGTTGTTGACCGAGCGGAACCAGCCAACCTTGGTGTGGGCCTCCGCCGCGCCGTTCTCGAGTTTCAGGTTCGGCACATCGAACGGCGTATCGCTGAAGCCCATGCCGAGTTCGAACGGCACGAGGCGCTTCGGATCCGCATCGAAGAGAGAGACGATGCTCGGCGCCGTCGTATTGTGATGCCAGGCGGTCACGGCGCCGGTCTGATCGATCCCCGCCCGAAGCCGTTCTAGCGACACGGTGTGGTAGAAACCGTTGCGGATATCGTCCTCCCGACTCCATACCACCTTGACGGGTGTTCCCGGCATCGAATTGGCCAGGATCGCCGCCTCGACCGCGAAGTCCGGCTTCGACTTGCGCCCGAAGCCGCCCCCAAGCAGGGTGACGTTCACCTTGACGGCCGCGGTATCCAGGCCGAGCGTCTTGGCAACGAGATCGCGCGCCGCCTGCGGGCTCTGGACGCTCGTCCAGACCTCGCACCGGCCGTCCTTGACAAGCGCCGTCGCGGACGGTGTTTCCATGGTGGCATGCGCGAGGTGCGGTATGTAGTACTCCGCCTCGACCCGACGCGACGCCTTCTCCAGGGCGGCGTCGAGGTCGCCTTCGGCGCGCACCACCGTTCCGGGCCGGCGGGCGCTCGCCGCCAGCTCTTCCCGATAGGTCTTCGAATCGTAGACGGCGTGCGGACCGTCGTCCCAGGTCACCTTGAGCGCGTCCCGTCCTTTCATGGCGGCCCAGGTCGTGTCCGCCACGATGGCTATGCCACCCGAAGGCAGGAAGGCCACGGGCGGAGAGGCACCGTCGATCGCCACCACATTTTTGACGCCCGGAACCTTCCGGGCCAGGGACGCATCGAAACTGGCCACCTTGCCACCAAGAACGGGGGGACGTGCGATGACGGCGAAGACCATTCCCGGCATCACGACATCCTGGCCGTAGACCGCCTTGCCCGTGGTGATGTCCATGGCGTCGACGATCCGCCGTCCGTCCTTGCCGATGTAGCGGAACTCGGACGGCTTCTTGAGCCGAATCCGGTCGGCGGGGGGGACATCCATGTCGACCAGGTCCCGTGCGAGGTCCCCGTATCCGAGGGCCCGCCCCGAGGTCCAGTGCAGGACCTGGTGGTTCGTCGCCTCGACCTCGGCGATCGGAACGCCCCAGCGCCTGGCCGCGGCCGCCTCGAGCATCAGTCGACCGGCCGCGCCGGCTTCGCGCATGGGCTTGAAGAAGTGCCGCGTCGAGCGCGACCCGTCGGTGTCCTGGTTTCCGTAGGTGGGCTCGTCCCCTGGCGCTTGCGAGACCTTTACCCGGGACCAGTCGGCCTCCAGCTCGTCCGCGAGAATGAGCGGGATCCCGGTTCTGACGCCTTGTCCCATTTCGGAGCGGGCGCAGGTGATGGTTACGGTCCCATCGCCCGAGATGGCCAGGAAGACGTGGGGGTTGCGGGATACCCCGTTCGGCATGCCGTCTGCGCCGAATTTCGGCGGGTCATCGGCAGCCGACCCGCTCCGTGGCAGCACGGTTGCGGCAAGAACGAAGGTGCCCGCCACGAGGCCCTTCAGAACGCAGCGGCGGCTCACGTTGGTGACGCTGGCGGTGGCGACGTCGTCTGTCCTGGTCATGGTCACGCCCCCTGAGCCGCTTGCTTGATGGCCGCGCGAATGCGCTGGTAGGTGCCGCATCTGCACAGATTGCCAGCCATTGCGGCGTCGATGTCCTCGTCGGTCGGCTTGGGCGTGGTCTTCAGGAAGGCCGCGGCCTGCATGATCTGGCCGGCTTGGCAGTAGCCGCACTGGGGCACATCGAGAGTGCGCCAGGCCCGCTGGACCGGATGTTCGCCGGCCGGGTCCAGACCCTCGATGGTGGTGACCGAGCGACCCGCGAGATCCCCCAAGGTCGTCTGGCACGCCCGGACGGCCTGGCCATCGACATGGATCGTGCAAGCCCCGCAGGTGGCTATGCCGCAGCCGAATTTCGTTCCTGTGAGCGCGAGTTGATCGCGTAGATACCAGAGGACAGGCATGTCCGGGCTGCCGTCAAACTTGTAATCCTGACCGTTCACCTTCAGTTCTATCATGATTTTTCCTCCCCCACATGCCAATGTGATGTGTGCCAAGTCCAGGCGATACGATGAGTGTTCAGTAAGAGACGACTGGCTCTGATGCACTGTCGTCGTAAATCTATTCAGGACAAGATAAACAAGGCATTCCAAGATTGTCAAAAAACCTAGCATAGCATCGATTGTGCTGCAACATCTCCCAGTATGTCAGTTATTCTGACATACATTGTGGAGAGAGACGGTGAAATCTTTTCCCCGAAGATCGCCGACGCTATCGGTGCGATGTCGCTCCCCGGATCGCGAGCAACTCTGTTGACAACCCGCCTTCAAAGGGCTGCCCGGAAGTCATGTTTCGAGTCGACGTGGGCTCGAGCAATCGATCGGCTGTTCGGCTTCAGATCTCGAGCGCCGCAGTTCCGCGCCGCCTTGACCTTTGCTTCGGCATCACACGCCAGCACCCGTCGAGGTTTCGACACCCCGGGACGGCCCGCGGCCCCGTGGATCGGCTCTGCGGGCGTCGGGACACGACAGCCGGCGGCCTGCCGAGGCACGGCCGCCCAAAGCAGCCGTCTTTACGGTTTCTCTGCGGTCTTCTGGTAGTGACCTGCCGGATAGCTGCAACGAGGCCCGTCGTGAGCCGTTTCGATCTCCGCTCATTGCCCCTGACGTCGATCGGATCGGCCCTCTTTTTCGTCTGGTCGCTGGTGATCCTGCTGACCTACGGGACGGCCTTCCTGCGTGATCCGGACACCTTCTGGCATATCCGCTCGGGCGAGTGGATCCTCGCCCATGGGGCGGTTCCGACCGTCGATTCCTATTCCTACACGATGGCGGGACAGCCCTGGATCGCCAAGGAATGGCTGTCCCAGGTGATCCTGGCCGTCACGTACGACGTCGGCGGGTGGCACGCGGTCATCCTGCTCAGTGCCTGCGCGGTGGCTGTCGCCGGGGTTCTGCTGTGCCGCTTCCTGCTCGACTACCTCAGGTACCCCTACGCGGCCGGGATCACGGCCGTTTCGCTCGTGATCGCGTCGCCGCACTTCCTGGCCCGCCCGCACATCCTCTCGTTCCCGGTCATGGTCCTCTACTTCACGGTCCTGATCCGGGCCGTCGACCGGAAAGACGATCCGCCCTTCGTCCTCCTGCCCCTCATGGCGCTCTGGGCCAACCTGCACGGCGGCTTCAGCCTCGGAATCGTGCTCAGCGGTTTCCTGTCCCTGCAGGCGATGGTCGAGGTCGGGAGCGCCAGGCGGCTGCGGTCCATCCTCCTCTATGGCGGCTTCATGGCCGGGCTCCTGCTGGCCAGCCTGGTGCATCCCTACGGGGCGGAGCCGCTCCTGATGACGAAGCGCCTTCTCGACCTCGGCCCCGGCCTGACCATGCTGAGCGAGTGGACCGCGTTCAACGCCCAGGAGAACGGCATCCACGCCGCCTATTTCGAACTCCTGATCCTCCTCGCGCTGTGGAGCGGCGCGCGCATCCCGCTCCTGCGGATCACGCCCGTGATGGTCCTGGTCCACCTCATGCTGAAGCACGTGCGGGGGATCCCGATCTTCGCGCTGCTCGCGCCCGCGTTCCTGGCGGGGCCGCTCGCCGGGCAATTCCCTTTCATCGCGGCGCGGCCATCGCCGGGCGGCGAGCCGGGCAGCGCCCGTGTCCGGGCCGCGACCTGGGCCGCCGCCGCCGTGCTGGCGGCCTTGGCGGGTTTCGGCTTCGTCGCCCTGGTGAAGGATCCGCAGAACGAGACCACCAAGATCGTGCCGCGCGAGGCGCTCGAGGCCGCACGCGCGGCGGGGCTGACCGGCAAGGTGCTCAACGACTACGGCTACGGCGGCTACCTGATCTTCGAAGGGGTGAAGACCTTCGTGGACGGGCGAGCGGAGCTGTTCGGCCGCGCGTTCCTCGACCGCTGGCGCAAGGCGACGGATCTGAATGGGCCCGAGACCTTGCCCGCCCTGGCGGACGCCTACGGGGCGGACTGGACGATCCATCCGGCCGGGTCGGTCGCGGCGCACCAGTTCCGCATGGATCCGGGCTGGCGGCTGGTGCACAAGGACGACGTGGCCGTCGTGTATGCCCGCCAGCCGAAGTCGGCGCCGGGTACCGCCGAGGCCGGCAAGGTCACAGAGGCCAAGTAGGCCGGTAAGGGACGCTCACGGGAGCAGGCGGCTGCCGCCCGCATCCCGTGTGGCTTCACTCCACCGTCCGGCCGCGGGCCGAGGCGAGGACCTCCAGGTTCTGGCGAACGTAGGGGTTCTCGGGATCGACGGCCCTGGCCCGCTCGAGCTTCGCGCGGGCGTTGCGGAAGTCTCCGCGAAGCATGTAGGAGTAGCCCTGGTTGTTCAGGACCGTCGGCGTCGTCCCGCCGATCCGGATCGCGGCGTCGTAGGCCCGGTCGGCGAGGTCGAAGCGCCTCATCTTGTCGTAGGAGGCGGCGAGCCCGATCCAGGCCTCGTAGTCGCGGCCGTCGAGCTGGACGGCCTTGCGGTATTCCTGCTCGGCGACGGCGTATTCGCCGCGGCGGAAATGGGCCTTGGCGCGCGACAGGGCGTCGTTGGGATCGGCACCGAGAAGGGCGAGTTCGCCGGGTTCGACCGGAGGCGCGGAGGCCAGTTCGGCGCCCACCACGGCCGAAGCCGGCTGGGGCGCCAGGGCGTCGACGCCCTGATCGGCGCAGCCCTGCAGGGCGCCGCCGAGTGCCACCGCCACGACGGCGAGCCCCAGGCGTCCGCTTCCGCGCGGCGCCCGCGCCCTCACGTCATCACCTTCAGCAAGCGGATGGCAATCGGAACCATGATGACGACCAACACGACCGGGAAAACGAAGAGGCCGAGGGGTAGCACGAGTTTGGCAGGGAGACCATTGGCCCTTTCCTCGGCGCGTGACAACCGCTGGTGGCGCATGTCGTCGCTATAGACACGAAGCGCGTCGGCGAGGCCGGTGCCCAGTTCGGCGGACTGCCTGACGAGCGTCGCGAAGGCCTTGACTTCAGGAAGCTGAACCCGCTCCGCGAAGCTCTGCAGAGCGTCCTGGATCGCCCGGCCGGCCCGCATTTCCAAAGTCATCATGTGCAGATTGGCGCCGAGCGCCGGGTAAGTCTCGGCGATTTCACCGCTGACGCGCATGATTGCGCCTTCGACACTGAGGCCGGACTCGGTTGCGACCACGAGCAGGTCCAGAAAGTCTGGAAAGCCGGACGTGTAGGTCTGCTTTACCGCCTTGGCGCGACGGTCGATGTAGATCTTCGGCAGCACCAGCCCGAGCATCCCGCCCAGGAGCGCGCCGAGCATCATCACCGTCAAGGGTTGCTGTGGCATGAAGATCACGGCATACAGGAAACCCACGATGGCCAGCACGACCGTCCCGACGATCCGGGCGAAGTAGAACCAGGCGACCGCCGAGCGGCCGAAGAAGCCGGCGGCGAGCAGGTCCTTCTGGATCGCCCCCAGCTTCTTGGCGTCGTTGGTGTCGAAATTGCTCTCGACGTAGCGGAAGAGCTGCCCGACCGCGGAGGTTCGGGCCGGCCCGGATTCCACCTGGCCCGTCCAGGACAGGGGCGCGGCTCTCAACCGCTCCTCGACGTCGCTGCGCCGGAACAGCTCCGTGCTGATCCCGACGAGCACGAGGATCACCGCGAGCAGCAGCGAGGCGCTTGCCGCGAGACCGATGTTGTTGGCCACAAGGGCCTGCACGGTGTCCATCATGTCAAAACTTGAAGTTGACCATTCGATACATCACGAAGTCTCCGATCAGGCTCCACAGGAACGCCGCGACGAAGATCGGGATGATCAGGGGATGCCCCCACACTTCGCCGAAGAAGGTGGGGGCCACGAGGTGGATGACGCCAGCGATGATCCAGGGTGCCATCGACAGCGCAATCGCCGAGAAGCGACCTTCCGCCGAGAGCGACCGGACCTTGCGCTTGAGCTTGAAGCGGTCGCGGATGATGCGGGAGAGCTTCTCCAGCACTTCCGACAGATTGCCGCCCGTGGACGACTGGACGCTCACGGACGTGACGAAGAGGGCGAGGTCCTGGTGGCCGACCCGGAACTTCAGGTTGGCGAGCGCGGTCTCGAGCGGCAGGCCGTAGGTCACCTCGTCGACGACGAGGCCGAATTCGGTGCCGATCGGGTCGGGCATCTCGCGGGCCACCAGTCCGAACGCGATGGAAACCGGGTGGCCGGCCCTGAGGCTTCGCACGACGATGTCGAGGGCGTCCGGGAACTGCGCCGCGAAGGCCTCCTGGCGCCGGGAGCGCATGAAGGACAGCACGAGCCAGGGCAGGCTAACCGAGACGGCGATGCCGGTGCCGGCGGCCAGGAGCAGGTCGGCCTGCAGGACCCACACGACGAGCCCGATGGCGGCGCCGCCGGCCCCGATGATGAGCAGAAGCCGGGGAAGGCCGATCATCAGGCCCGATTGGGTGACCAGCCGGTCGAGGGCGCCGCCGCGCAGGTAGGTCTCGCCCTGTCCGCCGAGCCCGCGGCGCTTGCGCAGGTCGATGAGGACCTGCTCGCGGTCCTCGCCGGCTTCGAGCCGCCTCAGCCGCCTGTTGATGCCCGCACGCCGGGCGCTGTTGCGGATGAGCAGCTGGTAGACGAGGTCGGCCATGATGATCGCGGTGGCGATCCCGAAGGCATAGAAGAGGTAGACCGGATCGACGCCGAACACGATTCGCCTCCTCACAAGGGCCGGCTGGGATCGAACATGGACGTCGCGAGCTGAACGCCGTGAGCCTGCAGCTCCGCGACGATGCGCGGCCGCACGCCGGTCGCCTGGAAGTGCCCGCGAACGGTCCCGTCCTCTTCCGTGCCGGTGCGGTGGAAGCGGAAGATCTCCTGCATCTGGATGGTGTCCCCCTCCATGCCGGTCACCTCCGAGACGCTGACGCAGCGCCGCTTGCCGTCCGAGAAGCGCTGGAGCTGCACAACGAGGCGGATGGCGGCGACGATCTGGGAGCGGATGCTCGACGTCGACATGGACAGGCCCGCCATGCCGACCATCTGCTCGAGCCGCGCCATGGCGTCGCGCGGGGTGTTGGCGTGGATCGTCGAGAGCGAGCCCTCATGGCCGGTGTTCATGGCCTGGAGCATGTCGAAGGCTTCCTCGCCGCGGACCTCGCCGAGGATGATGCGGTCGGGGCGCATGCGCAGCGCGTTCTTGACGAGCTCCCGCTGCCGGATCTCGCCCTTGCCCTCCATGTTGGGCGGGCGCGTCTCGAGGCGTCCGACATGGGGCTGCTGGAGCTGCAGCTCGGCGGCGTCCTCGATGGTGAGAAGGCGCTCCTTCTCGGAGATGAAGTTCGACAGGGCGTTCAGCATCGTGGTCTTGCCCGAGCCCGTGCCGCCGGAGACCAGCAGGGTGGTCTTGGCGCGCACGGCGGCGGCGAGGAACTCGGCCATCTGCGGGCGCAGGGCGTCCACCTCGACGAGCCGCTCCATCGTGTAGGGACGCTTGGAGAACTTGCGGATCGAGACCAGCGGGCCGTCGACCGCCACGGGCCGTACGGCGACGTTGACGCGCGATCCGTCGGCCAGGCGGGCGTCGACCATCGGCGAGGACTCGTCGACGCGGCGGCCGATGGCCGAAACCATCTTGTTGATGACGCGCAGGAGGTGCTGCTCGTCCTTGAAGCGGACCGGGGTCGGTTCGAGGACGCCCGCGCGCTCCACGTAGATGGTGCGGTGGGTGTTGATCAGGATGTCGTTGATGGTCGGGTCCTTGAGGAGCGGCTCGAGCGGCCCGAGGCCGGTCATCTCATCCAGGACCTCGTCGATCAGGCCCTCGATCTCCTGGGCATTCAGGACCAGCCTCTCGCGGTCGACATAGTCCTGGACCATGGCGCCGACCTGGCGCCGCCGCTCCTGGTCGCCGACCTTCTCGATCGCCGACAGGTTGAGCTCGTCGATGAGAACTCCGTGCAGCTTGACGCGTTCGTCGAGCAGGCGGTCCTTCAGCACGATGGTGGGGTCGATGACCGGCTCGACGGGAACCGTCACGACGGGCCCGGCCCCACTGGGCTCGGGTTCGGCCTTCTGCCAGAAAGAGAAACGCCCACTCATTCACAATACTCCGGTACTCAGGCGTCGGACCCGAAAATCGCCGTCCGCAATTCCTTGCTGATCTTGTTGCCCGGCTGGACCTCGCGAAGGGTGAGGCCGCGGTCGATCGCCTCCTGGACCAGCGCGTAGTCGTTGGGGATGAACCCCGCGATCCGGTCGCCGAGCAGCTTGGCGGCGTCGGACTTGCGCGTGCCCGAGGAGAAGAAGCTGGTCTTGAAGCGGTTCACCAGCACCTTGGGGCGGACCCGGTCGCCGAAGCGGGACACCAGGGCGCGGACGAGCGCGTCGGTCGCGCGCAGCCCCGGGACCGTCATCTCGGTGACCAGATAGACTTCGTCCGAGCCGAGCATGATGGCGTCCGACCAGCTCTGCCAGGTGGCGGGGTGGTCGATCACGACGGTGTCGTAGGCGGACGCGGCCTGGTCGAGGATGGCGAGGACGGCGCGGTCGGAGGCGTGCCGGTTCTGGATCAGCGCGCGCGGCGCGGCGATCACCGCCACCCCCTTCGCATGGCGTGCGGTCATCACCCCCAGCATCTGGGAATCGAGGCGCTCCGGATGGGGCTCGATCTCGTCCAGGACGAGGCCGGGCTGCAGGTCGAGATACTCGGCGACTGCGCCGTTCTTGATGTGCAGGTCGACGATGCAGGCCGTGCCGCCCTTGCGGCGGTCGAGCGCCAGGCCGGCGGCCTCGATGGCGAGGGTCGTGCAGCCGACCCCGCCGGCGACCGGCATGAAGGTCAGGATGCGCGACCGCCGCTCGCCCCCGGCGATCTCGACGGAGCGGGCCGCGGCCATCACGGCCCTGGCGAGCTCTTCCGGCTCGACCGGCCTCAGGAAATGGTCGGAGACCTTCAGATGCAGGAGCTGCCGGCCCACCTTCTCGTCGAAGAAATTCGTGATCACCAGGACCGGGCAGGTGTGGACCGCGCGGGCCATCAGGCGCTGGAGCGCCAGGAAGGCGGCGTCGCTGCGGACGTCGAGGTCGACCAGCACCACGGTGCCGGGGCTGAGGTCAAGGCGCGCCTCGACGCGGTCGAGCGACCGGGGATAGATCACCACTTCGAGACCATGGGCGGGCAGCGCCGCCTTCAGCGCGCCGCCGAGCGCCGGGTCCTCGGTGACGAGGGCCAGGGCTCCGGACGTCTTGGAAGTCATGAATTTCGAAAAGAACATCGTCGGCCTCAGGAACTGGTCGCCAGGTCTTCGCCGGTCACGGTGGCGGTCAGCGGCGGCATGGTGATCGTGGTCAGTCTCGACAGGCCAGAGAGGAAGAAATAGCCGAAGGTCAGATTCCTCAGCTCCACCGTGACGGTCGGGACGGGCCCGCCGGGACGGCCGGCGAAGCCGAGGCCGGTGTGGGTGTAGACGACCCGGACGTTGGCGGGCGTCAGGCCGGGGAAGAAGTGGCACATGCCGATCTCGCGGGGCGAGGCGGGGGTGGCGGGACAGCTCGTCAGAGTCTCGTTGCCGTAGACGAGCCGGGCCATGGCGGCCGCGCTGTAGGTCCCGTTGGCGCAGGTGCCGCTCGTGTTGTTCGTCCCCGTGCAGGAGCGCTCCGCATAGGCGTTGGCGCCGCCGATCGCGATGGGCGTGCCCGGGGCGATTCCGCTGGCGAGGCCCGTGAAGCTCTTCAGGGTGCTGTCGACCGGCGTCGAGACGGCCGCCAGGCGGGCGCCCCGGTAGGCAGCCTTGGTGGCGGTGTTCCATTGCCAGAAGACGAGCGAGAACTCGATGATGCCCATCAGGATCAGCAGGAAGGGCACGAACACGATCGTGAATTCGAGGAAGGTGGCTCCCCGGTCCTCCTTGCCGAACCGTCGAACGAGCGCGCGCCAGCTATTCACCGATCGCCCTTTCCGTATGCGAGATGTTGAAGGTCAGGGTGCCCAGGCCGAGGAAGCTGAAAAAGCCGACGTTGGTGTAGGTGGGCGCCGCCTGCACGGTCAGAGTGCGCACGGTGCCGCCCCGGAGTGTGCCGGCCGCCACCGGGGTGGCGCAGGCCGGGAAGGTGACGTCGGCGCTGTTGAGCCAGGAGACCCGCTTGTTGCCGGTCGCGGTGATCTTCCCGTAGAGGACGATGTTGCGCGCGTAGTCCTGCTTGGTCGCGTCGGTGCAGCCGTCGTCGCTGCGGGCGAGGTAGCGGGCCGCGTCGCGTACGCCGGTCTGGATCAGGTGGTAGCCGTACAGGACGTTGCCGAACTCGAGCACGCCGAAGCCGAGCGCCGCCACGACCGGCAGGGCCACGACCGCCTCCAGCATGGCGGCGCCACGGTCGTCGCGCCGGAACCGATCGAGGAGAGGGAGGGGAAGTCGAGGGGCCATCGTCGGTCTCACCGGTAAAGCTGGACGATGTCGCGGGACATGTCGGTGTCCCGGTTCGCGCCGCCCTCGACGAGGTCGACCATCTCGGCATAGAGCGTGTCGTCGCTGGCCGCGTCCATGGGGCGGGTCACGAAGAGCTTGGCGAAGGCGACTGCCGGCAGGGGGCCGTTCGAGGCTCCCCGGATCTTGTTGGTCGCGTCGAGCTCCATGCAGTTCAGCATGGCGGCATAGATCAGTCGGCGATCCGGGCTGTCGTTGATGTCGGAGGGTGTCCGGTAGCACATCGGGACGCCGTTTTCGGTCTTGACGCCGCCACCGCCGCCGTTTCCGTTTCCGTTGCCCCCTCCATTGCCGTTCCCGGCCGCGACGCCGACCGAATTGACCCCGGTCCTGTTATTGTCGATCTCCCAACGGTAGACTTCGTAGCGGGACACGGGGCTCGGGCAATTGCCGGGACCCGTGCAGTTCCATGCAGCCGGCTTCGTAATGCCCGGCAGGTTGACGCTGAAGTAGCCGTTCACATCCCAGATGCCGTCGCCGATGCGGCCGGCCATGCTGGCGTTCATGCCCGAGGGCAGCGGACAGGTGTTGGTCGTGAAGCAGTTGTCCTCGGTCAGGGCGCGGGCGCCGGTCTGGGTGGTGTCGTAGCTCTGCGTGTTGCAGGTGTTGCCGACGTAGCCCTTGCGGACGTTCATGGCGGGGCGGTACTGCGGGTCGGTGACGTAGGTGTTGCTGCCGCCGTACCGGCCTTCGTAGAGGTCGAAGCGGACGTTGACGCCCTGTCGGATCGACGTGACCGAGCCGGTCTTCAGGGTCACACCGTTCTGGACGAAGCAGTAATCCGGCGAGACCTTGGCGAAGTCGTCGCGGAGGTCGTTGGCGCCGCTGCCGCTGGCGGACTCCAGGAATCCGAAGTTGCCCGGGAAGTACTGGGCCGCGTTGCCGTTGCCGCCATATTTCAGCTTGAGCAGGCGGCGCTTCCAGGCGGCGTCCTTGATGGCCGTAGTCAGGTCGACGCCGGAGCCCTCGAAGGGGTTGCAGATGAACATCGGCGTGAAGCTGCAGACCGCCTGGTCGAAGCCGGCGACCGCGGTGGCCGTGCTGGGGACCGTGCGGATCGACGCGGGAAGGATCGTGGTGAGGTTGGCCGGCGTGACGGTGACCTCGACGAAGCGCGCGATGCTCGGGTTCAGGACGCCGCCGGTGGTCGCCTCGTAGGAGGCGCCGATCGCGGTGCGGTCGTTGCCGGCGTTGCCGTCGAGGCCGGGCAGGCTCTTCAGGAACCGCCAGGTGACGGCGTTCGCGTCGACGTTCACCAGGGTGTCGGCGAAGCGGGCCTTGTTGGCGAGCAGGTTGCGGATCGCGGTCTCGGCGCGGGTGGTGGAATCGGCGCGACGGTCGAGCTCGGCGGCGCCGGCCAGGGCCAGCGAGTCGGCGGCCTGCTGGAGGGAGGTGCCGAGGTTGTAGAGGCGGCTCGCGTCGACGGCCAGGACGCCGAGGCCGATCAGGACCGGCAGCGTCATGGTGGCGTAGACGAAGACCGACCCGCGCTCCTCGCGACGGAACCGACGCAGGGTTTCGAGCACGACGCCGATACGGGCGAACAGGAAACCTGACATGGGTCACTCCGAACTCGTTACGCGAAGGCTATTCGGGGTTGCTGTTGCCAGCAGGCGGAGCGGTGTTGATCGGGGCGTTGATGACGATGCCCGGGGCCGGCGGGGCGTTGCGGACCGGGGGGATGACCTGCCCGGTCTTGTAGCGGGTGTAGGCGCCCTCCACGACGGTGCCGCTGGTGGCGATGCGGGTATCCACCGAGCCGCGCGGGTAGGGATCGATGACCTGCTGGGTGCGATTGAAGTAGATCGAATCGCCGGCGGAGGTCGTCACCCCTTCGGTGCGGTCGAGATACTGCGAACAGCCTCCCGCCAGCAGGGCGAGCAGCAGACCCGCGGCGCGGGCGACGGTCTCAACGCTTGGCATGGATCCGCCTCTTCTCATCCGCGGGGACATCGATGATGTGGCCGGAGAAGACCGGCCTGACGCCGCCGAAGTCGGCCGCACGGGCCTCCGGCGGGGTGAGCTCGGCCCGCCCGGCCGCGAAGACGTCGACGTCGTTGCCGACCACCCGGCTGTCGAACGGCGTCTTGGCGGTGACGCCCGGGCTCATGGGCCGGACGAGCCGCGGGGTGACCGTGATGACGAGCTCGGTCTCGTTCTTCTGGAAGGAGGTGGAGCGGAACAGGGCGCCGAGAACGGGCAGACTGCCGACCCAGGGGAGTTGCTCCAGAAGGGTCTCGGATCGAGTTTGCAGCAGCCCGGCGACGGCGAAGCTTTGTCCGTCCCTCAACTCGACCATGGTTTCGGTGCTGCGCTCCGTGATAGCGGGCTGCAGACCTCCATTGAGTGGCACAGCATTCGCGTAGTCCAGTTCCGAGACCGATGGCGCGATCTTCAGATTGACCAGCCCCGTGTCCAGAACCGTGGGTGTGAAAGCTAGCTTTACGCCATACTCCTTGTACTCGACGGTTCCTGGAGAGCCAAACGTGCCGGGTATAACAATCGGGATCTTACCCCCAGCAAAAAAGTTCGCCGGCTGTCCAGATAAAGCGATGAGGTTTGGTTCGGCCAAGCGGCGCGCAACGTTTTGATCTTCCAATGCACGGATCAGGAAATCGACATTAACTCCGTTAGCCACGAGGGACCCAAACACCCCTCCAAATGGAAGCGTGGTCGTTGTAGCAGCGCCTCTGTAAGTCCAGGTGCGATCTGATTCTGGGGGACCTCCGCGATTAGGAAGGAATGCAGCGCCACTTTTGCCTTGCAAGGCGGACCACCGAACACCTAACTGCCGCTCCGCGCTGCGATTCACCTCCACGAACCGCACCTCCAGCATCACCTGCTGGCTCGTGCCGACGCTCAGCGAATTGATCACGTCGGGGGCGAACTGGCGGGCGATGGTGAGGGCCTTGTCGAGGGAGGCGGCGTCGCGGACGGTGCCGGAGAGGATGACCTTGCCGTTGGCGGTGCCGACGCGGATGTTGGCGGTCGGGACCTGGGTCTTCAGCTCGGCGCCGAGGCGGCCGACGTCGTGGCTGACCTCCACCTCGATGACGCCGACCAGGTTCTTGGCGCGGTCGAAGACCGAGATGTTGGTGGTGCCGATCTTCTTGCCGAGCACGTAGAGGGTGCGGTCGGTCAGGGGCACCACGTCGGCGATCTCGGGGTCGCCGACCGTGATGTCCGTGAAGGCGCGCTCGATCTCGAGCGTCTCGGACTTGCCCTGGGAGACGCGCAGGTTGGAGAGCCGGTTCGCGGTCGAGACCTTGCGGGCCAGCGTCTGGGCGGCGGCCTCGCCGGGACCGAAGGCGGTGCCGCCGACCCCGGCCAGGAGGCCGGAGGCGACGGCGAGCGCGGCAAGGACCTTGACGCTGCGGGTCATGAGCGGTTTCGCCTGACTGCGGACGGGCGGCGCCGAGGCGGGCGCCGGGGCGAAAGCAAGGTACGGCACGGGTAGGCACCCCTTTCTGGAGTTGTCCGGCTGGACGCGCGCCCTCAGTTCTGGGGCACCGTGTATTCGTTGCGCTTGAGGCCGCGCAGCACGCCGACGGTCGCCATCGTGGGCTTCGAGGGGACGACCTCGGCCCGGGCCGCGGTGGCCGGCTGCTGGCGGCGGCGGAGCTCGTCGCCGACGCGGTCGATGCGCTCCTCGACGCCGCGCATGCGCTGGTCGAGGGCCGACTGGAACTTGTCGACGAGGTTCGGGTCCTCGGGCTTCTTGGCGACGTCCATGAAGGTCGGCTCGCCGAGATCCGAGACGGTGATGCGGCGGGTCGTCTCCGGGTTGACCTCGCCGGCGGGCCGCAGGATCAGCGACAGGGTGCCGACCGTCTGCGCCACCGAGATCTTCTGGGCCCCGACGGTGTTGACCTCGACGGTGACGGCCTTCACGACGGTCGGCTTCTCGGCCTTCTCGTCCGCCGTCTGGTCGACCGCCAGGACCTTGACGTTCTGCAGGACCACGTCGGACAGGGCGACCTGGCTGTCCTCCTTGCGCGCCTCGCGGGTCAGCATGACGTCGACCCGGTCGCCCGGCAGCACGAAGCCGCCGACGCCGAGGACGTCGTTGACGCGGATCGTCACGGCGCGCATGCCGTCGGCCACCATGGCGGAGAGCGTGGCGCGCTCGCCCGGGCCCGTGACCTTGGACTTGATGACGGCCTCGCCGGGCTCGATCGCCGCCAGGGCGACGCGGCGGGTCTTGCCGTCGAGAATATCCGAAACCTTTGCGAAGGAGCCCGCCGGCACGGCATCGCCGGGCCAGGTCACCTCGCGCAGCATCACCGGGGCGAGCTCGGTGCCGAAGCGCAGCGCGGTCGCGGCGACCACGACGGTCTTGCCGGCCACGGGCGCGGGCTGCTCGGGGCTCCCCATCTGCGCCGCGATCTGGCGGGCGCGCAGGTCGGCCTGGGTGTTGAGCCAGGTCTGGCCGAAGACGAGCGTCAGAGCCGAGAAGACGACTCCGAGCACGACCAGGACGATCGAGCGGAAACGCATCGGTACCCCCGGGAAAAAGCGAACTCAAACTGCGGCGAGGCGACCGCTCGGGCGGTCGCCTCGCAGATCGCTGGGATCACGGAGCCGGGTTGACGGCGGTGTTCAGCGAGACCCACTTGGTGTTCGCCCAGGTGCCGACGGCACCGACCGTGACGATGGAGACGGCGAGGATGATGCCGAGGAGCACGGTGTACTCGATGAAGGCAGCACCCTTCTCGTCGCGACGGAACTTTGCAATAAGCTTCGACATTACAGACTCCACTCTTATAACCAAAAGGCTGAGTTGCTACACCGCCTGGTAAGCGTGCTGCAACCGCCCCCGTTCCTGACTTGCACCGCCCGTGCGATCAAGTCGAGTGTATTAATATTTTGTTAAGCCGCTTCGGTCAACTTTCTGCTTTATCGTATTGTTTTTATCGTTAACTTGGCCGTATGGAAGATCTGTAACAGGCATGTTGTAATGTATACATATTAAACATCAGATTACGTGCTTCAATCTGATCGGATTAGATAATAAGTCTGTGCGAATGTGCAACCTTATACAGATCTTGGTTGCAAGGACTCGCAGCGATCGAGGGGTAAAAAACGTCTGGGGTCGGGAGGTTGCATACAGCTGCATTTCCCGGTTTGCGGCCCATCTGGGCAGCTTGCGTAAATTTACTCGGGCAACCCGGGCGCTTGGGTGGAACCATTCGGCCCCTCAAAGCGTTTTCGTCTCTTGTGTGTCATTTCGGTCCACCCGGTGTGATCGCCGTCGCATGACGCGGATCCGAGGTGGCCGTGGTAGTGGGGTGTGGCGTCCTGGCCATCTCTCTTGGCGCGCCACAGGGTCATGGGGTCCGTTGATGGTCCACCCGCCTCCGTGATCCGAGCGTCCGAGGTGGTGTCGCCGCCGCTCGAGAGGTGACGGACAGGGGCGTCGCGGCAATCCGCGCGGGCGAGCTCCGTGGCGACGTTCGCGGCAAGTCGCCAGGGCGTGGGCCATCGGCGGGGGCGGCATCACGGCCCTTCTGCTGCAAGGTCCGGTGGGCGCCAAAGTCTCAGATCAAGGCAAGCCCGGCTCGGGCGCGCGACCTGGGTGGTCAGACGGTGCGGCGGGAGAGATGGAACCGATCGTGCGGCGAGGCGACCACCCTGGCGGTCGCCTCGCAAGTACCGGATCATGGAGCCGGGTTCACGGCGGTGTTCAGCGAGACCCACTTGTCGTTTGCCCAGGTCCCGACAGCGCCGACCGTGACGATCGAGACGGCGAGGATGATGCCGAGAAGGACGGTGTACTCGATGAAGGCCGCACCCTTCTCTTCGCGACGGAACTTCGCAATAAGCTTCGCCATGAGATACTCCACTCTTGTCAACCAAACGTCATGGTGCTGGGGCCGTCCGGAAGGCGACCTGCAGCCGGCCCCGTTCTCGACTTGCATCGTCGGAGCGATCAAGTCGTAACCATTAATATTTTGTTAAGATGCTAGGGTCAACTTCCCTCAATAGCGTATTTTGATTATCATTAATCTGGACTTTTCTCTGGTTTATAACTGGAATTTCGATTTGTGTGCGATCATCCATTCAGATCATCTGCTCCAATGTGATCGGATTAACGAGTAAGAAACTTTTAATATCGAGTGGTGTAGATAGTTCATTCGAGGCTGGCCTCGCATGTCGCACTTTGGGGCACAGGGATGAACCATCGGGTTGCATACACCTGCATTTCCTGGTTTCCGGTCTGCTGCCTGGCCCTCGTCATTTTACTGGAGGTCGCGCTCGCCGGCCTGGGACCCTCCGCAGGATCCACGGCCTTCTGGGTCCTCGTGCGTCAATTCGGGTCCCTCTCGGGCGGCCTCGCGGCGCTGCTCTCCGGCGCCGGACTATCGGAGACGGCCGCACTCCCCCTCCTGCTCGCGCTTGGCATCTCGGCCTGCCCTACGCTCGGCGGGCGGAGCCTGCTGGTGCAGGCCGTCGCCACCCATCTGATCCTGATCGGCCTGGTGCTCCTCTTCCTGCAATGCCGCGGGCCGGGAGCGGTCCAGGGGGCGGGCATCGCGTTCGGGGACGTGGTCTACGCGGCCCGTCAGGGGACCTGGGCGCATGCGTTCCTGATCGTCTCGCTGCCGCTCATGGCGGTCTCCTGCCTGGCGAGCCATGCGGCGATCCTGTCGAGCAAGCCGGCCGGGAGCCGCCGCGCGGCGGCTTCGATCGGCCTCGCGGCCCAGCCGGCCTGAGCCCCCGCGCCCCGTGAGCCTCGCCCCCGCCGACGCGCTGATGTTCGCCGCCTTCATGGTCATCGGCTGCGCCGCGATCCTGTTCGACCTGCGCTCGCTCAGGATCCCGAACTGGATCTCGGCGGCGCTCGCGGCGCTGTTCCTGGTCTACGCGCTCGCCCACCTCGACATCGGGGCGGCGGCGCAGCGGCTCCTGCTGGCGGCCGTGGTCTTCGCGGTGGGCTTCGGGGCCTGGATGCTCGGGATCTTCGGGGCCGGGGACGTGAAGCTCCTCGCGGCCTATGCCCTGTGGCTGGGCCCGCAGGTCGCCGGCCCGTTCGCCCTGGTCATGCTGGGTCTGTCCTTCGCCATCTCGCTCGTCATGATCGTGCTGAAACACCTGCCGTGGCCGGCGGAGCGCGCGCCGCCCCGTTTCGTCCGCTACGCCAAGGACGGCACCGTGCCGTTCGGCCTCGCGATCGGCGGGGCCGGACTGGCGGTCGGGCCCCTGATCTTTTCGTGACGAAGGACTTTGTGCAGGAGTGCCCGGCGTTGGCGCGCGGCGCGGGGGCGCGGCCTCAGGTCCTGCGGGGCCGGAAGGGGTCGAGGGCCTGGGCGGCAAATCCCTCCGGCACCGGGTCGTCGGTCCCGTAGCGCGCGGGCAGGCGGTCGGAGCGGTAGGCGGTTCCGAAGACGTGGTCCCACAGGGAGAACTGACCGGCGAAGTTCCTGTCGTAGGCCTCGGGCTCGTTGGCGTGATGCCAGTGGTGGAAGACCGGCGAGGCGATGACGCGCTCCAGGGGGCCGAAGCGGATACTCACGTTCGCGTGGAGCAGGATCGAGTGCCACCCGTAGACGACCGCGAAGATGAGCAGGGCGGCCTCCGAGAAGCCGAGGGCATAGCAGGGGGCCAGCGAGACGGTCTTGGTGACGATCTGGTCGAGGGCGTGGACCCGGTGGGCGGCGAGCCAGTCGAGTTCCTCGATGCTGTGATGGATCCGATGGAAGCGCCAGAGCCAGGGGACGTGGTGGAACATCCGGTGCGCCCAGTAGAAGCCGAGGTCGCCGACGAGGAGCACGCCGATCACCTGGAGCCAGAGCGGACGGGACTGGACGAAGGTTCGGACGGACTCCGGGACGATCGCCGGCCCGGCAGCCAGGATCAGCATGATGATCCAGAAGAGGGCCGCCTTGATGAGCAGTCCGTTGAGGACGAGGTAGACGAGGTCGAGTCCGAAGCCCTTGCGCAGGGTCTTCTGGTCCGGGTGGAGCGGCAGGAGCGTCTCGAACGGGATGAAGATCAGGGCGAGCACGATCCCGCGCTGCAGGTCCAGGAAGCGCCAGAGCTCCTCGATCATGACCGGCTCACAGGAAGGGGGGGAGGACCCGGAAGCGGACCCGCTCCATGTAGCGACGGTAGTCCGGGTCCTGGGCGAGCACGCGCTCCTCGGCGATCATGCGGAAGTACAGCAGGATGAAGCCGAGCGGGATCACCAGCGCGTTCCAGAGCGTCGGACCGGAGAGCAGGAAGCCCGTCTGGCTGATCATGTAGCCGGCGTACATGGGGTGGCGGGTGACCGCGTAGGCGCCGCTCACCTTCAGGCCGCGGTTGGCCGCCACGATGCCGAAGCTGCGGCGCAGGGACAGCTTCGCGGCGATCTGGAACAGGAATCCGAACAGCATCAGGCCTAGGACGACCGGCACGGGGACCAGGCCCGGAGGCTCCGGCGGCACCGCCAGCAGAGGCATCAACGTGCCTCCGAAGCCGACGAGCCAGTCGAAGGGGCGCGTCGACAGGTGATCCGTCGGCCGTCTCGCCAGAATGAAGATCACCACGATGGTTTCCGAAACCAGGAAGAGGCCGGACGCGATATCCCCCTGGCCGATGACTGGGCCGGCAAGACGAGCCGCCAGAAAGAGGAGCAGGACCGAGGCGGCAATCTTCTCGAGGGCATCCAGTCGCCGAATGCGCTCTATCGGAACCTGCCTCTCGCGCACGAGGCCTTTGAGCAAAGCGGCCATCAATAGCTTCTCGATGAAAATGGATCGGAGGGAATAGAGGTAATAGATGCGAAACCATAAGGCAAAGCCTGCGTGGTCCGGTTGCCCGCTCGCCTGTGTTCATGGATAACGGGCGTGGCCGGGGGAAACGCCTGGGTTGGAGTGCGGTCGGCCATGGCGGCAGCGGGGCGGGTCTCGATCGTATGGACGGCGGCTGCGTCTCTCGTCGTGGTCGCCGCCGGCACCGTGGTCCTGGTTCTCGTCCGCCAGGCCGGGGCGGAGCGCGAGGCCGCCGCGGCGGCGGCGCGTGTCGCAGCGGCCGTGGAGCGCCGGGTCGCCGACGGGCCAGGCGGGCCGCGGGTCGCCGGGCGCAGTCTCCTGGACATGCCGACCGCATTGGACGGCGCCGCGCTCCGGACGCCGCTCGCCGATCCGCTGCTGTTCGAGGCGGGCTCCGCACCGGGCTCGGCGACGTTCCTGCGGCAGCCGCGTTGGCGCGCCCCGCTGGCCGCCTTCACCAGGCCGGACCCGTTCGTCGGGGGCGAACCGGTCGACGGGGCGTTCTCGTTGCCGAACCCCGAAGGCGCCATGGCGCTCGACCACCAGGGGCCGCTACGGGGCTTCTCGGGCCGGGAGCAGGGCTGGAGCCTCGGGCTCGACGGGGCGCCGGGACTCCCGCCGACGACGAGCCATGGGGCGGCCGGCGAGGAGACCGCAGGGCGCCCCGAGCCGGCCGCCCCAGCGGCCGAGCCGGTCTGGCAGTTCACCTCCCTGACGGCACCCCGGGCCGTCACAGGCGATACCCTTGCGGCGGAGGGGCGCGTCGTGCGGCTCGCCGGGATCCAGGCGCCCGGCCGCGGCGAGGTCTGCGTCGGGCTTGACGGCATCGTGGACCCCTGTGCGGAGCGGGCGCGCAGCTACCTGGAATTGCTGATCCGCTGGCGCACCGTCGAATGCCGGCTGGCCTCCGGCCCGTTCCGCCGGCAAATCGCCACGGCCTGCCGGGTGGGCGACCAGGATCTCGCGCGGATGATGGTCAGGACCGGATGGGCGCGCGCCGCACCGGGGGGCCCGCCGGCGCTCGGCGCACTGATGCGGGAGGCGCGGGCGAAGAACCTGGGGGTCTGGCGCCGGGCGGCCCCGGACGCCGTCGCCAGGTCGGGGGATCCGTCCTCCCCGGAATGAGGCGGTTTGTCTGGATCGTGTGTCTGACTCCGCGCCGCGACCACGCACCTGCCGCAGCTGAGTCAGTTCACCCGGTTCGGGTCGTACCACTTTCCAAGTAAAATCGGCTTCAACTCGGTTGACCCCCCGGGGCCGAGGCGCGGTTTCACCTCCTCGTCAGGGTCACGGTCCTGGTGCCCGTGCCGAGGCCATTGAGCGTGTTGAGGAAGCGGACCGTCGCCGTATAGGTGCCGGGGGCGAGTTGGCGGGCGGCGCTCGACTTGACGGAGAGTGTGACCGCGGTGCCGGAGGTGGTCGCGGTGCCGCTTGTGGGGGTGACCGAGAGCCAGCCCGGGAGCGTCGCGCCGTTGCCGTCGACCTTGAAGGAGACCGATCCGCCGACGCCCGTGAGCGTGTAGGTCATGCTCGACGGCGTGTAGCCGCCCTTGGAGCCGCCGGACACCGCGTAGTCGCCGGAGGGGCCGATGGCGAGCGACGGGTCCGGGGCAGGGGGCGGGGGCGGCGGCGGGGTCGCCGAGGCGAGGCTCGAGGCCGCCAGGTCGACGCGGATCCTCTGCTTCGTGTAGCCGGAATCGGCGATCGGCTTGCCGGTCACCTTGAGGGCGTCCTCGATCTGGTCCGCCGTGGCGGCCGGATTGGCGGTGCGCATGGCGGCGATCGAGCCGGCCACGTGCGGGGCCGCCATCGAGGTGCCGGATGCGTAGACGTAGCCGCTGCCGAGCGTCGCCGAATAGATGCTGGAGCCCGGCGCGTAGACGTCCGTCACGTCGCTGATGTTGCTGAAGGACGAGCGCAAGTCGGACTTGGTGGTCGACGACACCGTGATGGCGCTCGAGATGCAGCCGGGCGCCGAGACGCTGCCGATCGTGCTGTTGTTGCCGGCCGCGATGGCGGTGAGGATGCCGGCCGCGCGCAGGCTGTCGAGCGCGCTCTTCATGGCGCCGAAGCTGGAATCGCAGGCCGAGGCATAGAGCCCGCCGCCGACGCTGAGGTTCACGGCGCCGATCCGGGTCGAGCCGAAGGCGCCCGACGTGTCCTGCGTCAGCACCCATTGCAGGGCGGCGATGATGTCGCTCCAGTAGGCCGTCAGGCTTCCGCCGGCGTTGGTGAAGACCTGGACCGGAACCAGGGATCCGTTCAGGGCGGTGCCGGCCTTCGGGCTGGCGGTCAGGCGGTTCTGGCCGATGGCGATGCCGGAGACGTGGGTGCCGTGGAAGCAGCTGCTGCTGAGCGTGCTCGCGCAGGCCTCGGCGGCGCCCTGGCCCGTCTGGGTGGTGGCGCCGTTCGGGCAGAGCGTGCCCGAGGTGCTGCCGGCGCCCGAGAAGCAGGCCTCGCCCACGATCTTGCCGGTGAACATCGGGTGGCTGCGCTGGACGCCGGTGTCCAGCACCGCCACCGCGAAGCCGCTGCCGTCGGCCCCGGCGGTCCAGGCGGTCGTGGCGCCGATCAGCGGGGTGGACTGGTCGAGCTGGAGCGGGACGCCCTCGTCGACCTGGATCGATTCCACCTTCGGGTGATTGGCCAGCCGCTCCAGTTCGGCGAGGGTCGCCGGGAAGGCCAGCATCGGGAAGGTGTCGAAGCGGCGGACGCCGCGGCCCGGCTCGTCCGCCGGCGCGATGCCGGCGGCATCGCGGAGGACCTCGTCCTGCACGGACCGGGTCTCGGATCGCACCCTCGCCAGGCCGGGAGCGGTGCGCAGCGCGCTCTTCCAGTCGGGGGCCGCGGGCTTCAGCACGAGGATGACGCTGATCCGGCCGGCGGAGTCCTGCGCGAGCCGCGCGCGATCGAGGTCGGGAAACTTGGACTTCAGCTGGGCCGAGGCAGCCGGTGGCTGACGCTGTTGGGCGATCGACGGGCCGGTCGTCACGACACCGAGCGCGAGCGCAGCCAACAGCAGGGCACTTATCGACTTCATGAGCGCAACCCCCTTGTTCGGACCGGAGATTGACGCAGACCTGTTGAGGAGATGTTTGTCGCAGAACCGCGTTTTTCGTCAAACTGCCGCAAATGGGCGGGCGTGATTGCTGTACGGACGCCGGATAGCTCTACGGAACGGCGAGGACCTGTCCTTGGTCACGACCGCCGGCTCGTGGATGCTCGGCGTCCGCTCGAGGCGCGGTCCCGCCGTTCGCCGGGGAGGGGGCGGACCCCGCCCCGGTCCGGGGCGCCTCGCCACCTGCTCCTGACTGTTCGGTTCGACGGGTCCGCGCGATTGCCGGCTTTCCTGAGATTCGGCGCCGGCCGAAAGAAAAACCTGTGCAAGGCTTTCCATTCAGAGTGACACGGAGCCGGGAGGCCCTAGGGTGATCCGGACGGGTTTCCGTCCAATGCGTCTGGAGGCTGCCGCCCGGTGCGGGTGGGTGCTCGGACGGGCGGGAGCGATGCATGATCTTCTTCGCCAGGGTCCTGGACACCTATCCCCACGGCACGGCCTCGACCCTGGTCGTCGCCGTGGCGGTCACGGTTCTCTCGGCGGTCTCGGCCTGGGTCATGCAACGCGCCTTAGCGGAGTCGCGCAAGGGGACGAAGGACGGTTCCGACGAGCGGCCCTGACCTGGCGTCGCGCCGGACGTGACCGCTCCGGAGCGGCCCGCGGTTGCCCGCGGTGCTCGTTCGGCACGCCCGGAGCACCCTCGATCCCCGTCCTCCTTGCGCGCGGCGGAAGCCGGCATGCCCTCGCGCCCCGCAGCGCGACACCGGACGGCGTCGTGACCGGACCGGGCCGGTCGACGAGGGGGGCGGTAAGGCTTGACATTTGATCAGGCGCCGGCCCGTTCGCGTGGAGATAGTGCGGCCGATCGGGCGCCACCTGCCCTGCACGCAACGGCGCGTGCGGGTCCGCCGGACCAGCCTCGCGCCCAGGCGGCCGCGAGACGAGCACGTGGCTGTTTGCTCTCCAACAACGAAGCCATGGCGCGATCCTCGCAGAGAGGGGGCGCCAAACCAGTCGACCATGCACGGGGGTCTCGATGATCTACTGTCCAGGGAGCGTCCAGCCATGAGCGAACGCTTCACCAAGTCCGCCGCCCGGAACATCTTCTACGGTGGCTCGGGCTTTTTCTTCCTGGTCTTCCTGAGCCTGACGGCCCAGAGCCACTGGCACATCCTCAACCGGTCCACCGACACGGCGACGCTGTCGCCGAGCGTGGTGAACGGCAAGACGATCTGGGAGAAGAACGCCTGCATCAACTGCCACTCCTTGCTCGGCGAAGGCGCCTATTTCGCGCCGGAGCTCGGCAACGTGTGGGTCCGCTACGGCGGCAAGAAGGATCCGAAGGGCGCGCGCGAGAGCCTGATCGCCTGGATCCAGTCGCAGCCGACCGGGATCGAGGGACGCCGGCAGATGCCGCACTTCAATCTCAGCGACCAGGATCTCAACGACCTCGTCGATTTCCTCGAATGGACCAGCCGCATCAATACTCAGGGCTGGCCCCCGAACGACGCCGGCTGAGGAGGCCAGCCATGAAATATGCATCCCAACGCGTGGCCTACTGGTACTTTGCCGGCGCCATGGTTCTCTTCGCCGTCCAGATCCTGGCCGGCGCGCTCGCCGGCACGGTCTACGTGAAGCCGAACCTGTTGTCCGAGCTCCTGCCCTTCAACATCATCCGGATGATCCACACCAATGCGCTGATCGTCTGGCTCCTGATGGGCTTCTTCGGCTGCGCATACTACCTCGTCCCCGAGGAGGCCGAGCGCGACATCGAGAGCCCGACGCTCGCCTACGTGCAGCTCGGCCTGCTGATGGCCGGGGCGCTGTCGGCGGTGGCCGGCTACACGCTGCGCATCCACGAGGGCCGCGAGTTCCTGGAGCAGCCGCTGTGGATCAAGGCGGCGATCGTCGTGGTCGCCCTGATCTTCCTCTACAACGTCTCCATGACGGTCCTGAAGGGCCGGCGGACGGCGGTGACCAGCGTGCTCCTGCTCGGGCTCTGGGGCATCGCGGTGTTCTGGCTGTTCGCCTTCTACACGCCGTCCAACATTGCGCTCGACAAGATCTACTGGTGGTACATCGTCCACCTCTGGGTCGAGGGCGTGTGGGAACTGGTGATGGCCTCGGTGCTCGCCTTCCTGATGATCAAGATGACGGGCGTCGACCGCGAAGTCATCGAGAAGTGGCTCTACTCGATCGTCGGGCTCGCCCTCTTCTCGGGTCTGCTCGGCACCGGCCACCACTACTACTGGATCGGCGCCCCGGGCTACTGGCAGTGGATCGGCTCGATCTTCTCGGCGCTCGAGATCGCCCCCTTCTTCGCGATGGTGATCTTTGCCTTCTCGATGATGTTCCGCGGCCGCCGCGACCATCCGAACCGGGCCGCCATGCTGTGGTCCCTCGGCTGCACGGTCGGGGCCTTCTTCGGCGCGGGCATCTGGGGCTTCATGCACACGCTGAGCTTCGTGAACTACTACAGCCACGGCACCCAGGTCACCGCCGCGCACGGCCACCTCGCTTTCTTCGGCGCCTATGTGATGCTGAACCTGGCGCTGATCTCCTACGCGATGCCGTATCTCCGGGGCCGGCAGCCCTATGGGCAGACCCTCAACATGCTGTCCTTCTGGCTGATGACGACCGGGATGGCGGTGATGACCTTCGCGCTCACCTTCGCGGGCGCCATCCAGATCCACCTGCAGCGCGTCCTGGGCATGGGCTACATGGAGGTGCAGGACCAGATCGCCCCGTTCTACTGGGTCCGGCTCGGAGCCGGGGTGGTCGTGGCCGTGGCCGCCGTGCTCTACATCTGGTCGGTCTTCGGCCCGGTGCCGGCGCGCAAGGCCGTGCCGCTCGGCGCGATGCAGCCGGCGGAATGAGCGAGCGGGCGCCGGCCCGCCCGGCGCCCCCTCGTCGCTGCCGCCGCCGGCTCCCGCCGGCGGCATTCCTCCCCGGACCGGCCGGCCGCCGGTCCGCGGCCCCTCATCCCCGATCCCGTCCCCGGAGTTCCCCGATGACCGCGATGCCCCGGCCACAGCCGAGCCTGCTCGGCGCCGTTCCCTACTACGCGCCCGCGGGCGCCGAATGCACGCTCTTCGAGCACGCCTGGCGCAATCGCCTGCCGGTGCTCCTCAAGGGCCCGACGGGCTGCGGCAAGACCCGTTTCGTCGCCCACATGGCCGCCAGGCTCGGCCGTCCTCTCTATACGGTCTCGTGCCACGACGACCTGACGGCGGCGGACCTGACCGGGCGCCACCTCCTGAAGGGCGGCGAGACCGTCTGGGTCGACGGGCCGCTGACGCGCGCCGTTCGGGAAGGCGCCATCGTGTATCTCGACGAGGTCGTCGAGGCGCGCAAGGACGTCACGGTCGTCCTGCACCCGGTCACCGACGACCGGCGCGTGCTGCCGCTGGAGCGGACCGGCGAACTCCTCAAGGCGCCGCCGGAGTTCATGATCGTGGTCTCGTACAACCCGGGCTACCAGAACGTCCTCAAGGCGCTGAAGCCGTCGACCCGCCAGCGTTTCGTGGCGCTCGAGTTCGGCTTCCCGGCTCCGGAGGTCGAGGCCGAGATCGTCGCGGCCGAAAGCGGGCTGCCGAAGGACCGGTGCCTGCCGCTCGTCAGGGTCGCCAACGCGCTGCGCGGCCTCAAGGACCAGGACCTCGAAGAGGGGGCCTCGACCCGCCTCGTCGTCTACGCCGCGACCCTGATCCGCGACGGCGTGAAGCCGGCGCTCGCCCTCGAGGCGGCGCTCCTGCAGCCGCTGACCGACGACCCGCAGGTCCTGCAGGCGCTCGCCCGCGTCGCCGACATCGCGCTCGGGTGATTTCATGTCGCTGTTCGAACCGGAGGAGACGGTCGGCCTCGTGTGGCACCGGCTGGTCGGCGGGGCCGGCAGCTATCGGCGGCATCCGGCCGCCGCGGTGCGCCTGGAGGCGGTGCGCGGTCGGCTCGGGGTGATGTTCCGGGCCTTCGGGGGCGCGCCGGCGCTGCGGCTCGCCGAGAGCGCTCCGACGGTGTCGCGGCACCGGCTCGGCCTCGCCGCCCGCATCGGGATCGGCGCCGAGAAACTCGCCCAGCCGGCGCTCGACGCCACCACGTTGCGGCTCCCTCCGGTCGTCGACGTCTATCCCGACGCCGCCGACAACGCGCTCCTCTACGAATGGCTGGTCGCCTGGTTCGCGGTGGCGGGGCCGGTGCCGACCGACCCCGATCCCCTGCGGGCCGATCTCCTGAGGCTGCGGGCGGCGGTCGCGGCGAGCGCGGCGGCGCTGGCGGCCTGGCCGGGGCTCGGCAGGATCTACCACCGGCTCCGGGCCGCCACGCTGGCCGTCCGCCCCGTCCGTTCGCTGCCGCCGGCCGAAGCCGACGTGGAGGCGGCGATCCGGGCGATCCTGGGGGCGGCGCGGCCCGCGGCCCTGCCGCATCTCGACGCGATCGAGGACCGGCGCACCGACCTCTCCTGCTTCGCGGCGCCGCGCGGCTACCGGCCCTTCCTGCCCATCCCGCTGTTCGGTGCCGTGGAGGCCGGCACGGGATCCGGGCGGCCCGAGCAGGCGGAGGACCCGGACGGGCGGTCCGTGACGGTCGATGCGCGCCGCCGCAAGGCGGAGCGGCGCGACACGGACCAGTCCGATCGCGACGACCCGCTGGTGCTCCATCGGTTCGAGACGATCTTCTCGCTTGCCGAGATGGTCAACGTGAACCGGAAGGTGGAGGACGACGACGAGGAGGGCGCCCGCCAGGCGGCCGACGACCTGCCGGACCTGACCATCGGGGCGAACCAGAAGCGGGCCGCGACGCGGCTGAAGATGGACCTCGACCTCGCGCCGGCCGACGCGGAGGGCGACGCCCTCGCGGGGGCCGCGACCTATCCGGAATGGGATTGGAAGAAGCAGGCGCATCGCCCCGACCATTGCCGCGTCCTGCCGGGGCTCGCTCCTTCGACCGGCGAGGACTGGGCGCCGGACGCCGCCATGCAGCGGCAGATCGCGTCGGTTCGCCGCCAGTTCGAGGCGCTCCGGCCGAAGCGGGTGCTGCTCCCGGGACAGGCGGACGGGGACGACCTGGACCTCGCCGCGCTCGTCCGGGACGTGGCGGATCGCAGGGCCGGAGGCCCCGGCACCGAGCGGCTCTTCGTGGCGAGCCGCGCGATCGACCGCGACCTCTCGGTCGCCGTGCTGATGGACGTGTCGCTCTCCACCGACGCCTGGATCGGGACACACCGGGTTCTCGACGTCGAGAAAGCCGCGCTGCTGGCGCTCACCCACGGGCTGACCGCCTGCGGCGACGAACATGCGATCTTCACCTTTACGTCCCGCAAGCGCGGCGCGGTGCGGGTCGACACAGTGAAGGGCTACGACGAAACGCTCGGGCGGGCCGTGACACGACGCATCGAGGCGCTGAAGCCCGGCGAGTACACGCGGATGGGGGCCGCCGTCCGACACGTGGCGCGCGGCCTCGCCGAACGGCCGCACCGGCATCGGTTGCTCCTGGTCCTGACCGACGGCAAGCCGAACGACATCGACTACTACGAAGGCCGCTACGGGATCGAGGATACCCGGATGGCGATCCGCGAGGCTCGCGAGGAGGGACTCAGGGTGTTCGGGGTCACGGTCGACGAGGCCGGCCGGGACTACTTCCCCTACATCTTCGGCCGCGGGGCGCATGCCATCGTGTCGAATCCCGAGCGTCTGCCGACGGCCTTGCCGGCCATCTACCGGCACCTGGTGCGCTGAAGCGGGCGGCGCGGCCGCCCGGTCGCGTAAACATCCCTAGGTGGATGATCGTAGGCGGGATCTCGTTCTTGTTTGTCTTTTGACAACAAGAGCGGGGTCGTCCGGGTGTCTAGTCCTCCCGTCAGAAAGAACTGGACGAGAGAAGGACAGAGCCATGTTGACCCGCCGCACCGCCCTGATCGGCACCGCCCTCGCCGCGATCCTGGCCGCGGTACCCGCCGTGGCGGACGAGACCGCCAACCCTGCCGCCGGCGCCGGCGGCCCCGACCTCGCCGCGAAGCTCGAGCGGGTCCGGGCCACGCTCGTGCCGCCGCCGGCCGTCATGGCCCACGACCAGGTGGCCCGGGGAGGCCCCAAGGTCGTCGAGTTCCGGATGACCATCCAGGAGAAGACGGTCGTCGTCGACGAACAGGGCACGACGTTCCAGGCCATGACGTTCGACGGTTCGATGCCGGGCCCGACGATGGTCGTGCACGAGGGCGACTACGTCGAGCTGACGCTGATCAACCCGGCCACCAACTCGATGCCGCACAACATCGACTTCCACGCCGCGACCGGCGCGCTCGGGGGCGCCCAGCTCACCTTCGTGAATCCGGGCGAGCAGACCACCCTGCGCTTCAAGGCCACCCGGGCGGGCACCTTCGTGTACCACTGCGCCCCTCCCGGCATGGTGCCCTGGCACGTGGTCAGCGGCATGAGCGGCACCATCATGGTCCTGCCGCGCGACGGCCTGAAGGACGCTGACGGCACGCCCGTCCGCTACGACCGGGCCTATACGATCGGCGAGTTCGACCTCTACATCCCGAAGGACGAGAAGGGGCGCTACAAGAGCTACGAGAGCCCCGGGGATGCCTACGGCGAGACCCTCGAGGTCATGAAGGGCCTCATCCCCACGCATGTGGTCTTCAACGGCCGCAAGGGCGCGCTGACGGGCAAGAACGCCATGACGGCGAAGGTCGGCGAGACGGTGCTGTTTATCCATTCCAGCGCCAACCGCGACACGCGCCCGCATCTGATCGGCGGGCACGGCGACTGGGTCTGGGAGACGGGCAAGTTCAACAACCGGCCCGAGAAGGACCTGGAGACCTGGTTCGTGCGCGGCGGCAGCGCGGCGGCGGCCGTCTACACCTTCCTGCAGCCCGGCATCTACGCCTACGTGAACCACAATCTCATCGAGGCGGCCGAACTCGGCGCCACGGCCCATGTCAAGGTCGAGGGCACCTGGAACAACGACCTCATGAAGCAGGTGAGCGCACCGGCACCCATCGTGGGCCAGTGACGCCCGCGCGGAGGACGGCCCGGTCCCGACACGGACCGTCCTCCGACCTCTCCTCTCCTCCGTCCGGCGGGAGACCTCCCATGCGGTTCGGTCCGAAGATCCTGTCCCTCGGCTTCGTCGCCCTCGGTGCGCTGTCGCTGCTGCAGGGGTTCTCGCCCGTCGAGGACGACGGCACCATCGCGATCCGCGGCGGTCCGGTCCTCTACAGGGACGCCGGCGAATTCCTCGACCACGGCCGGCCCGTGGACGCCCCGCTGGTGCGGATCGAGTCCCGGACTTCCTTCGCCATCCAGAAGCGGCAGGTGATCCGCGCCGAGTACGACGCCTGCGTGGCGCAGCGGGCCTGCCGCGCCCTCGACGACGAGGGCGCGGCGGACCGACCCGCCGTCGGCCTGTCCCACCAGGACGCGGTGGCGTATGCGGCCTGGCTCTCGGCCCGGACCGGCCGGCGCTGGCGCCTGCCCACCGATCGGGAATGGGCGCTGGCGGCCGGATCGCGCTATCGCGACGACGCGCTGTCCGCCGGCGGCGACCCGGACGACCCGGCACGGCGCTGGCTCGCCGCCTACGAGGCGGAGGCGGAGCGCGCCGGTGCGCCCGACAAGGCGGTCCGTCCGATCGGCGGCTGGGGCGCGAACGAGCATGGTCTCCTGGACCTCGCCGGCAACGTCTGGGAGTGGACGTCCACCTGCTACGTGCGCGTCCGCCTGGAGGCGGGGCGCGACGCAGCGCTCGAGAATTGCGGGGTGCGGGTGGTGGAAGGCCTGCACCGGGCCACCATGACCGCGTTCGTCCGCGATCCCAAGGGCGGGGCCTGCTCGGCCGGCGTGCCGCCCGCCAACCTCGGCCTGCGCCTCGTGCGCGACGAGCCGGGCCTTCTCGCCCGGCTCGGCCTCTGATCCCCGGGTCCTCCGGCCGGCCGCTTGACGGATGTCCAGGGCGGGCCGGCGCGGACAGGCCACCCTGGTCCGACCGACAGACTTCTCGACCGGAGGCAATCCCGTGACCGGAACCAGCGAAACCGCCCGCGCCTTCCGCGGCCCCGCCGTCTTCTCCTGGGGCTTCCGCCCCTTCTTCCTCGCCGCGGCGCTTTGGGGCGTCGTGGCCATGCTGCTCTGGCTGCCCGTCTTCGAGGGGCACCTGCAGCTTCCGACCGCCTTCTCTCCCGTCGACTGGCACGTCCACGAGATGCTGTTCGGCTTCGCCCCGGCGGTGATCGGGGGCTTCCTGCTGACCGCCATCCCGAACTGGACCGGGCGGCTGCCGGTCGTGGGCGCTCCGCTCGCGGGGCTCGTCGGTCTCTGGGCGGCGGGCCGGATCGCGGTCGCGGGCTCGGCCCTGTGGGGTCCGGCCGCGGCGGGGGTGGTGGACGTGGCCTTCCTGGTGACGATGGCCGCGGTAGCGGCCCGGGAGGTGCACGCGGCCGGCAACCTGCGCAATCTTCCGGTGGTGGCCATGGTGCTGGTGCTCGGCCTCGCCAACGGGGCTTTCCACGCCGAGGCGGCGATCACCGGCACGGCGTCGGTCGCGACGCGGGCCGGCTTCTCGGTGGTGCTGATGCTGATCGGCCTGATCGGCGGCCGGATCGTGCCGAGCTTCACGCAGAACTGGCTCGCCCGCAACGGCAAGGCGACGATCAAGCCGGCCCCCTTCGGCCGCTTCGACAAGGCCGCCATGGCGGTCATGGGCCTGGGCCTGCTCGCCTGGACGGTCCGTCCGGAAGGCCTCTTCACCGCGGCGGCGCTCGCCGCGGCGGCGGCCGCCAGCGCCGCCCGGCTCGCCCGCTGGAAGGGCTTCCATACGGTGCCGGACCGGCTCGTTCTGGTGCTGCATGTCGGCTACGGGTTCCTGCCGGTCGGCTTCCTCCTCGCCGCCCTGCACGCGGCCGCACCCGGGACGGTGTCGTCGGCGGCCGGCTTCCACGCCTTCGGGATCGGAGCGATCGGCACCATGACGCTGGCGGTGATGACGCGCGCGAGCCTCGGCCACACGGGCCGGCCGCTGGTCGCCTCGCGGGCCACGCAGGCGCTCTACGCCGCGATCGTGGGGGCGGCGGCCGCCCGGGTCGCCATGGCGTTCGCACCGGACGGCTTCGTGCTGATGCATGTCGCCGCGCTCGGCTGGATCGTCGCCTTCGGGACCTTCCTCGGCGCCTACGGGCCGCTCCTCGGCCGGCGCCGCCCGGCGACCGCCTGAGTTCCGGGTCCCTAGCCGCCGCCCGGCCATGCGTGCCCGGCGGGGCGGTATTCTGGTGATGAAATCGCAGCGGTGACGCTATACTCCGCCCCGGACGACCGGTCCCGTCGGGCCGGCGTCCGGGAGACGACAAGAGGGGCCCGGTGGCGTCGCGGCCGCACGGGAACTCCGGGAGAGCGATCGGGAGGGAGACCATGCAGACCACGCGCAGAACCATCCTGGCGGGCGGCCTCGCCTTCGCGGGCGCCGGGCTGATCGGGGCGCCGGCGGTGCGCGGCCAGGGGAAGCCGAAGGTCGTGGTGATCGGCGGCGGCGCCGGCGGGGCGACGGCGGCCCGCTACATCGCGAAGGACTCGAAGGGCGCGATCGAGGTGACGCTCGTGGAGGAGGGCCGGACCTACCAGACCTGCTTCTTCTCCAACCTCTACCTCGGCGGCTTCCGCAGCTACGAGTCCATCGTGCATGGCTACGACCGGCTCGCCGCCGAACCCGGACTGACGATCAACCACCAGCGGGCGACCGGGATCGACCGGGACAAGAAGCTGGTGCGGCTCGCCGACGGGTCGACGCTGCCCTACGACCGGCTGGTCGTCTCCCCAGGCATCGATCTCAAGTACGACAGCGTCCCCGGCTGGAGCCGGGAGGCCGAGGAGGCCATGCCGCACGCCTGGAAGCCGGGCCGGCAGACCCAACTCCTGAAAGCCCGGCTCGACGCCGTGCCGGACGGCGGGCTGATCGTCATGGTGGCGCCGCCCAATCCCTACCGCTGCCCGCCGGGCCCCTACGAGCGGGTCTCCATGATGGCGCATCTTCTCAAAGCCACGGGCCGGACGAAGTCGAAGATCGTGGTGCTCGATCCGAAGGAGCGCTTCTCGAAGATGGGGCTCTTCCAGGAGGGCTGGGAGAAGCACTATCCGGGGATGGTGGAATGGCTCGCCCCGGGGGTGCACGACGGGGTGAAGTCGGTCGACCCGAAGACCAACACGGTGGTGACCGGCTTCGAGACCTACGAGGCGGCGCTCGTCAACGTCATCCCGGCCCAGATGGCGGGCGCGATCGCGCGCGAGGCGGGGCTGGCGCCCGCCGGCGGCTACTGCGCCATCGACCCGGCGACGATGAAGTCGGCCGTGGATCCGGCGGTCTTCGTGCTCGGCGACGCCTGCGTGGCCGGCGACATGCCAAAGTCGGCCTTCTCGGCCAACAGCCAGGCGAAGGTCGCCGCCATGGTGATCCGCTCCGAGCTGACCGACGCCAAGGCCTTCCCGGCCCGCTACACCAACACCTGCTGGAGCCTGATCGAGACGGACGACGGCGTGAAGGTCGGCGGCCGCTACGAGCCCTCGCCGGAGAAGATCAAGGAGGTCGAGGGCTTCGTGTCGAAGACGGCGGAGCCGGCGGAACTGCGCAAGAAGACCTACGAGGAGTCGCTCGGATGGTACGCGGGGATCACGGCGGACATGTTCGGGTAGGAGGGTGATGCGGGCGGGCGCGCCAGGTGAAACATATACAAAACTTGCTGGCGGGCGTGGTTGTCGATATTTTGGAGGTCGAGCCGCCGAACCGACGCGACCTTCAATGAACGAGCAAGTCGCCCGCACGATCGCGAGCACCGCCTACGACCGGATCCGGGACGACATCCTGGCCGGGGCCCTGTCGCCGGGCCTGAAGCTGCGCATCGAGTTCGTCTGCGAGCGCTACGGCGTCGGGGCGAGCCCGGTGCGCGAGGCGCTCAACCGGCTGTCCTCGGAAGGGCTGGTCGAGCGGCGGGACCAGCGCGGCTTCTACGTGGCGCCGGTCAGCCTCGACAGGCTCGAGGAACTGGTGAAGACGCGCTGCTGGCTGGAGACGCTGGCGCTCGGCGAGTCCATGCGCAACCGGACGGAGGCCTGGGAGGAGGGGGTGGTCCTCGCTTTCCACCGCCTGTCGCGGACGCCGCGCTCGCTGGACGCCACGACCTACAGCTTCAACCCGGCCTGGGAGGAGCGTCACCGTGAGTTCCACCAGGCGCTGATCGCCAATTGCGGGTCGAGCTGGCTGATCGGCTACTGCCGCGACATGCGCGACCAGGCGGACCGCTACCGCCGTCTCGCCGCCGCGCAGGTCTATCCGGCCCGGCAGGGGCCGGACGAGCACCGGGAGATCATGGAGGCCGCGGTGGCCGGCGACATCCCGGCCGCGACCGCGCTCCTGGAGGCGCACTACCGTCGGACCGCGACGATCGTCGAGGGGACGTTCCGGACGGCGTGAAGCGGGCCGGGTCGGCCCCGACGCGCGGATGCCCGGGACGGAGGCCCGGGCATCTCGGATCGTCAGTCCGCCCAAGGTCGGGCGAGAGCCCGGGACTTCAGACGACGCTCACGTTCAGGTCGCCGACGCCGTCGACATGGCCGCGAAGGCGGTCGCCGGCCTTGACGGCGCCGACGCCGGCGGGGGTGCCGGACATGATCAGGTCGCCGGGCGCCAGGACGAAGTATTCGGACAGGTAGGAGATCATCTCCGGCACCTTCCAGATCATCTGGTTGACGTCGCCCTTCTGGCGCATCTCGCCGTTGACCTCGAGCCAGATGGCGCCGGAGGCGGGATGGCCGACCTTCGAAACGGGGTGGATCGGGCCGCAAGGGGCGGAATGCTCGAAGGCCTTGCCGATCTCCCAGGGACGGCCGAGCTTCTTGGCCTCGCCCTGCAGGTCGCGGCGGGTCATGTCGAGGCCGATGGCGTAGCCGAAGACATGGTCGAGGGCGCGGTCGACCGGGATGTTCGCGCCGCCGCTCTTCAGCGCGACGACGAGCTCGATCTCGAAATGGACGTCCTTCGACTTGGGCGGGAAGGGAAAGTCCTGGCCCTCGACGAGGAGGTTGTCCGGGTTCTTCTGGAAGAAGAAGGGCGGCTCCTTGGAGGGGTCGTGCCCCATCTCGATGGCGTGCTCCGCGTAGTTGCGGCCGATGCAGTAGATCCGCCGGACCGGGAAGGTGTCGTCCGTGCCCAGGACGGGAAGCGTGACGACCGGCGGCGGGGAGATGACGTAGCCCACGGGAGGTTCCTTTCTGGTGGGATCACTGGCGGGAGGAGGCGAAGTGGTCGACCCGGCGCTCGACGGCGCCCAGCACCGCGTCGAGCGCGAAGGCGAGACCGAAGAGCACGACGAGCAGGGCCCACATGTGCTCCATGAGGAAGTTCGACGAGTAGATCTCGAAGAGGTGACCGAAGCCGACCACGGAGACCAGCAGCTGGCCGATGATGACGCCCTTGACGGCGCGCAGCAGGCCGAGGCGGATGCCGGTCAGGATCTCGGGCAGGGCCGACTGGACGTAGATCTTGGAGAAGGCCTGCCAGCGCGTCGCCCCGTAGACCCGGGCCATCTCGACCAGGGAGGGCGAGATCGCCTCGGTGCCGGCGCGGGCGTCGAGGATCACGATCCAGATCGCGAAGAGCACGACGGTGAGCACGATCGTGGTCTCGCCGAAGCCGAAGATCGCCATGATGACGGGCACCAGGGCGGAGAGCGGCGCGCTGATAAAGGTGTTCACCCAGGGCAGCAGCATGCGGTCGACGAGGGGCAGCCGGCCCATCAGGATGCCGACCGGCACGCCGACCAGGATCGCGACCGCGCTGCCCAGCGCGAAGGTGCGGGCCGTGATGGCGAGGGCGTCCCAGAAGGTCTCGGTCCCGGCGATCTCGACGAGGCGGACGAGCGTGGCGGAGAGCGGCGGGATCAGGATCGTCACCTCCGCGCGGCCGACGACCTCCCAGAGGAGGGCCCAGATCAGCAGGGACGCCATCATGGGAATGCGGATGCCGCGGATCGTCATGGGGCGAGGCCTTCAGTCGACATAGTGCTTCAGCCCCTGCCAGATTTCCTCCACCGTATCCAGATAGTCCGGATGGCGGCGGATCTTCTCAGGGTCACCGTCGCGCGGCAGGTCGATGTCGATGATCCGCTGGACGCGGCTCGGGCGGCGCGACAGGAGGACGATGCGGTTGGAGACGTAGACGGCCTCCTCGATCGAGTGGGTCACGAACAGGAAGGTCTTGCGCTCCTGGGCGACCAGGCGGAGCAGGTCCTCCTGGAACTTGCGCCGGGTCTGCTCGTCGACGGCCGAGAAGGGCTCGTCCATCATGACCACGTCGGCGTTGACCGCGAGGGCCCTGGCGAGCCCGACGCGTTGGCGCATGCCGCCGGACAGTTCGTGCGGGAACTTCTGCTCGAAGCCGCCGAGGCCGACTTCGACGATGGCCTTGGCGGCGACCGCCTCGCGCTCGGCCTTGGGCACGCCGCGCAGCTCCAGCCCGAAGGCGGCGTTGCGGATGACGGTCGCCCAGGGCATCAGGGCGAAGTCCTGGAACACGAAGCTGCGCTCCGGTCCCGGAGCGGTGACGCGCCGTCCCTTGACCCAGACCTCGCCGGCGTTGGGCTCCAGGAGGCCGGCGATGATCTTGAGGAGCGTGGTCTTGCCGCAGCCCGACGGACCCAGGATCGAGGTCAGCTGGCCTTCCGGGAAGGTCAGGCTGATGCCGTTCAGCGCCTCGACGGTGCCGTAGGTCTTGGAAATGCCGCGCACCTCCACGATCGCCTCCGGGGTGCCGGCGGGGAGCGGCGGGGCGCGGTCCGCGGGAGCGGCGCCGGCGATGGCGGGGCTCATGAGGATCTCCGGCTTTCGGGCCTCAGGAAGCGGCGCTCCACGAAGCCGAGGAATTCGATGAAGGCGACCGAGACCGCGATGACGGCCGCGATGGCGGCATACATCTTCGGGTACTCGGCGATCGACTGGTTGTACGTGATGATGTCGCCGATGCCGGTCGGGGTGACGAGGAGCTCGGCCAGGACGGCGCCGACGAAGCCGGCCGCGGTGCCGAGCCTGAGCCCGGCGAAGATGACCGGCGTGGCGGCGGGAAGGATGATCTTGCCGATGATCTGCCGGCGCGTGCCCATGAAAATAGTGCCCATCTCGACGAGCGAGCGGGGCGTGTGCCGGACGGCCTTGAAGGCGTTCAGCACGATCACGGGCATCGCCATGATGCAGACGATCGCCACCTTGGTGGTGATGCCGATGCCGTAGGCGAGCACGAGGAGCGGCACCAGCGCGGCGAGCGGCGCCGCTTGGAGGACGATGAAGACCGGCACGCCGAGCCACTCGATCCGCTCGTCCAGGCCCATCGCGACCCCGAGCCCGACCCCGACCAGGCCCGAGATCGCCACCCCGATGGCGAGCGGCACGAGCGTGATCGCGAAGGCGGCGAGGAGGCTCCCGTCGGTGACCAGGCCCGCGAAGGCGACGGCGGTTTCCGAGAAGGGCGGGAAAGATGGGCTGACGGGCCAGCGGCCGGCCACCTCCCAGGCCGCCAGGGCGATCGCGAAGGAGAGGATCCGAAGCGGCAGCGGGCCCGTGAGCCGGCTCAGCACCGCGCGCCCGGCCGAGGGGGCCGGGAGCGAGGCGGGGGGTGCCGATTTGGTGCCGGTGCCGATCATGGATGCCTTCCGGGTCCGCCGTCCGCGGCTCGGCCGGGGACCCGGCGGGCGGGTCCGCGGCTCGTTCGAGGACCGGCCATCAGCCGCCGATCTTCTTGCGGGCGCGCTCGAGCGGGCCGAAGTCCCAGAACTCCTCGACCTTCAGCTCCGCGGCGGGTCCGGTCATCTGGCCGGCCTGGGTGTAGAAGTCGAAGTCGGCGCGCACGGCCGCCGGGCTTCCGCCGGTCTTGTCGAAGACGCCGTTCTCCACCGCTTCGGCGTAGAACTTGTCGACGTTGGCGAGGAGCTCCTTGGGGAGATCCTTCAGCAGGCCGCGCTTGGCGCGCTCCTGCTCGATGATCTTCGGGTTCTGCGCCATCTGCTGCCAGAGGCGGGCGAACTCCTCGACGATCACGTCGGTGGCGGCCTGGTTCTTGGCGAGCCAGTCGGTGCGGCCGAAGAGGATCTCGTCACTCGCCTTCTCGTCGAGGCCGGGCAGGACGTGGAAGCGGTCGCCACCCTTGGCGAGGAGCAGGTTCTTGTTGGCCAGGTCGACGATGGTCGCCTTGATCTGGCCGTTCAGCATGGCAACGACACGGTTCTCCGAGCCGGCGACGTAGCTGCGCTGGCCGAACTTGATGCCGTTGCGCTCGGCCAGGATGTTGCCGATGGCCTCGGTCCCGGTGCCGCGGGCGTGGAACACGAAGGGCTGCCCGTCGAGGTCCTTCCAGGTCTTGTAGAGCTGCTTGTCGGCGACCGCGAAGAAGACGAGGCGGGTGACCTGGAACACGGCCTTGAGGGGCGCCTTGGACTTCTGCACGACCGAATAGGGCGTGCCGATGCCGAGATCCGCCTGGCCGTTCACGACGGCCTGGATGGCGAGTTCCTCCTTGGCGAAGGAAGTCAGGTTGTAGTCGACCCCGCGCTCCTTGGCGCGCTCGAGCGCGATCAGGTAGGCGAGGGTCTCCACCGAGATCGTGTCGCCGAGGGCGACCTGCACCTTGGTGGTCTGGGCCGTCGCGGCGGACCCGAGCGGGAGGACCGCGACGAGCGCCGCCATGGCGGCCGCGCGAATGGACTGGAAGAGGGTCATGCCGAACTCCCTCGTCTGGGGTTTCCTGCCCCCTGGTCGGCCGTTCACGGCTCCTCTGTCAGGCGGCGGTCAGACAATAAATCGGCAAACAGGGCTCGGCAACCCATTTTGTCGATATTTTCTGCCGTTCCGGAGGAAGGGGTCGGCGCCGTTGGGGAAGGCGACGCGGCCCCGCGCCGTCCTGAAGCCCGGGGCCCGCGGTCAATTGACGGGCGGGAGCGGATCCGGCACCCGGTTCCGGACCGGCGGGATCTGGCGCAGGTAGGCGAAAAGGGCGCCGAGATCCTCGTCCGTCATCTTGCCGATCCAGGGCCAGGGCATCGGCGGCAGGATCTCGCGGCCCTGGCCCTGATGGCGGCCGTTGCGCAGCGTGGCGACGAACTGGGCCTCGGTGAAGCCGCGCAGCACGCCGGTCTCCGGGTCGGGGGTGAGGTTGGCGGCGTAGCTGACGCCCCAGGGGCCCGAGAAGGCCGTGAGGGACGGCCCGATCGCGGCCATCCAGGGTTCGGGGAGGCGGATCGGGGGTGTCGCCCCGGCGGCGGCGGGATGGCCGGAGAGCATGCGGCTCATGTCGGGCACGGGTCCGTCCGGCGTCGTCTTCAGCGGGGTGTGGCAATCGTTGCAGAGGCCGATGGTGGCGAGATACTCACCGCGCCGGATCTTGTCGGCGGGCTCGGCCGCCGGAGACTGGAGGCTCGCGGCGAGGAGGGCGGCGAGGCAGGCGGGGGCGAGGACGAGGCTGCGGATCATGGGTCGGGTCTCCGTGTGGGCTTGGGGTCGAGCTGCGCGATCCAGGCGCGCAGCAGGCGGACGGCGTCGTGGTCGACGGTCGCCGTGCCGAGGGGCGGCATCTGCAGGGTCGGGGCGCGCGAGGCCGCCCGCTGCACGAGAAGGCTCAGGTCCGGGTCGCCGGGGTGGATGCGGGTGGCACCCTCCGAGCCGAGGCGGCGGGCGGGAACCCCGAGCGTGGTCGCCAGCGCGGGCGGCGGGGTCGCCTCCGGGGCGAGCGCCGGATGGCGGAGGACGAGGCCGAGGCTGGCGAGCGGGCCCGACCGGTCGTGGCAGTGGCCGCAATTGCCGTGCAGGTAGCCGAGGGCGGCCCTCGCCTCGGCGGTCGGGGCCCGGATCCGAGGCGGGTCGGCCAGCAGGGCGGGCGGCAGGCCCTCGAGGAGGCCGGTCGCCGCGAGGCCGGCTAGGTCGACCGAACCGGCCGGGGGCGGCTCCGCATGAGGCGCCCGCGGGTCGCGGTCGGGCGAGAGCTGCAGGGCCGAGAAGCCGAGCACCCGGCTCGCCTGCCCCTCGTGGCAGGCCTTGCAGTCCTGGACGCCCGGGATCACGTGACTCGCTCCGCCCGGCAGCGGATACGCCCGGCGGCGCCCCGCGGGTCCGACCCGCAGGGCGTCGGTCCCCTCCGGGTTCCAGGCATAGGCGGCGTAGAGCCAGGTGCCGTCCGGCAGACGCTCCATGTAGCGCGTCTCGACCGGCCGGCCGTCGAAGGCGAACTCCTTCCAGACGCGGGTGCCGACCGGAAAGCGCCAGTCATCGGGGTCCGAGGCGTCGATGCGGCTGCCGGGCGGGAGCGAGATCCAGCGGCGCTTGGCGGCGCCGTCGGTCCACAGCGCGTACTGCGGCGCGAAGGTCAGGTGGGCCGGATCGACCGCCCGCCGCTCCGGGTCTGCGTAGAGCCCGGTGTCGCGGAGGTGCTCGGGCGCGGCAGGCGGGGCGTCGCCGCCGGCGGGGGCCGCGGCCGCCAGGGCCACCGGTCCGGCGAGGGCGGCGGCCAGCAGGAGGGCGCGCGAAATCGACCGGCGCTTGGCGCAGGGCATGGCATCACCGGATCGTTCGGGTGGTCGGTCGGCGGTCGTCTATTGGACGGCTTGGCGGCCCGCGGCGAGCCAGCGCGCGCAGTCGGGGCCGAGCCTGGCGAGGGCGAGGTCCTCGTACTTGCGGCTCTCGGCGTCCGTCAGCGTGTCGCGCCAGCGCCCGTTCGTCCCCTTGTGGATGAAGGTCTCGGCGCCGCCGTCCCAGAAGACGCCGCCGAGCGGTGCGGTCTGGCCGGCGTGCCGCTTCATCCAGTCGAAGCTGCAATGGTCCAGGATCGCCGGCCAGCGCTGCGGATCGACCGTGATGCCGAGGAAGTCGGCGATGCGGCGGACCTCACCGTCGAGGTCGGCCTTCAGGTCGGCGAAATGGACGAAGAGCACGTTGGGGAGATTACGAACGGACCACCAGCTCGCGACATTCTCGAAGAATGACCAAAAGGGATGGCCGTCCCGGTCGAGCCACTCGTGGTAGTACTGGCGGATCGAGGCCGGAGGCGGCTCGATCGGCGGGCCGACGCGGCCGGGGGAGTCGTTCAGGGCGGCGTACCAGGCGGCGTTGGCGTTCAGGTGATGGTTGTACATGCTCCAGACGACGTCGCGGCCGTCGCGGGCCACGTAGACGTAGCGCGCCTTGGGCGACATCACGAGGGCGTCGACAGGAAGATGGGTCTTCACGAAGCGGCGGTGCGTCTGCGCCTCGACGGCGGCGAGCTTCACGGGCTTCGGGGGCACCCGCAGGTCGATCCAGGGCGACAGGTTGGCGACGTCGACATCCGGGTCTCCTTCGAAGACCAGCTGGCCGATGATCTGCTGGGTCCAGGTCGTGCCCGACTTGGCATAGGTTGCGACGACGATGTCGCCGTCGCGGAAGACGTAGTCATCCCAGACGGTCGAGTCGAAATGGTGGTTGTGAAGGTCGCGCGTCTTGCGCGGCCATGACACGGCGGCATCGCTCATCGAAATCTCCCCAAGTGCCCGGCCCGCCTTGTCGCGGGCTCTGCAATGGGAAGCTTACTAGCATCGAAGGATTTCCGCAGGTGTCGCCTGGGTTTTCCGGAGTTTTCCCGGAAAGGCCGGAAAGATCCGGAAAACCCGTCCGGTCCGGGGCGCCGGCCTGCGCGGTGCGCTTGACCGGTCTGCGCGGCTAAGTAATTCTGCTGTCGAGAGCTTTCGGCGTCCCGCGCGCGCATCGCGGCGGCGGCGCCGGGGGCGACGGGAAGGCGCGGCGCGGTGGCGGACCGGTACGTCGAGGGGCATCGGCCGGCGAGTCGGAGACTTGCGGCATGAGCGGGGAGCGCAAGGTCGCCGCGGCGGTGCGGGACTACATCGCCCGCCAGCACATCTCGCGCGACGAGTTCGCCTTCCGCACGCGGCTCGGGCGGTCGACGGTCGACAAGCTCCTGACGGGCCTCTTCTCCGAGCGTACCCTCGCGATCGTGGAGGGACACACCGGCCTGGCGCTGCGCGGCCTGCTCGAGGCGGGCCCCGAGCCCGACCCGGTCCCGGCCGAGCCGGCCGCACCGGTCCGGCCGCCCGACCGGCCCTCGATCGCGGTCCTGCCCTTCGCGTATTTCGGGCCGGATCCCGAGCAGGCCTTCATGGCCGACGGGCTGACGGAGGACATCATCACGGGGCTCGCCCGCCTTCGCTGGCTCTTCGTAATCGCCCGCAACTCCACCTTCGTGTACCGGGGCCGGCCGGTCGACGTGCGCGCGGTGGCGCGCGACCTCGGCGTCCGCTACGTGCTGGAGGGGAGCGTCCGCACGGCCGGGGGCCGGCTGCGCGTGACCGGCCAGCTCGTCGACGCGGAGACCGGCAAGCACATCTGGGCCGAGCGCTACGACGGCGATCCCGGGGACATCTTCACGGTGCTCGACGACATCACCGAGAAGGTGGTGGCGGCGGTCGAGCCCCACCTCACCGCCGAGGAGGGGTTCCGGGCGGCGGCGCGGCAGACGGACAGCATCGACGCCTGGGGCCTCGCGGTGCGGGCCATCGACCTCATCAACCGGGTGGAGCGGGAGGCGAACCGGGAGGCGCAGGCGCTCTTGGAGAGGGCCATCGCGATCGAACCCTCCTATGCGCGACCGCAGGCGCTGCTGTCCTGGGCGACCTGGTGGTCGGCCGTCTGCTACTGGGACGAGGACCGGCCGGCGGCGCTGGCGCGGGCGAGCGAGAGGGCGACGGCGGCGCTGGCACTCGACGCCAACGATCCCTGGGCCCGGATGGTCGCCGGGCTCTGCCACAGCACCCTCGGCCGTCACGACCGGGCGCTCGGCGAGACCGCCGCGGCGCTCGCGCTGAACCCGAGCTTCGCGCTCGGCCATTCGGTCCACGGGCTGGTCCTGCTCCGGGCCGGGCAGGCCGAGGCGGCGATCGCCGAGACCGGCCGGGCGCTGCGCCTCAGCCCGCTCGACAGCCTGGCGGGGCTCTATACGTCGAACCACGGTCTCGCCCTCCTCGGGGCGCGGCGCTTCGACGAGGCGCTGCCGTTCCTGCGCCGGGCGGTGGCGTCCTACCCGGCCTATCCGGGCCACTACAACGCGCTGATCAGCTGCTGCGGGCATCTCGGCCTCGTCGACGAGGCGCGGGACTTCATCGCGATCCGCAACCGCGTCGGCCCGCCCCTGGTGGTCAGGACCCTCGTCGCCAACCTCGCCGCTTACGCGCATGGGCCGACCTTCGTCGAAGGGTTGCGCAAGGCCGGGGTGCCGGAGGGGTGAGGACCCGGCCGGTCGGCCACGGCGCCCTTCTTCCGGGCCGGCCGTTCCCGGGCGGGCCGGCGGTGGACGGGCCGGTCACGGCAGGGTGGCGGGCTCGGCTTCCAGTTCGGCGACCAGTTCCGCGGCCATGCCGCGCAGGAGTTCGCGTTCGTCGTCCCCCAGGGGCTCGCGGGGGCGGGTGTCGATCAGGACGAGCCAGCCGATCACCGGGCCCGTGGTGGAGATGAGAGGGGCGGCGGCGAAGAAGCGGATGCCGTTCTCCAGGATCAGCGGGTCGGTGGCGAAGCGCTCCTCCTTGGTCACGTCGGCGAAGACCTTCACGTCCACTTCGCCCTCCAGAAGACGCGCCCAGACCGCGTCGCGCCGCGATGCGGGCCGCTCGACCTTCTCGTCGCCCGGCGCGGGTTCAGGGGCGGGGGCCGTGGTGCGGGCCAGGGTGACGAGGGCGAGCGGGACGGCGAAGTCCTGCGCGGCGCGCTTGATGAAGCTCTCGAAGGGCTCGCCGGTGGTCGAGGACAGGCCGAGCGACCGCAGCACCGCGGCCGACGCGTTGCGGTCCGCCTCGGGGTCCTGCGCCGGCGTGTCGGACCGGGCGGAGGCGGGGGCGGGGGCGAGGTGGTCGAGGGCGGCGGCCACGGAGAAGACGACCGCGTCGGCGCCGATGTTGGCGGCGAGGTCGTCGGCGGCGGGACGGGAGGCGAGGTTCCAGGCGGCCACGATCAGCCGGCACTTCGGATTGCGCCGGCGCAGGCGGCGGCAGGTGTAGCGGGCATAGGTGATCGGGTTCGGGTGGAGATAGGAGAGGCAGACCGCGTCGATGCCCTCGAGGTCGATCTGCCCGAGCGCGTCGTGCGAGATGGCGATGGGCGGCAGGACGCGCACGACGCCGCCGTGCTCGCGGGCCGCCTCGGCCAGCATCTCCGCCGCCGCCCGGTCGAGCTCGGTGCGACCCGCGATGCAGAGGAGCGTGATGTCGTCGTGATCGAGGTTGCGCAGCTCCTCCGGGGCAGATTCGATCTCGGCGTTCTCCTCGATGTCGCGCACCACGCAAATCGCTGTGTCGGCGACGATCCGCCGGTAGCCGATCTCGACGGCGCTGCGCTGGCGGTCGTTCTCGGCGAGGCGAAGCGCCGGGATGCCGACATGCTCGTAGAAGGCCAGGGCCGAGTCCGCTCGGATGCGCTCCTCGGCGATCTCGATCGCCTCCTCCAGGTGCCCGCCGAGCAGGCGCTGATAGAAGCGCTCCTCCGGGGCCAGCACGGGATCGCTGCCCAGCAGCACGTCGAGAAAGCGGAGCTGCGGCACGTGGCGGCCGATGACGACGAGGCAGACGGTGAGGGGGGTGGCGAGGAACAGGCCGGCCGGGCCCCAGAGGGTGGTCCAGAAGATGGCCGAGACGATGATGGCGAGCGGCGAGAGGCCCGTCGAGGAGCCGTAGAGCCAGGGCTCGACGACGTTGTTGCTGATGAGCTCGGCGCCGAGGAAGAGCGCGCCGACCCAGAGGAACATGGTCCAGCCGGGGTCGACCGCGATCGCCAGGGCGAGGGGGAAGAGGGCGGCGATGAAGGGCCCGAGATAGGGGATGAAGCGCAGCACGACGGCGAGCAGGCCCCAGAGCGGCGCGTTGGGAACGCCGACTAGGAAGAGGCCGAGGCCGATCGGCACACCGTAAAGGGTGTTCACGAGGAGCTGCATCAGGAGATAGCGGCTCACGCGCTTGGCGGCGTCGTCGAGCGCCTGGGTGCTGCGGTTGAGGTCTCCGGCGCCGAAGAGGCGGATGAAGCGGTCGCGCAAGTCCTCGCGTTCCAGAAGCACGAAGACGACGAAGACGATGACGAGGCCGGCGGTCACCAGGGGCGCCAGAAGGGGGCCCACGAATGTGGTCAGGATGGTGATCGGGCTCGCCTGGCCCTCCGCGATCGTCACCGGGATCGGCGAGGCCTCCGGCTTGGCGGCAGGGCGGGTGGACGCCTGCGGGTTCGCGGGATCGGGGGCGGGCTCCTTCTTCAGCTCCTCGGCGATGTCCCTGACCGTCGACGTCACCTTGTCGACCGTGCCGCCGCTGGCGCCGGGGGCCTGCAGGCTGCGGATCTTCTGGCTGACGGTCGATCGGTAGCTCGGCAGGTTGTCGGCGAGCTCGACGAGTTGCAGGCCGACCACGAAGGCGGTCGAGACGACGACGAGGAAAGCGATGAAGACCGCGCCCACGACCGCGACGACCCGGGGCAGGCGCAGGCGGCGGAGCGCGGCGACCAGGGGCGACAAGGCGAAGCTGATGACGACCGCCAGCGCGAAGGGGATGAAGATGTCCCGCCCGAAGTAGAGGCCGCCGACCGCGAAGATGAGGCCTCCGGCGGTGATCAGGGGGGTGCCGAGGCCGTGGGCGGTCTGCGGCGGGGCAGGGGCGGGTTCTGTCATGGGCTCCGCTCGCGCTTCAGCGAGCCGGAACAACGTCCGCCGGGGCCGTTTGATCCGCGGCGGCGGGGAAATCCTCCGCGCCGCCTGCGCGGGGTCAGCCGGAGAGCTTCCGGGCGCGTCCGTAGAAGAGCAGCATGCCGATGATCACCGCCCCGTAGATCATCTGGCGGTAGGCCTCCTCCATCTGCATCACAGACAGGATCGACTGCAGGACGGTGATCAGGATCACGCCCGCGACGGTGCCGAGGTAGCTGCCGCGGCCGCCCAGGATGTTGGTGCCGCCGAGGACCACGGCCGCGATGGCGGGCAGCAGGTAGGCGTCGCCCATGGCCTGGTAGGCCTTGGTCGAGTAGCCGGCGAGCAGGACCCCGCCCATGGCGGCGAGCATGCCGGAGAGGGCGAAGCAGACGACGATCACCCGGCGGGTGTCGATCCCGGACAGGTAGCTCGCGCGCTCCCGGTTGCCGATCGCGTAGATGCTGCGGCCGAGCGTCGTCCGGCCGAGGAGAAACAGGAGGACCGCGCCGACCACGGCCCAGACCAGCACGGCGTTGGGGATGCCGGCCAGACTGCGCTGGACGGCGAGGAAGTGCATGGCGTCGGTCGCGTGGTCCTGGGGGGCGAAGCCGCCGGTGTGGACCACCATCAGCCCCTGGGCGACCGCGTTGGTGCCGAGGGTGAAGATCATCGAGGGCACCCGGAGATAGGCGACCCCGACGCCGTTGACGATGCCGAACAGCATGCCGCAGAGAAGGCCGAACGGGATGGCGAGGACCTCGCCGACCGTGCCGTAGCCGGACATGGCGGTCGACATCATGCCCCCGATGGTGACCACCCAGGGGATCGACAGGTCGATGTGGCCGAGGAGGATCACCAGCATGACCCCGGATGCGATGATGCCCAGGAAGGCGGCGACCTGGAGCTGCTGGAGCAGGTAGGGCAGGGACAGGAAGTTGGCCGAGTAGAAGCTGCCGACGAACAGGAGCAGCGCCGTGCAGGCGAAGACGACCAGGGCGGCCGGGTCGACGGTTCGGCGCAGGCGTTCGGCGATCGTGGTCATCCGTCGGTCCTGGTCATCCGAAGAGTTCGAGGCGGTTGCGGATCTTCAGAAGGCGCAGGGCGCCGAGGCTGACGGCGGCCAGCAGCACCACGCCCTGGAATAGCGGCTGCCAGAGCGGCGGCAGGTCGAAGACGAAGAGGAGGTCCTCGACGGTGCGCAGCACGAAGGCGCCGAAGATCGAGCCGATCGCACTGCCGGCGCCGCCGAACAGCGAGGTTCCGCCGATCACCACCGCGGCGATGGAGTTCAGCGTGTAGGTGCCGCCGATCGGCGAGGAGGCCTCGCCCGAGTAGGTGAGGCAGGTGAGCAGGAGGCCGGCGATCGCGGCGAGCAGGCCGGAGAGCAGGTAGGCGGTCAGCTTGGCGCGGCCGACGTCGACGCCCGACATGTAGGCGGCCGCCTCGTTGGAGCCGACCGCGTAGGCGGCGCGGCCGACGACCGACCGGCGGTAGGGCACCCAGACGACGAGCACCACGGCCAGCAGGACGAAGAGCATCGTGGGCACGCCGCCGAAGACCTGGCCGGTCAGGGCGTCGGCGAAGTCGGGGTTGATGTCGCCGCCGGGGGTCGGGCGCAGGGCCAGGGCGAAGCCGTAATAGCAGGCGCCGGTCGCGAGCGTGGTGATGATCGGCTGCAGGCGCCCGTAGACGACGATCAGGCCGTTGACGAGGCCGCAGGCGAGCCCGAGGCCGAGGACGCCGAGGACGCCGAGGGCCGTCATCGCGGGGGAGCCGACCACGATGCTCGAGGCCAGGCAGTTCGCCAGGATGAAGACCATGCCGACGGAGAGGTCCAGCCCGGCGGTCAGCACGGGCAAGGTCTGGGCCATCGCCACGATGGCGAGGAGGACCGCCTTGTTGGCGGCGGTGGTGGCGACGTTGGGAGTGAGACCGGCCGAATGGTTGGAGATGTAGACGGTGAACATGGCCAGGAAGACCGCGAGCGCGAGGAGCGTCCGCTGGTGTTCGGCCAGGTGAAAGCGCCAGTCCCTCATGGATGGCCTCCGGGGGCGGCCGGCGCCGCGGCGCGGGCCGCCTCGATCTCGGCCGGCAGGTTGAGGGCGCTCGCCACCAGGGCCCGCTCGGTGATCTCCGGCCCGGCCAGGGTGCGCACGATGCGGCCGTCGTAGAAGACGGCGACGCGGTCGCAGCAGCCGATCAGCTCGTCGTAGTCGGTGGAGTAGAACAGGATGCCGGCGCCGTCGTCGGCCAGCCGGCGCAGGAGGCCGTAGATCTCCTGCTTGGTGCCGACGTCGATGCCGCGGGTCGGGTCGTTGAGCAGGATGATCCGCGGCCGGGTCATCAGCCACTTGGCGATCACAACCTTCTGCTGGTTGCCGCCCGAGAGGGAGCCGACCGGCAGGTCGGCGCCGCCGGTCTTGATCTTCAGGAGGTCGATCAGGCGTGCGATCGCGGCGTCCTCGGCGGCC